>CAMCAZ010000026.1 GCA_945872795.1 Chryseobacterium gleum
CGTGCGCAGTGGGAAGCCGTGATCACCAAGGAACTGAAGGACAAGGCCTTGGACACGCTCAACGTTTCCGTGGAGGGAACGGTGCTTTCGCCCTTCCACATGGCACCGGAGGACGCAACCACCCGTGATCGCCGTCGCGGTGTGAAGCGGTCCGGCAACCCTTGGCGGGCGATGGTGGAGATCGGACCGTGGGAACCGAACGCCAACGCCAGGCTTTTGGAAGAGCTCATGGGTGGGGTCGATGGTGTGTGCACCACAGGCGATCTGCCTGACGGGCTGCCCGAGATGCTGCAGGATGTCATGCTCGGAGCCATCGACCTCCAACTGTCCTCCAGTTCAAGGGCCGTGCTCCACTGGATACTGGACAAGGCCAGGCAACAGGGTGTGCCGGATCAGGACCTCAGCCTGTTCATCCCTTGGCCCGATGCGGAACTGACGGAGGTGAATGCCTTGTTCAAGGGCTATCCCCGTGTACGGTGCAGCGAAGTGGATGATCTGCAGCACGGGATGTCCATCCCAAGACTCGCCATCGAACGAGGTCGGAAGGCACTCCAGTTCATGATGGACCGAGGATTGAGCATCGACGATGCCTGCGCAAGGCTTCAGTTCAAGTTCAAGCTGGGTGATGATCTGTTCTACGAAGCCGCCCGACTTCGTGCATTCCGCGAAGCTTGGGCTGCGGTCGTGGACGAGTTCAAGCCGCAGCACGACTGCTCGCATACCACGTGGATCCAAGCCGTGGTCTCCTACCCTGCCGGAACGAATTCGGCGCACGAGAACGTGATCCGCGCCACGCTCCAGGCCATCAGCGCGATCACCGGTGGCATCGACGGGCTCACGATCCCCGCTCCGGCCCTACCCGAAGGCGATGTCCTCGCGCGTCGGGTGGTCCGCAACATCCACAACCTCCTCCGCGACGAGAGCTTCCTGGACCGGGTCGGTGATCCACTGGGTGGCAGCTACACCCTGGAGCAACTCACCACCACGCTCGCCAAAGCACTGAACCCGCAGGAAAACGCGGACCAGCCAGCAGCCAGCGGCCAGCAGCTAGCAGCCAGCAGCCAAGAGCCAGCAGCCAGCATTCCGAACCGAGAAGAGCTCCCCCTGAAGTCCTTCTATACCCGCGTGGATCTGGACGGGATGGAGCACCTGTACTACGCCGCCGGCATCCCGCCCTACCTGCGTGGCCCCTACGGCAGCATGTACGCCATCCGCCCTTGGACCATCCGGCAGTACGCGGGCTTCAGCACGGCCGAAGCGAGCAACGCCTTCTACCGCCGCAACCTCGCTGCAGGTCAGATGGGCCTCAGCGTCGCCTTCGACCTGGCCACGCACCGTGGCTACGACAGCGACCACCCGCGCGTGAAAGGCGATGTGGGCAAGGCCGGTGTGGCCATCAGCAGCGTGGAGGACATGAAGATCCTCTTCGACAGCATCCCGCTGGACAAGATGAGCGTGAGCATGACCATGAACGGCGCCGTGCTGCCCATCATGGCCTTCTTCATCGTGGCGGCGGAAGAGCAGGGCGTGAGCCCCGAACAGCTACAGGGCACCATCCAGAACGACATCCTCAAGGAGTTCATGGTGCGCAACACCTACATCTATCCGCCGGGGCCGAGCATGCGCATCGTGGGCGACATCTTCAGCTACTGCGCGAAGAAGATGCCCAAGTTCAACAGCATCAGCATCAGCGGCTACCACATGCACGAGGCGGGCGCGCCCGCGGACCTGGAGCTCGCCTACACGCTGGCGGACGGCATCGAATACGTGCGCACGGGCATCGCGCAAGGCATGCAGGTGGATGAGTTCGCCAACCGCCTGAGCTTCTTCTGGGGGATCGGCATGGACCTCTTCATGGAAGTGGCCAAACTGCGGGCGGGTCGACTGCTCTGGGCGAAGATGCTCAAGGAGGTCGGCGCCACCAGCCCGAAGAGCCTCGCGCTGCGCACGCACTGCCAGACCAGCGGCTGGAGCCTCACGGCGCAAGACCCCTTCAACAACATCGCACGCACCACGGTGGAAGCGCTGGCGGCAGTGTTGGGCGGAACACAATCGCTCCACACCAACTCGCTCGACGAGGCCATCGCCCTGCCCACCGACTTCAGCGCCAAGATCGCCCGCGACACGCAACTCTACCTGCAGAAGAACAGCGGCATCACCAAGTGGATCGATCCGCTCGGTGGCAGCTACTACGTGGAAAGCCTCACGCACGAGCTGGTGCACAAGGCCTGGGCGCGGATCAAGGAGGTGGAGGAGCTCGGTGGCATGAGCAAGGCCATTGAGACCGGCCTGCCGAAGATGCGCATCGAGGAAGCCGCCGCGAAACGCCAGGCCCGCATCGACACCGGCAAGGACAGGATCATCGGCGTGAACGCTTTTGTGACGGACGACGAGACGAAGATGGAACTGCTGGAGGTGGATAATTCGGCGGTACGGGAGTCGCAGATCGCGCGGTTGAAGAAGATGAAGGAGGCGCGGGATGAGCAGAAGGTGAAGGAGGCGTTGGAAGCATTGACTGGGGCAGCGAAAGATGAAGGGCTGTCCGATGTCTTAAGTCCTATGCCAACTGCCGGATCTGGCATAGGACATAAGACATCGGACAAGAGCGAGAGCCCCGCGCGGGGCAACCTCTTGGAACTCGCCGTCACCGCCGCCCGCAACCGCGCTACTCTGGGCGAGATCAGCGATGCCCTCGAAAAAGCCTATGGCCGCTACAGCGCGGTGATCCGCAGCATCAGCGGTGTTTACTCAGCCGAAAGCATGCAGGACCCCGAGATGAAGGAAGCCATGCGCCTCGCCGATGAATTCGCGAAAGCCGAGGGACGCCGCCCGCGCATCCTCGTGGCCAAGATGGGCCAGGACGGGCATGACCGCGGCGCCAAGGTGATCGCCACCAGCTTCGCCGACATCGGCTTCGACGTGGACATCGGTCCTCTGTTCCAGACCCCGCAGGAGGTGGCCAAGCAGGCCATCGAGAACGACGTGCATGTGCTCGGCATCAGCAGCCTGGCCGGTGGCCACAAGACCCTGGTACCCGAGGTGATCAAGGAATTGCGGGAGACCTACAAGCGCCCGGATATCCTGGTGGTGGCCGGTGGTGTGATCCCGCCTGACCATTACCAATTCCTGAAGGATGCGGGGTGTTTCGATGTGTACGGGCCGGGGACGAGGATCCCGGTGGCGGCGAAGGGGATCATTGCGAAATTGATGGCACGATGATGATGGGCGGTTCTGATGATTTGGGCGTGCCGGTTCGCAGAGCCTCACCGTCGCGCTTTCCGCTGCAACTCCGCGCCCGGATTACCGGGCTTGCGGGATTTCCGCTTCAATCGCTCACGCGAGGCTCCCGTTCGCTAATCACATTTCTTTTTGGGACTGTTGTCCTGTTCTCCGGGTGCAGCACCGATAGTGGTTCGTCCACCGAAAACAGCGACCGTGTTGATGAGGCCAAAGCACCTATTGGAAATAGTTGCGCTGATCTTCAGACGTCATTCACCTCCTACACCGAGGCGATGGATCGAATCCGGTCGGCGTCCTTCCGCATCGCCGAAGAACAGAACACGGATGAAAGCTCATGGGTCCGAGGTTCCGAGTTCTACAGTTGCGATGGCGCAACCGGATTCTTCATCCTCCGCACCGATGACCGGGACTACATCCACGTTGACGTGCCAGTTGCAGTGTGGCAGGGGTTCAAAGAAGCCTCATCGTTCGGGAGCTTCTACAATATGAACATCAAGAGGCGCTATCGCCTCGTCTTGAACTGATGCCATTACATTCGACACACATGAAGCGCATCGTTGCCAAAGAGTTCCTGCTGCTTGTCGGCTGCGTTGTGGTCGTGTTACTCGTAGCGCTTGTGGGTTGGACACGCAACGTCTGGCTGAGCCAACGCATCCACAACATCAGAAGTGAGCATGCAGAGCAATTAATGGTTCTAGATTCCCTCCGGGCAGAAACTGATTCTGTTTCCCTCAATTTCATCGAACTGTTCGACACTGCCTTTGTGCACGGGCACCCAGATGTATTCATTGGCCAACGCCCTTTGCATATTGGTTCTGGGTCCTATTCAATGGACGACCTGCTCAGCGATTTCAGTCGAATCTATCTCGCGTGCTTGTTCAACACCCTCAGAGAAACCGGCTACTATTCTCAGTCGAGAATGGAAGAACTGACCGTAGCTAGTCGGATGAAATCTCGAATGGCAAATCCAATTTTGAAGGAAGCGCGACGAAACTGGGCAGGACTTGAAGAACCGCCAATTGAGGTTAAAACACCTGATGGCATCGTCATCGGCTTTCCATCCTCGATGGGTCGGATTGATATGGCCGATGTCATGGGTATGCTCTACGCGAACCCTACGAAAGGGAGACCTCGGAATTTGCTTCATCGTGAATCACATGACCCTAGGCGCTCCAGCAGTGCAGTCTTGTTGGATGCGTTGTTACTGAATGAACACCAAGGTCTCGGAGAGATTGTCAGCGCCGCTTACTCGACTGTGGGCGATTCGGTGTCTTACCAGATGGCATTGGCCTTTTCGAAGACCGTCATGCACGAATCGCCTGCACATGAGAATCTGCGTAACGCATATGACCACTTGGCACAACGCAACGTGCTTATCTGCGCCTTCGATGAGTTGCTCTACACTCTCCAGCGCAAGCCGGTGCCGCCAACGCAAGAAGCGTTGGATGCGCTCGCGACACAGAGAGCAACCGTGGACGAGTTACGCAAGGAAGAGAATGACGCTCGGACTAGCCTGTGGAGCGGGGCCAAGCAATGGGCAGTGGTGAAGTGGGCCGCGATCGTGCTGCTCGTATTGGTCTATCCGTTGCGCTTGCTCGTTCTGGGAACACGCTGGGCATTGCGCACATTGAGATCGTAATGGCCAAGTTGAAGGAGGTCCAACACTGGGGTTCGCTTTCCGCAGAGAAGGTGGCCGAAGGCGTGAATGCCGCCTTCGGTAACGCTCAGGAGCTATACGATGAGGCAGAGATCCTTTTCAAACAAGGGCGCTTCGCTCGTGCTGCATCACTGGCCGTTCTGAGTATCGAGGAGGTCGGCAAAGTGTTCTTACTTCCACTGCTACTGACCACGACCAACAAGCAGGACCTAAGGCTCATCTGGAAGGGATACCGGAATCACAAGCACAAGAATAATCATGTGCATCTGCAAATGACCAAGGGTGCCCTACAACCACTTACTCGGCACTCTGTTGCCCCTGCCGCATCAATTGACAAGTGGAGCGATGGGTTGGATGATATTAAGCAACTGGGCTTCTACACTGACTGCACAACCACTAAGGATTGGGGTATACCGTCGGATGCGATCAAAGAGGCCGGTGCAGCACAAGTCATGAAGATTGCCGCGAACAGCCTAACCAAGTATCGCGGCTTGGATTCGTTTGGTTCCGTTCCCTTTTGGGAGATATGGAGTAAGCACATGATCGGCATGATTGACATGACCGAAGACCAGAAGCACGCAGCCTTCATTGCCGTCTTCGACGAAGCTGAGAAGAGTGTGCTTATCGAGTCTGGTTCCCGTGACGCAATGGAGGCCTTCCTCAAATGAACTGACGCTTTCGCCGTGTGCTTGAGTTGTGCATTCCTCGTGACGGATTGAAGCGGAAAGCCCGCAAGCGAGGAGCCCGGCTCGAGGCCTTGATGACGAGTGCGGACTTGAAGCGAAGAGCCGGACCCGGCTGCTCTTGAGCCGGGGCACGCCCTCCTGCCGATCAGACGATCGGGCGATCAGAGAATCAGACGATGGGCCACCTGACCTGCCCCCGGCATTCGATCTTCTGATCGTCCCACCATCTGATCCCCGTTCATCATTAGATGCTCGTACGCATCATTATTAGACGTTTGTTCATACTTTGATGCTCTTGGGCATCGTTGGGATGGAACGCACCGCTGGAAGAATGCGTATATTTGTGGCGTGAACGCATCGTTAATGAACTGATACGCTGTTTACGATGGCTACAAGCAACATCTACTGGCAAGGCCTGAGCGACACCCAGGCGGTGGAGCAACTGGGCACGGAACTGCGGCGCATGCGGCTGGAGCGCAACCTGAGCCAAGCCGAGGTGGCCACCCGCGCCGGCCTGGACCGCACCACCGTGGTGAAGCTGGAGGCCGGTAGGGCCGCCACCCTGCTCACCGTGGTGCAGGTGCTGCGCGCCATCGGGCGGCTGGAGGTGCTCGATGGCTTCCACCAGGAGCCGCAGCCCACGCCCTACATGCTGGTGGAGGCGCAGGAGAAATACCTGAAGAAGCAACGCAAGCGCGCCGGGCGTAAGAAGCCCGCAGTGGTGCCGCCCAAACCCAAGAGCACATGGTAACGCACGCCAAGGTGACCCTGTGGGGCCAGGTGGTGGGCGTGGTGGTGTGGGACGACCAGCTGCAACGCGCCACCTTCCAATTCGACCGCGCATTCACGCAGAGCGGGCTGGACGTGGCGCCGATCATGATGCCGCTGGCCCAGGCGCGCGGAGGCGACGAGGTGTTCAGCTTCGGCGATGTACGCGACGAGACCTTCCGCGGGCTGCCGGGCCTGCTGGCCGACAGCCTGCCCGACCGCTTCGGCGAGCAGATCCTGAACGCGTGGCTGGCCACCCAGCGGCGCACGCCCGGCAGTGCCAACCCCGTGGAACGCCTCTGCTACACCGGTCGCCGCGGTATGGGCGCGCTGGAGTTCGAGCCGGCCCACAACGACTGGGAGGCGAGCAGCGATGCACTGGAGGTGGAGGAGCTGGTGCGCGTGGCCAACAACGTGCTGTACCAACGCGAAGCCTTCGCCACGAACAAGAGGAAGGGCCGCGCCGAAGCCTTGCTGGACATCCTGCAGGTGGGCACTTCGGCCGGCGGCGCGCGGGCCAAGGCGATCGTGGCCTTCAACGCGGAGACCGGCGAGGTGCGCAGTGGCCAGATCGACGGGCTGCCAGGCTTCACCTATTGCCTGATCAAGTTCGACGGGGTGACCAACGAGAAGCTCGGTGACCCCAAGGGCTACGGCCGCATCGAGTATGCCTACCACCTGATGGCGCGGGCCTGCGGTGTGGAGATGATGCCTTGTCGCCTGCTGGAAGAGCGCGGTCGCGCGCACTTCCTCACCCAACGCTTCGACCGCGTGCGCGATGCGGAAGGCACGGTGCACAAGCTGCACATGGCCACGCTCTGCGGCATCGCGCACATGGACTACAACCAGCCGCTCGCGCACAGCTACGAGCAGGCCTTCCAGGTGATGCGGCTGCTGGGCCTGCCCTACCCGGCCGCGGTGGAGCTGTTCCGCCGCATGTGCTTCAACGTGGTGGCCATGAACCGCGACGACCACACGAAGAACATCAGCTTCCTGATGGACCCGCAGGGCGACTGGCACCTGGCACCGGCCTACGACGTGACCTACGCCTACCACCCGGAAAGCCTGTGGCTACGGCAGCACCAGATGAGCGTGAACGGCAAGCGCACGGACATCACCCGCGAGGACCTGCTGACCGTGGCGAAGGCCATGAACATCAAGAAGGCCGCGGCGATCATCGACGAGATGAAGGCCGGCGTGCGGAAGTGGAAGTCCTTTGCAAAGCAGGCGGCGATGCCCACGAAGCAGGTGGAAATGATCGGAAGGATGCACCAGGTGCGGATCTGACCGCGGGCAGGTATTGGCTCGTTCCCAACGTGTTCAAGTAAGCGCATGGCGAGCACGCTTATGCAGTGTGGCAAGGAGACCGATGCTGTGTACCGGAATCATGAACAACCACGCGGAGATGCCGCACCACCACGCAAGCCGAATTATAGCGGTGCGATATCAAAGACCCGCATGGATGTCACCTATCTTGTAACGCTCTCCGGCGGCCTCACTTTATCCCGGCGAGGCCTCATCATGCAACCCATCCACCTCCTCGGACTTTCGCTACTGGTCACTCTCTCCGCCTGCACCCAACAGCAGGAGAACGCTACGGACACCGCCACCTCGACCACAGCACCGACCACCTCGGCACCCATGGATGCTCAAGCGCCTTCGGCCAGCACAAGCGCGGTGACGGACCCGAACCCGCCACACGGCGAACCTGGTCATCGATGCGAGATACCCGTGGGCGCCTCACTATCGGGAACACCACCTTCGTCGGGTCCGGTGGACCAGATACCGACCACGCAACAGATCACCATGCCTCAAATGGGCACCCAACCCGCTACCGGGGCAAGCCTTACCCCTACTGGCATGAACCCACCCCATGGTGAGCCCGGTCATGATTGCGCTGTTGCAGTGGGAAGCCCGCTACCGAAGTAGTGTAGAGCGCTCAACTTCAAGCATACGACCGGCTCAGGGCCTTGTCGCGAACCAGAGATGGTGCTTGGTCCCCTTGTCGCGGTGTGCGAACACCTTTTGCTCCTCCACCCGGAATCCGGCCATTCCCACGCGGCGTGTGAACGCTGCATTGGGATCGGTGGACCAGACCGCCAGAACGCCTCTTGGGCTCAGCGCATCATAGGCGGAGCGAAGGCCGCGGTGCGAATACAGACGGTTGTTGCGGGCCTGGGTGAGGCCTTCGGGACCGTTGTCCGTGTCAAGGAGAATGGCGTCGTAGGTACCCTTGCCGGCTCGGATCAGTTCAAGAACGTCGCCGTTATGGACCACCGTGCGTGGGTCGTTCAAAGGCATGCCGGAGCGCTCGCCCATCGGACCTTGGTTCCACTTGATCACCTCGGGGACCAGTTCGGCCACCACGACCTTGCCCTGGTCGCCGACAAGGCGGAGCACCGTGGCCAGCGTGAAGCCCATCCCCAGCCCGCCGATCAGTACTCGGGCGGTGGCCGGTGACTTCAGCTTGGAAAGCGCCAGCTCGGCCAAGGCATCCTCCGAACCATGCAGGGCGGTGGACATCAGTTCACCGGCGATACCGACGACTTCGATGGAGAACTCGTCGTTCCGCTGATACAACAGGAGCTCACCCCCATTGTCAGGTATCAGCGCCCGGTCCAGGAGCTTATTGATCCGAATTTTCATGTGTGGCGTCGCTCAGGATGGGCGCAAGGTCGGCATGTTCCGGGGAAGTGGGCAGGAAACTCCCCACAGGTGCTCCTCCTATCGCACACCGAGCCTCCGGAAAAGCTCTACTGTTCCGCCGATCAGGCGGCCATCGCTCCTTGCTGCTCCTCGGCCGTCCGCTTCAAACCGACCAATGCCTCCACCCACTGTTTGCCCGCTTCACGCGCACGACGTACATCCTGTGGCAGGCCTGCGAAATCGCCCTGCCAGAGTTGAATGCGCGTCCGGCCATCGCGCTCCACCTCCATGGAGATATCCACCGTGGTGTAGCTGGCAGGTTCGTCGGGCAGGCCCCCGTCCAGTTCCAGAACGGTGTAACGCAGGCGCTGCTCGTTCAATGCGGTCATCACGATGCCTTGGGCACGGATGTTCTCCTGACCCTCGGTGAGGTCCACCCACTGGAGGGGCGCACCACGCTCCCAGCGGCTTCGGGCCTGCAACCCCTCCCGGTACAATTTCGTCAATTGCGGATCCGTCAAAGCCTTCCAGATCACGGCCGGGGACGCATCCACCAGCAGGGTAAGTTGTACGGTCGTTACTCGTTCCATGATAAGCGAACAACGCATAATCCGTGCCATTGGTGTGTTCAGGTCAGCCTGTCACCCTGCTGTACTGGGAAGCCCAAACACCCGGTCCGGGTTACGGCGCGACCCTATTGGCCTCGGAAAACCTGGAGGATGGCCGCGTGATCGAAACCCATGGACACCTGCTCTCCGGACGCCAGCCATCGATGCGCAGGGGCCTCTTCCGTGGCAATGACCTCGCCTCCGGTGATCCGCACATGGAACGCCAAGCTCACGAAGGAACCGCGTGGGTCCCGACCCGGCGTTGAGAAAACACCGATCAGCCGCACAACCTCCACGGTCAGCCCCAATTCCTCCCGCACCTCCCGCACCACGGCCTCCTCCACGGTCTCCCCCGGGTCCACCAGCCCACCGGGCAAGACCCAGGAGCCTCGGAAGGGCTCGGTTCCCCGTTCCATCAACAGGATCCGCCCGTGATGATCCGTGATGACCGCATCGACGGTCAAAACAACGCGTGAGGAGCTGTGCGCCATGGCGGAAAGATACCTTGGGGCGACTGACGATCCGTCCGCTCGCTTCGCTGTGGCCCGCCACTTGCCTTAGGCGGCGCATTCATCCCGTTATCGCCCTTGAACCCCAATAAATTCCCTTCATCCCGCGCCGAACGGACGCCGAACGGCCCGCGCGCACAGATCCGGGCAGCCGGCGGAGAACTACCCAAGGCCCGTTCCTCCGTGACGTGGCGCACGGCATTCTGGCAATTCATCTGGCCGCGACGCCGGCACGTCCTGCTGGGCTTGGGCCTCATCGTCATCAGTCGCCTGGCCAGCCTCATACTGCCGGGGGCAACGAAATTCCTGATCGATGATGTGATCGTGAACAAGGACGTTCAGCTCCTGTGGTGGCTGCTCGGCGCCGTGGTGGTCGCCATCGTGGTGCAGAGCCTCACCAGCTTCTGGCTTACGAAATTGCTGAGCGTGGAGGCCCAATTGCTGATCAGCCAGCTGCGGGCACAGGTGCAGCGCAAGGTCCTCTCCCTGCCGATCAGTTTCTTCAACAACACCAAGAGCGGCGCACTGGTGAGCCGCATCATGAGCGACGTGGAGGGTGTACGGAACCTCGTGGGAACCGGCTTGGTCCAACTCGTCGGTGGCACCTTCACGGCCATCATTTCCCTGGTCCTGCTCATCCGGATCAGTCCCTTGATGACCTTCTACACCTTGGTGCCCGTGGGCATCTTCGCCTTTGTGGCCATGAAGGCCTTCGCCCGCATCCGACCCATTTTCCGGACCCGCGGAGTGATCAACGCGGAGGTCACGGGGCGATTGACCGAAACACTGAACGGGGTGCGGGTGATCAAGGGCTTCAACGCGGAGGAGCAGGAGAACCGGAACTTCGAGGTGGGTGTGGAGCGCCTGTTCCAGAACGTGAAGGAAAGCCTGACGGCCACGGCGTTCATCACCAGCAGCAGCACCTTCCTGCTGGGCCTGGCGAGCGCGGGCATCATGGGCATCGGCGGCTGGCAGATCATCCACGACCAGCTCACCTTGGGCGAATTCCTGGCCTTCACGCTCTACCTCGGATTCATGATCGCCCCCATCGTGCAGATGAGCAACATCGGCAGCCAGCTCACCGAAGCCTTCGCAGGCCTTGACCGTACCGAGGAACTGATGAACATGGATCCCGAGGATATCCCCGACGAGCGGCCGTTGAAATTGGGCTCCATCAAGGGCGATATCGTCTTTGACGATGTCCACTTCGCATACGACGAAGGCAAGGAGGTGCTGCACGGGATCAGTTTTGAGGCCAAGGCGGGGAGCGTGATCGCACTGGTGGGCACATCGGGGAGCGGTAAAAGCACCATCGCCGGGCTGGCGGCCACCTTCCTGAACCCCACATCCGGCCGGGTGACCGTGGATGGTCACGACCTGAGCAAGGTGGGGCTGAGCAGCTATCGCCAGCACTTGGGCGTGGTGCTGCAGGACGACTTCCTCTTCGAGGGCACCATCCGGGAGAACATCCTCTTCCCACGACCGAACGCCACTGAGGACCAGCTCCGGAAGGCCGTGAGGGCCGCCTATGTCAACGAATTCACCGACCGACTGGAGCTTGGGTTGGAGACGGTGATCGGTGAGCGAGGGGTGAAGCTCAGCGGAGGGCAACGGCAACGGGTGGCGATCGCCCGCGCCATGTTGGCCGACCCACGGATCCTGATCTTGGACGAAGCCACCAGCAACCTGGACACCGAGAGTGAGGCCCTGATCCAGAAGAGCTTGAACGAGCTGGTGAAGGACCGCACCACCTTCGTGATCGCACACCGCTTGAGCACCATCCGCCAGGCGACGGAGATCCTGGTGATCGAGCATGGCCTGATCGCTGAACGCGGCACCCACGACACGCTGATCGCCAAGCAGGGCCGCTATTTCGACCTGTACACCTACCAGGCCCGGATCTGAGACCGGGTGGGTAGTTTCGCGCCATGGCCAAGCTCAAGCTCGATCTGCACGACATCTTCAACAAAGGCCGCGAGATCGACCGGGCGTTGGAAGAGATCATCCAGGATGCCATCGACCGACGCATTGCACTGGTGGAGATCATTCCCGGAAAAGGCAGTGGCCAGCTGAAGAAGAAAGTGATCCGCTACCTGCAGCAACCGGCGGTGAAGAAGCTCTACCACCGGATCGAGAAGGACGGTGACAACTTCGGCCGGCTCTTCGTGCACTTCAGGCATTGAAGGAACTACAACGTTCGCTGGAACACGCGATAACGTTTGTAGATCGAGGCACCCAATCGTTCCAGCTCCGCGCGCATCCGCACGTTGCTCTCGAGCACCAGGTGGCTGTCCATCACCTCCATACCTCTCCGACGGGCCTCGGCCATCAGTTCCACGCCCAGCAG
This sequence comes from Chryseobacterium gleum, assembly GCA_945872795.1. Lineage (GTDB taxonomy): Bacteria > Bacteroidota > Bacteroidia > Flavobacteriales_F > PHOS-HE28 > PHOS-HE28. Next base: position 12,462 of record CAMCAZ010000026.1, read on the forward strand.
GCAGGTGAGCCCTCTACCCTGTACGGAAGGATGCACAGCCCCCAGGAACAGATCGAGCTGTCGTGAGCGCCGCATGGACCGCAGGATATGCCACCAACCAAAGGGCCAGATGCGTCCGCGTGCCTGTTGCAGCCCCTCGCTCATGTCCGGCATCGCCACCACGAAGGCCATGGGTTCATCGTGCTGGTCCACCACCAGTTTCACCAAACGGGGATCGAGCAGGACCATGTACTGGTCCGCGAGGTGTTTCATCTCCAGCTCGGTCATGGGGATGAAGCCGTACAAGTCGGCGTAGGCCATGTTCACGAGCCGGAGCACAGGCAGCACCCAGGGTCGAAGCGCACGTTTGCTGGTGATGGGCACCAGGTGGAAATGCCCTTGGTCGGTGACCCGTTGAGCGATGCGGAAGTAGATCTCCGGAAGCTCATCGGGAATCGGAAGGCGGTACGAAAGGGCATCGAAGAAGGGCGCATATCCCAGCGCTGAGAGGATCTCCGGCAGGTGCGGCGGATTGGTGGGCGTGGCCAGCACCGGCAAATGCTCGAAGCCCTGCACTTGAAATCCCTGGGGATCCTTGTCACTTAGCCCGAAAGGACCGACGACCCTGTCCATGCCCAGGCCTGAGGCCCATTGCTCCACGGCCTGCAATAGGGCACGCACAACGGCCGGGTCGTTCACCGCATCCAATTGGTGGAAGCGCGCGCTGCGTTCCCCATGCAGACGGTTGTAGGCATGATGGACCAACCCCATGACCCGGCCCACCGCCGAACCGTCCCGATAGGCCAGCAGGCGGATGAAGGAACAGTCCCGGAGTGCCGTGTTGCGCTCGGGATCATGAAAGGCCTCCTCGTCGGCCCACACGGGTGGTACATAGTTGGCCCTGCGATCGGGCAAGTTCGCCGATAGATGGATGAATATGCGCAACGCAGAGGCACCTTCCACGTGAACGATGCTCACACCGGTGTTCTCCCTTGATCCTGCCATTGGCCGGGGTGCGGAGCGTTCGTTCATGGCGTGGATCGGCGACGGATGCAGTGCCGCAGGGGAAGCGCGGCCCCAAAGTAACCGCTCCGGTCCTTGGTCGATACCATCTGGACGATCGGGCGACCCAGAACGCCCGTTCTGCTTGGGTTTTGCATCTTTACACGTCCGAAAACACTACACCCATGCCCAGCCTCGACATCCTTTCCAAGGTCGATATCCAGATGCTCGACAACGCCATCAACGTGGTGAAACGCGAGATCGATACGCGCTACGACCTGCGCGGGACGAACACCACCATCGAACTGGACAAGAAGGCGCTGACGATCCGTTTGAGCACGGACGACCACATGAAGCTGGACTCGGTCCTGGACGTACTGCTGGAGCGCTCGGGCAAACAGAAGGTGGACGTGCGGAGCTACGACCTCAGCGAGGAAGCTGTGCCCAGCGGTAAGTCGTTGTACCGTATCATCAAGGTGAAACAGGGCATCGAGCGCGAGACCGCCAAGAAGATCGTGAAGGCCATCAAGGACAGCGGGCTGAAGGTGCAGCCGCAGATCATGGACGACATGATCCGGGTCACCGGGAAGAAGATCGACGACCTGCAGGAGGTGATGGCCCTATGCCGGGAACAGGACTTCGATGTGCCCTTGCAGTTCGACAACATGAAGAGCTGATCCGGGATGGCGCGCAAGCGGATCAAGCGGCCGGAATGCCCCAACTGCGGGCGTGCCCTGGAGGCCGATGCCAACTTCTGCGCGCGCTGCGGCCAGGAGAACCACACCCACAAGCTGCCGGTCCGGCATTTTGTGGTGGAATGGCTTTCGGGCATGTTCAACTTCGACACCAAGCTGCTGCGCACCTTGCGCGACCTGTTCTGGCCGCCGGGGCGGGTGATCAAGGAGTTCAATGCGAACAAGCGGGTACGTTACGTCCATCCGCTCAGGCTCTACCTCTTCACCAGCGTGCTTTTTTTCCTGCTCCTTGCATGGGCCACCGCACGCCTGCAAGCCGATGAAGGGCCGGTGGTGGTCGTGAACCCATCCGAAGGAGAGCCCCGCGAAGCGAACGGCCTGACACTGCAGTTGGGTGATGACCAGCAGATCACGGACAGCACTTTGATCGCCCTCTCCGCAATGCCACGCATCACCAACGAGATCCTGGACAGCACCATGGTGGCCGGTGGCGTCACCCCCAGTCTCATCAACCGGACGATGATCCGCCTGGCGCTGAACCTGAGCGGCAACAGCCTTCGAAAGGAAGCGTTCGTCCAGGAATTGCTCAGCACCTTCAGCAAGGTGATGTTCGTGATATTGCCGCTCTTCGCCCTTCTCCTGAAGTTGCTCTACTGGCGCAGCGGGGTGTTCTACACGGAACACCTTGTCTTCGCCTTGTACTTCCACACCGTGCTCTATCTGCTCTTCGGCATTTCCCTGCTTCTGGGCATCCTGGGAGCAGGAAGCTGGTCGGACAGCATGTTGATACCCCTTACCCTCGGCTACCTCTTCTGGGCTGCCCACACGGTCCATCAACGGTCCTGGACGAACACCGCCTGGAAGGTCGCCGTGATCATCGTGATCTATGGTGTGCTCCTGGGCTTTGGTCTGGTCGCGGCGGCTGTCGTTGGTTCCATCAACGCCTAGTGCGACCAGGCAGCGTTGGACGACATGATCACGTCATACCCTTAACGACCCAATTCACCCGGACCATGAAACCGACCCTTACACTTCTCCTGTGTGCAGTTCTCCTTGGATCTGCCCGGGCACAGACCTACTTCTACATCGACGCGATCGCCGTTCAGCCCTCCCCCACCAGCGACCAGGACAATGTCTCGGTCGCCCTGACAGGTGGCCTTTCCAGCACAGGCGCTTACGTGGTGAGCGCCTCCGCCACCGTGATCGGAAGCGTGGTCACCATTTCCATCGCTGCTGCGGATGATGGTGGCGCTACGGTCATCGTGCCGCACACGGAGGTCGTACCCGTCGGGCAACTGGACGCCGGGGATTACACCATTGTGATCGATGGACAGAACGTAGGGGACTTCGCTCCCGGTCCGCAGCACCAGTTCACCGTAAGTGGCGGTGGTTCACCCTGCGACAGCCTTGAGCTTGTATCCGTCCGCTGGCACCCCTTCACGGACACCGCGCTCGTGGTCCATGTGATCAACAGCAATACCATGAACGAACTGTTCGACTACCCCAATTTCATCCTTTACGATGCCAGCGGGGATACGCTTGCCAAGGAAACGGTCAACTTCTTCGGGATCGGCGGTGAGAGCTACCACACCATGCGCATCATGGACGGTGTGGAGATCCCGGTGAACACCTTCAGCGCCACGCTGGAATTGTGGACCGGTTTCACCACCTCGCTGGCCTGCACCTGGGAACTTGAGGTGGACCTATGCCCGCCAGCGCCCTGCACCACCCTGATCCCGAACATCCAGAACCTCGGCGGTGCCATCACCACCGGCACCTTCAACTGGGGAATACTCTCCAACGCGGTCGTTGTGGTGAGCGGCAGCTTCGTCCTGGACGCTGAGAACCAGTATGATGCCGATACGATCTGCCTGCCACCCGGCGTTTACACCATGCTCGCCGGCAGCGATGGGGGGCCGCTCAGCGGACAGCCCTACTACAGTGCCGTGGTCCCTGGTGGTTTCAGCACTGCTTCCACGCCGGTCGGTGATCTGGTCCCCGAACCCCTGGCCTTCCGCTTCTACGAACCCTGCTTCGATCCGACGCAGAGCGTGGGGTCCGCGAACGAGATCGCGGACCTGACACTGCTCAGTGGAGCAGGTGAATTCACCCTCGTGCATGCGCAAGGGATGCTGGGCGAAATCCGGGTATTCGACTCCACGGGAAGAATGGTACACCGGTCCTCTTCCACAGCGGACCGGACCGTGATCGGCACACAGGGCTGGCCCACCGGCATCTACAGCGTCGTCGTGGCCACGCTGAAGGGCATCGAACTATCCATCAGGACCTATGTGCATCGACCCTGACGGAGTCCGGCGCACCGGTACGATCTCAGCCAGCGTGCAGCACGTGGCGCGGTTCAACAGGTTGTGAATTAGACCATCGGTCTGGCTCTGCACCATAACCTGCAACTCCCCCAGCGCAAGCCCCCCCGAAACCATGAAAAGGCGAAGCCCGCCTTACGGGGCGGGCTTCTGAATTTCCTGATTTCCCGGCTTACGGGCCTGGACAGGGGCTTTTAACGCCGCTGGGCTGATGCCCCCTGTGATCAGGTATGCCTACGGGCTTGCTTACCCAAGCCTTCATGTAGTGCAACGCAGGACCTTCCGGAAATGTTGCGGTCAGGCTTTGGGTGTCGTCTTTTCGAACTCATCCAGCAAGGCCTCGGCCTCGGCCCGCTTCAGGTCGCTCGCCTTGCGATCGATGGTGCTCAGGCGATGGGATTCGGCCAGCATCGCCTTGTAGCGGTCCATGATGGCTTCCCGTGGATCTTTTTTCTTGAACAGGCCGAACATGCTCTGTGGTTTGCTTCTGAACAACAAGAACAGCCGTTCAGTTCGACCGATCAAACAGTTCGCATGGTCTCCCGCACCTCGTGTACGGGTGAAAAGCCCCGTTCCTCGAAGTGTACGGTGCCCTGTCGATCAACGAGCAGCACGGTCGAACAGCGCGTACCGTATCCCGCCGCAACGATATGCATGGAGCTTAGCACACGCTCCCAGGAAGCCCCGACGCCGGTATCCGGCAGGTCATCGTCCTCCGCAGGCGTGGTATCGCCCATCATGTGAAAGAGGTCCTGAGGGTCCATCTTACGAGCCTGCACCAATTCCGTCAACCGTCGCTTGGCGCGTTGCACCTTCGGCCAGGGCGTATTCAAGAGATGATTGCTGAGCCCGTGCACGCCGGGAACGAGCACGTGATCCAACCCGTGGACGTTCGAATGGTACATCAGTCGGTCCGCGGGGCCATGAAGGAGGTTGAAGCCCTCATAGACGGAAGTATCCAGCCCCGCCAACTCATCCTCCAATGCAAGACGCACCAGTTGCCCGCGCGAGGGTCCGTTGACCACTGCTGTTCTGCGCAGGTCGCGATGATTGGTCAATGCGGCAAAACGACCGCTCCGGGTGATGCCGAGCCAGGTCCCTCCGGCCCGGAGGTCTCGCCCTGCCAGGATGTGTGGTGCATCCGGCCAGAAATGCGCTTTTTCACTGGGCCGTTCCAGGAACTCATCCCGGTTGGCGGCCAGGATCAGGGGATACTCGGGGTGGACCTTATAGGCCAGAACGATCAGGCACACAGCCCGTCAAAACTAGTGTCGCAACCCGTAAGTTCCTTAACCATCTCCGCCCCTCTTTCACCTTCCTGCCGCGTTGGAACATTTCGTCGTAGCGCCCACTACGCCGTACATGTTCCGCCTTGCATGAAGGCGAAATAGTGGCAGACCTTCAGTTAACCAACTTACGGGTTGCGACACTAGCACCACGACACTAAAAGACCGCTTCGCCCTTGAGGAACAGGACGAAGATGAAGGTCATCAGGAAATGGTGGAAGAGCAGGAGCGCGGTGGCCAGGGTGAGCACCATTTTTCCATTGCGCGTCAGTTCCGGGAACAACTTCTTGTTGTTCACGGCAATGATGGGCAGGGGAATGGTGGCCAGTAGAAAGGTGATGGCGAGGGTCTTGAACAGCACCACATTCTCCATCAACCCAAAGAACAGATGGGCGTAGTAGAACAGGAACCCTGCGAAGGACAACAGTCCCAATCGGATGAAGAGCCGGGCCTCAGCGACCATTTTCTGTTTGCTTTCCATAAGGTAGACGCAGGGTTCTAACGAGGTTGCGTACCCGGTGGTTTCAACTTATCAACGGTTTCCCGTCCAGCCCTGAGTGAACTCCCGGGGCGATATTTCGCACAGACCGGTCCTTCTGCAGGACCGACCACTCCGGACGACGGAACGTGATCAGGACTTGGGCACTGGCGAATTGTGCGTCAGCGCCGGTCCGGGATGTACGGGCGTCCACCCATGTGCTTGGTCGAAATGAAGGCCTTGTTCATGGCTGCCAACTTTCACGAGAAACGCTACCGGCCGGATCACGGGGTCGTGATGAAATAGCGGGCGGTCCGCTCATCGGCCAGGTTCCACTCCTGCCAACGCCGATCGGACCGACGCTGAATGAAACGGTCCCGTTTGGCGTCCAAAGCCCTTCGGAACTCCAAGGGATCCAGATTCTCCACCCAGCGCACGCGGTTGTTGCGATGGCGTGCCATCTGCTCCTCCACGAGGTCAATGTCCGCGTACAGCAGGGGCAATACCTTATCGCTCATGGCCAGGTAATTGTCGATATCGATCTCTCCGGGATTGGTGTGCCGCAGGTTGGTGCGCACGATGAAACTGTCCCAGTCTACCAAGGTGAGCCCGACCAGCACGGCAAATGCCGCCCATCCGTTCACCCTGACCAGGTAGAAGAAGCTCTTGCGCTCCCTCAGCTTGACGAACAGCGTGACCAGCCCTACCAGAACGAGGACCAGGAACACGATGACGCCGATGCGTTTGTAGGCCAGACCATGGAAGGAGATGTAGTGATAGTTCCGCAGGAAGACCGAGATGCCCAAGATGAAATTCTGGACCACCCAGAGCATGGCGAGCCTTTTCAGCAGGGCACTGCGTACGTAGAAGTTCTGGTTGCCGCGGAACAGGTGGAGCAGGATCGCGATGCTCAGCAGGATACTGATGATGAGGATCCAGGTCCCCTCATGGACGAACTGTTTCAGGCTGAAGCCCTCCGGGACCTCGAACCCGACCCATACCCATCCGATATCGATCACGTTCACCACCAGCAGCAGGGCGTTCACCAGCACGAGGAGCAACACACCCATCCTGCGCTCGCGTTCCAGCAGGTTCATGCCTTGCGGGGCCATCCACTGCGGGCGCAGCACCTTGCGCCGGAGCAGGGCATCCGTCCAATTCTGCTCCCATTGCAGCGCACGTTTGGGAGCGAAACGATAGAGCAAAGCCGCACTCACGGCCATGGCGTAAAGGAAGAAGAAGGTATGGGCAGTGAAGATGCTCGTCAGCAGATCACCGAGCACCTCCCAGATGCCGTTCAGGAAACCTGCGGTCAGTTCCTCGAAGCGCGGATTGCCGACACGATACAAGTGAAAGAACACAGCTCCGATCAGGATCGGAAGCACCGCAAGCTTCCCCCAGCCCCAACCCTGCCGGGGAGCATTCCGACCTTGCAGCAGGACACCGGCACCATCCCAGGCCGCCATGGGCAGGTACACTACGTTCGAGAACCATTGCTGGATGGCATAGAACAGACTGCGTAACTGGCGTTCATGGGCCAGGCTGGTCGACACGCCCAAGGCGATCACCGCGGCGATCATCGCCACCGTGCTGGCATGGACCACCACCATTCCGGCTGCGACGTTCAGGCCACCCAAGGTCCACCGCGCGGGCACCGACAGCCCCTTCCATCCATGGCGATGCAGCAAGAGAGCGGTGATCAGCAGAGCGAAGAGCAGCAGGTTGAGCCCCAACGAGAGCTCGTGGAACAGACGATCGAAGATCACAGCGGTGAGCAGGATGGTCAGGAACGGTGTCCAACGCTGTGATCCGGCGTTCAAAGGTTCTGTCATGGTGGTGATCGGATGGGGAGGTCGGGACAATGGTATTGGAATGCACTCAGGGTCTGATGGATCGTGCAACGCACGCGGTGGCGCCGGTATTGGATGGCTTGCCCGGAAAGTGTTTGCGGAACGACGAAGCCGGATATCCCTGCGCGGCGACGGGCAGAGCACACCTTTCATTCACGCCACTACTGGCAACAGGTCGTTGCGATGGCCCATCCGAAAGCAAAGTACTTTGCACTTCAAAGTAACGACGCATCAAACGGCCTATTGTGCGTTGCTGCGAATTTTCAATGGATGGTCAACGCGGCCAGTCCGGCGCCGACGATGACGGCGGCGAAGCGGGTGGCGTTGAAACGGTGCTCGGGGGCACTTTCGAAGATGATGGTCGTTCCGATGTGCAGCAGCATACCGATCGCCAAGCCGAGCATGTGATCCAGGAAATGGTGGCCAAGGTCCTGGCCCAGCGTGGCCCCGAACAGGATGCCGAGGGGAGCGGCCAATGCGAAGGTCACCAGGAGGGTCCAGCTCCGGCCATCGCCGGCACCCGTGCGCTGGAGGACCGTGGCCAGTGCAATGGCCATGGGCATCTTGTGCAGGAGCACGCCCACCAGGAAATGCACGTCACCGGCCACCTTCGGATCGGCAAAGGGGATGCCCTCCGCGAAGGAATGCAGGCACAGGCTGCCCAGCGTGAGCAGGGGAAGCGCATGGGACGCCTTTCCGTGGATATGCATGTGACCATGTTCGATGCCATGGCTGAAGAACTCCAGGATCACCTGGACGAGGAAACCGCCGAGCACCCAGAAACCGATCCCGGCCCCCACCTCTGCGTAGAGCTCCGGAAGCATATGCAGGAACACCACGCCCAGCAGGAAAGCCCCACTGAAGCTCAGGAGCAGGCGGAGCCACTTCGAATCGGGCCGCGTGAGGCGGACCAGACCGCCGGCCAGCATGGGCACCAGAAAGAAGGCGATCGCCACGGGTATCATGGGGTCTCCCGGCGTTTGGTCCACATGACGAAGCGCTGGGAGGTCTCCGGGTCGAAGGGACTGATGTCCGGACCATCGGTGCATTCCTCCACCTCCAGACCCGCATCCACTGCCATCTGTCGCAGTTCTTCAGGCATCAGTGCAAGAACACGTTCCTCATAGCGGTGGTGCTCGGGTCCATCGCTTACGGCGATGCGCTTGACGATCACCCCCTCCTCCACCGTCCGTGTGATGTGGAACTCAACATCCTCCCGCGTGACCACTTCATCGGCCACCAGATCGCGCAGTACCGCTGCGGTGTTCATGAAGTCCAGCACGAACCTGCCTCCGGGACGCAGATTGCTGGCCACGGCCTCAAAAATGGCCCGGTCATCCTGCCGGTCCCGGGTATAACCAAGGCTGGTGAAGAGGCAACAGACCAGATCGGACTGACCGGGTTCAAAGGGTGTACGCATGTCGTGCACAACGAAGCGCGCACCGGGCACGTTGCGTGTGGCCTCGGCAATGCTCTCCGGAGAAAGGTCCACGCCGGTTACCGTCAATCCGGCCTCGGCGAAAAAGCGGGCATGCCGGCCACGGCCACAGGCCAGGTCCAACAACCGGTCACCGGAGCTGGGACGCCAGTGGGCCATGACGGTACGCACCCAACGGGCTGCCTCCACCTCGTCGCGATGCCCGTATAGCAAGGCATAATAGCGCGTACCGAACCACTCCTTGTACCAACCCATGCCTGCGTACCGAAAATGAACGGCGAAACTAACCGATCGTCATCGTTGGGGTTGACAATTCCGTGGATAACTCCACCCAGGGAGCTGCGAGCCCCTTGACCGATCACAGTTGCTTTGCACCTAAGGCCGCTACAAGCGGCAGTCCCGGCCATGCTCGACCAGATCCACGACTTCTATGATTCCCTTGAGCGACATCGCGTGATGCTCTCGTTCAAGGGGGATCTCTCGGAAGAGCTCATCACCTCCCTGTTGGGGGCGGTGGAACACCAGCTGCCCAGCATCGAGCCCGAAGCCAAGACACGCAAACGCGTGTTCAACGTGGTGACCGAATGCCTGCAGAACCTTTATCACCACAATGCCCACCTCAAACTCACCAACGGAGGTACCGTACGCACGGCTGACCCGCATGGTGTGGTGATGATCGCGCGCACTGATTCGGGGTATTCCGTGCTCACCGGCAACTTCATGGTCAGCTCGGAGGTGGAGCGATTGCGATCCCACTTGGACCGCATCAACACCCTGACACCCGAAATGCTCCGCGAGCTCTACCGCGAAAAGCTGGCCGATGGCACCTATTCACAAAGCGGTGGTGGTGGCTTGGGCATGATCGACATCGCCCGCAAGAGCGGTGGCAAACTTGAATACGGATTCATCCCCTACCATGCGGACAATGCGTTCTTCAGCCTGAACGTGAACGTGAACTCCTAGACCTCTCACCACCATGGCATCGCTGCAATTTGAAGGTTCCTCCAAAACACCATTCGTGAACTTCGATCACGAGACCGGTCTGCTCGAATTGAAGGGCCGTTCGATCCCGGAGAACTCCATCGAGTTCTACAAACCATTGATCGACTGGGTGGACAAATACGGCCGCACCCCACAGCAGCGGACCGCCCTGCACGTTCAGTTGGAGTACTTCAACACCAGTAGCTCCAAGTGCATCCTGGACCTGTTCAAGAAACTGGAGGCCATCCGCGCCGCAGGGAATGATGTCACCGTGCTGTGGCACTACGAGGAGGATGACGAGGACATGCTGGAGGCCGGTGAGGATTACGCCGGAATCATCAACATCCCGTTCAAGATGATGTTGATCAAGGAGGTGGACGGGCAGTGATCGTCGCACGTTGGCAGCACCCTCAGCGGGGGTCCCGGGAAGGGATCAGTCGCATCAGGCGCGGGAAGAAGTCCGCGTAGAGCATCAGGGCCAGTACGAGTGACATGCCCCAGAGCACGGCAGCATTCGCCCAGAGCGTGGGGATCTTCATGCCCAGAAACCACTTCATGGGCGCATAGAACTGCGCGCTGAAGATGCTTCCCCTCTTCGGGACGAGGTACACCGGGTCGCTCTTCTGTACCAGCTGGCCTTGGTATTCCACGATGACGTTCACGTCGTTGCGGTTCGTCACGATCTCCGACAAGCTCTCGTTCCGGTATCCATCCAGCAATGCGAAGTAGGCCTTTCGCCCTTCCTCCGTGGCCGTCATCCGACCGATGAAGGCCTCCTTCTCCTGTTCCGCTGTCCGGTACACGGCCCGGTAGTGGTCCACGAGCACCTGCAGGCACTGCTCCACCTCATCCAGCGCGGCAGTGGTCACGAGCTCGGGCGTGAGCAGGTTGGTCGATGGGCAGTTGAATCCCTTGATCAATGCGGCTTCCCGTTGCAGCTCTGCGCTGATCAGGGCCAGTTCATAGGCCACATCCACCTCCGGAGCGAGTCCCTGCCTGGCACGACGCACATCACCCACACTGTTCTGGATCTCCCGTACCCACAGGTCCTTCTTCCAGTTCGCGGTCTTCATCCGCTGATCGAAGGGGTAGACGATCCGCTCATAGGCATTATCCATGAACTGGGTCACAGCGAGCCCTTCATAAGCCCAGCGGGAGGCCATGACGTTGCCGATCCATGGAACGCTCGTCTCGGAAGCGAACCAGGGGTGCAGTTTATCGAACTTCACGATGATCCCGCTGAAGAGCAACTGCGGAATGATGAGTACGGGGATCATGATGTAGATGACCTTGGCACTGTTGAAGCTCGCGCTCACGTTCAGGCCGAGGACGTTGGCCATGCACGAGGTGCTGAAGAGGAGCAGCCAATGGGCCGGCAGGAGCCCGTCGATACCCAGCACTACACTGCCCACGATCACGAACAACAGCGTCTGGACGGCCGAGATCATGAACAGGATGGACACCTTGCTCAGCAGGTAGCTCGCCCGGCTCAGGTCCAGGAATTTCTCCCGTTGGCGGATCTGTCTGTCCCGGATGATCTCCTCCGCACTGACCGTGAGCCCGAGGAACAGAGCGACGATGACAGCAATGAAGAGGTATTGTGGAATATTGTCGTTCTCCCGGAAGATATAGGCGTCCGCAGTACCGTAGCCCACGCGATAGTACTTGAGGAAGAAGGCCATGACATAGGCCAGGACCGGTGCTTCCAGCAGGTTGATGAGCACATACTGGCGATTGGCCAGCTTGCTCAACAGATCACGTTTGAAGTAGACCACGAACTGCTTGAACTTGTCGGGTATTGCGAAGGTGCTCCTGGGCACGCTGCGCTCATCGGGGACCGTCGCCGCACGGCCTTCCATCTGTGCCTTGAACACCTCGTTCCAGGCTTCGGGACTGATCCGGCGTTGGTCCGTCTCATTGCCGTACTCATCCACCAGTTTGGCCTCGAGGATGTTGAAGATCTGCTCGGGGTTCACGTTGCCACAGGCGCTGCACTGGCCCACATCACTGTTCACCTGGCCGGTCACCCGTTTGAAGTAGACCACCGCATCCACGGGATCACCGTAGTACACCGGATGTCCCTCCTGGTCCATCAGCAGCAGCCGATCGAACAGCTTGAAGATGTCCGAGGAGGGCTGGTGGATCACCACGAAGACGAGACGGCCCTTCAGGGCAAGCTCCTTGAGGAGGTCCATGATGTTCTCCGAATCCCTGGAACTTAGACCGCTGGTCGGCTCGTCCACAAAAAGCACGCTGGGCTCCCGGATCAGTTCCAAGGCGATGTTCAAACGCTTCCGCTGGCCGCCACTGATGGTCTTGTCCAGGGGGCTGCCCACCTTGAGGTCCTTGGTCTCGTATAGCCCGAGGCTCTGCAACATGCGCAGCACGCGCTCGGTGACCTGCTCCTTGTTCAGGTCGCCGAAACAGAGTTTGGCGTTGTAGAACAGGTTCTGGAAGACGGTAAGCTCCTCGATGAGCAGGTCGTCCTGGCTCACATGCCCGATCACGCCGCGGATGCGATCGCGTTCGGTGTGCACGTCGATCCCGTTGATGGTCACATGACCCCTCCCGGGCTTCAGGTTGCCATTGAGCACATTGAGCAGCGTGCTCTTCCCACTTCCACTGCCGCCCATGATGCCGATGAGCTTGCCCCCGGTCTCTGCCAGATGCAGCTCATGCAGGCCCAGCCGTCCATTGGGGAAGGCATATTCGATGGCCTCCGCCTTGAACACGATCCGCGGGCGACCGTTCTTGGACATGAAGGCACCCAGGATGTCGCTGTAATAGATGGGCACGCCATGGGTGGGGCGCACACTGCTGCCGTTGCTGAGGACATAGTGACCGCCTGCTCCGATGCGTTGACCGTTCAACAGGATCTCGCCGGATCCCGTATAGCGCATCACATAAAGGTTGACGCTCGGTACGTGCAGCACGCGCAGGTCTCCTTCCATGCCATGGGCATGCAGGTGGCGGGCCTTCTCGAAGGGCGATTCCATGGCCGCATCGATGTACAAGAGGTGGGCCGAGTCCTCCCGCTCCTTGATATCGCTCTCCACAAAGGCCTGGCATCGGCGGAACTCCTCCTGGCCGATGTTGAAGGTCTCCGCCACGGTGGTCACGAAGTCCTGCTCCTGCTCACTCACCTCGCCGTTGGCGTAGATGAACTCCAGCAAGTGCACCAGCACCACGAACTTTTGGCGCTGGTTCAGTTCCTCGTTGACCTGGGTGCAGATCTTCAGCACCTTCACGGAGTTCAACGAGGTGCGCTTGCGGCCGGTGCGCGTCTGTCCACCGCTGGAGTGAAAGGCCAGCACGAAGGCCTGGTAGCGGGCAAGGTGCGAGGCGGCCACCTCGGGACTGAACTGCTTGCGGAGGAAGCGCTCAAGGGGCGCCGCATTATCCGGGCGCATGCCTTCGCCCACCGCATCGCCCTTGGCGATGATGGCGAACAATTGCAACAGGGCTTTGAGGATCTTCTCGCTCATCCGACCGCACTTCCTCCCACTGACGGGAAAAGAAAAGCGCCCCTCTTTACGGGAGGGGCGCTGCAAGGTTGCAGGAAAGATGAGGTCGCCCTATTTCTTGAAACCGACCAGCATCACGGCGCAGCCGCTGCCTGCCTTGGAGGGGTCCAACGAAGCTTCAATGCTCACATCCAAAGTGCTCGTGATGGCCAGGTCCCAATAGGGGGCCGAGCTGTACTCCTTGTTCGAGTAGAGCAGGTTGCGCTCCTTGTCGAACACGGAAAAGAGCAGGATCCCGTCGGAGTCGCCGCTGCATGCGGCAACCCGATAGGTGCTTCCACCGAACAGGGTCAGCTCGAACTCGGCCACCTCCTCCCCTTGGAGAAGCGCGCGGTAGAACTGGCCGTCGGGGATGTACTGGCTGGTGATGTGTGCCTCGCAGCGATCGGCGATGGGGGCGCAAAGGCCCTGTGCCTGGGAGAGCGCAGCAAAACCGGGAACGAACAAGGAAAGGAGAAGGTACCTACGCATGGGTCAGGCAAGGATCTTGGAACGGATGGCGGACACTTGGGCGGCGATGGCCGAAAGTTGCTCGGCGGTGATGGTCACACTGCTCTTACTGTTGATGAAGGTGGTCCGGGATGCGACATCCGTGACGGGCTTCTCATAGGTGTAGGAGGCGCTGATCCCATCGAAGGTGGCCTGCAGGGTGCGCAGCCCTTCAACGGTCTCCTTCGCACTTTCGTCCGTCACGGCTGTGGACAGCAGGGCCACCAGATCGGCCAAGGCCTTGCGCTGCTCACCGATGCGGTCCATCAGGGCCTGGTCCTTGAACGCTGCTGGATCGGAGAGCGTAAGGTGGAGCGATTCCAGCCAACCACCGGCCAAGACCAGTGCGCTGATATCGTGCCGGTCGTTGTCCTTCAGGTATTGATCCGCGGCACGGAAGGCAGACCCGCTGAACTGCAGCAGGCTGTCCTCGCTGCCCAGATTGGCCTTGAAGCGATCAAGCAAGGCACGGTCGAATGCATTGGAGAGTTCGAGCTTCCCGCCCAGCTTCTCAATGGCCTGCAGGGTGGCCAACGCCCGCTGACCATCCTTGTGCACGGTCACGTAGGCCATGTCGGCACCCAGCATCCCGAGCATCAGGGCCTGCGGGACCTTGGCGGTCAGGCTCTCCCCTTTCTCCAGCGGAGCGGTGATGCCCTTCTGGTATTTCAGGCCGGCCTTACGGATGGCGAACGCGGTCTGCACGGGAGAAGGCACACTGAAGACCTTTCCGCCCACCTGCAGCAACTGGGCACCGTTCGCTACGGTATCCGTGGGAAGGGGATCGGTGCTCGCATCCTGGTCCGGTGCGGAAGGCCCACCACAGGCGGCGAGCGAGAGGACCACTGCGAGGCCCAAGAAGGAGTTGACGGAGTATGGCACAGCCATGGAAGCGCTGGGGGATTTCGGAGTTCGAAGGTCGAAGGTAATGGAGTCTTCTACCGAAGTGGCGGTGGAAAGGCTTCACTTTTCAACAGCCACACCGGGGTGCAGCTTAATGGGCTGCCCGCCAATACCGCCAGCGCGCACCCGTGGAGGCGTACCAGAGCATGAACCCGTAACAGGGCAGCATCATGGCGTAGGCCATCTGCGGGCCAACGCCGGACGACGCGGCCAACTGCCCGTAGATCAAGGGTAGGATGGCGCCACCAGCGATGGCCATGATGAGGATGGCGCTGGCCTGCTTGGTGAACCGCCCCAGATCGGCAATGGCGAGCGGCCAGATGGCCGGCCATACCAAGGCGTTCGCAAGACCCAGGAGCGCGATGCACAGTACCGAGGTGTATCCGTCAGTGACCATCGCGGCCACTGTGATCAGCACGCCCAGGATGGCGGAAATGACCAGGGCCCTGGACTGTGACAGGAACCTGGGGATGGTGGCGATACCGATCACATAACCCACCACCATGCAGATCAGCGTGTAGCTCGTGAGATGTTTGGCCTCACTGAGGGGTATGCCCTGCGATTCGCCGTAGGTGCCGATCGTATCGCCCGCCATCACCTCCACGCCCACGTAGAGGAACAAGGCCACGGCACCCAGCACCAGATTGGGATAGCTCAGTACGGAACGGCCCTCCGCCCGATCGCCTGCGCTCTCCACCTGTTCATCCAGTTCGGGCAGGGGTGAGAAGCGCACGGATACCGCCAGGATGATCAGGGCCACGGCCATGATGAGGTACGGTTTCACCACACGCGCGGCCACTTCATCCAATCGGGCCTCATGGTCCAGGCCTTGAAGCGTGTCCAGTTCGATACGCAGCGCATCCGCGTCGCTCAGCAGCACCGCACCCACCACCAGCGGAGCCAGCACACCGGCCAGTTTGTTACAGATCCCCATCACACTGATGCGTGCCGCTGCGCTTTCCAATGGACCCACCACAGTGATGTAGGGGTTGCTGGCCGTCTGCAGCAACGACAGTCCGGTGCCGATCACGAACAAGCCCAGCAGGAACAGGCCGTAGGAGCGCATCTGTGCGGCAGGCACGAAGACCAAGGCCCCCACCGCCATGATCAGCAGGCCGTACATCATCCCGTTCTTCATCCCTGTGCGTTCCAGGATGCGGGCCATCGGCAGGGCCGTGAAGAAGTACGCGATGTAGAACGCAAAGGTCACATAGAAGGGCTCCGCTCCCGGTTCCAGCTCGCAGATGATCTTCAGGTAGCTGATCAACGGACCGTTGATCCAGGTGATGAAGCCAAAGAGGAAGAACAGGGCCCCCAACATGAGGATGGCCGTGGTGGTGCGTGAATTACCGTTCATGGTCGGAGGACACCCCTTGGGAAGTACCGGGGCGGCGCAATGTAGCCGGAGCCACAGCCCACTGATGCCCCGGGACTCCCGGCCTACCAACATCCCACTGTGGACCGCAAAGGCGGAATGACCTCCGCTGGTCCCTACCAATTCAAGGCCTTGCGGTAATACCGCGGGAAGCGGATGCTGCGACGCACCCGCTGGTAATAGGCGTTCCAGAGGGGTGTGCGCTTGAGTTCCTGTACCCCGTGATCCACGGATGAGGGGTCACAGGCGTGCTGTGTGGCTTCCCGTGCGTGTTTCCTGGCTTCCATACCCAACAGACAAGGGGAAGCCCCCTGTTCGCTGCCTGGACCGGTAGGGCCGATCCGGAGAACGCCGTTCCGTGGATCACCTTTGCACAGTTCCTGTGACCCGCTACGTCGACGTCATATTACCCCTCGCCGTTCCCGGCATCTTCACCTACATCTGGCCCGAGGACCAGCCCGATGTGGTGCCGGGCATGCGCGTGGCCGTGCCCTTCGGCCGCGGACGGAAGCTCTACAGCGGCCTGGTCCGCAGGGTACACCGGGAAACACCTCCCCACCGGTCCGTGCGCACCGCGCTGAGCCCCTTGGACGCCGCACCCATCGTCCACGAGACCCAGTTCCTGCTCTGGGAACGCATGGCCACGCACTACCTCTGCAGCCTCGGGGAGGTGATGATCGCCGCCGTTCCCGGGCAGCTGTCACTGAGCAGTGAGACCCGCCTGGTGATCGACCCCGGCGCCACCGAAGACCCTGAGATGACCGGCCGCGCAGGCTTGCTGCTGGATGCGCTGGAACATCGACAGGTGGTCACCTTGGAAGAGGCCGGTGAGCTTCTGGGCCTCAAGGACCCCATGCCCGTGGTGAAGCGCCTGATGGAACGGGGAGCGTTGCGGCTGGAAGAGGAAATGCGCGACACGTGGCGGCCAAGGACGGTGAGCTATGTCGCCCTGGCACCCGATGCCCGATCGGAGGAAGCGCTGCACCAGTGGTTCGACCGATTGGAAAAGGCGCCCAAGCAGCTCCACCTGCTGATGCGTTACGTGGAGCTGAGCCGATGCCTGAGCACTACACCGCGGGAGGTTGACCGCTCAGCGCTCCTTCGGGCTTCCGGCACTTCCAATACGGTGCTGAAGGCCTTGGTGGAGAAGGGCCTGTTCCTGATGGAGGAACGGGAGGCCGGCACCCCACCTCCTGCCGATCAGCGGCGTGCCGAACCCGTGCTTTCCGAGGCCCAACGCACCGCACTGGACCAGGTGCGGGCGGCCTTCGAGGAACGGGCGGTGGTCCTGCTGCGCGGTGTCACCTCGTCCGGGAAGACCGAATTGTACATCACCCTGATCCAGGAAGCGCTGGACCGGGGTGAGCAGGTGCTCTACCTCCTGCCTGAGATCGCCCTCACCACCCAGATCATCAGCCGGCTGCGGGAGCGTTTCGGTGATCGCATCGCGGTGGCGCACTCACGCATGGCCATGCACGAGCGCACCCAGCTTTGGCTCACCATGGCACAGGGCGATCGGCCGGCACCCATCGTGGTGGGAGCCCGTTCGGCCTTGTTCCTGCCGTTCACGAAGCTCGGTCTCGTGGTGGTGGATGAGGAGCACGACCCCAGCTACAAGCAGCACGACCCTGCACCACGGTACCATGCCCGCGACATGGCCGTGATCCTGGCCGCCCTGCACGGGGCACGCACGCTCCTGGGCTCCGCCACGCCGGCCATGGAGAGCCTGTACAATGCCAGGACCGGGAAGTTCGGGCACGTGGAACTGCTCACGCGTTTCGGCGATGTGGCCATGCCGCACATCACGCGGGTCGACCTGCGGGATGCATACAAACGGAAGGCCATGCGTGGCCATTTCAGCAGCACGCTGATCGACACCGTGCAACAGGCCTTGGACCGTCGGGAGCAGGCCATCATCTTCCAGAACAGGCGCGGCTACGTGCCGGTGTGGCAGTGCGAGACCTGCAGCTGGATCCCCGAGTGTGACCAGTGCGACGTGAGCCTGACCTACCACAAGCAGCAACACCAGTTGCGCTGCCACTACTGCGGTCGCCATTATCCACCGCCCACCATCTGTGGCAGCTGCGGCAGCCCGCGCCTGAAGATGCTGGGCTTCGGCACGGAGAAGATCGAGGAGGAACTGGCCACGCTGTTCCCCGAGGCCCGCATCGGGCGGATGGACCAGGACACCATGCGGGGCAAGAACGCCATGGACCGCTTGCTGACCAGTTTCGGGGAAGGCGGTATCGACATCCTGGTGGGTACCCAGATGGTGACCAAGGGATTGGATTTCGACCATGTGAGCGTGGTGGGCATCCTCAATGCGGACAACCTGATGCGCTTCCCCGATATGCGGGCCCATGAACGGGCCTTCCAGCTCATGGCCCAGGTGGCGGGGCGGGCGGGGCGAAGGAAGAACGCGGGCACGGTGATCATCCAGGCCATGGATGTCAACAACCCCATCCTGGACCTCGTGGTCCGGCATGATGTGGAAGGCATGTACCAGCGGGAGATCGAGCATCGCCAGAGCCATGGCTATCCACCGTACACAAGGCTCATCGAGCTCACCTTGAAACACCGGTCGGAGGAGCGGGTGGCGGCCACCGCCGTGGCGCTGGGACAGGCGCTGCGTTCAGGTCTCGGCGAACGGGTCCTCGGGCCTGACATTCCGCTGGTGTCCCGCATCCGCGACCGACACCTGCGCAAACTGCTCATCAAGATCAGGCGCAGTGCACACACCGAGGAGAAGGCCTTCGTGAGCGAGATGATCGACCGCGTGTTCAGCGACCCCGCACACAGTGCCGTGCAGCTGGTGACGGACGTGGACCCGATGTAGGCCGGTTCCCGTCATTCGACCACCAGTGTGCGGAAGGCACGTTGGGCAGCACTGCGGAGCTCCACATGGTAGGTCCCGGCGCTCACTCCGGACAGGTCCAATCGCTGTTGCTCTCCAACCCCGTAGTTACCCCGACGCACCACCCGGCCATCGCTCTGGTACAGGGACCAATCGCCACCATCACGGAAATGCTCCGGGAGCTGTATCCACAGCTCGTCGCTGCAGGGCTGCGGCCATACCTTCCACCCGGCATCGGCCAGGTCGTTCACGCCCACGTCCGTGCAGGGGGTATGCAGCTCATCGAACCAGGCCTTTGCGGCGAACAATGCCGGAAAGGCACAGGAGCCATGATCGAAGCTGGCGCCCGCGCTCACGGCGGAAACGGAGGTCGCTCCGTTGGCCTGCATGGCATCCAGGGCCACTACACTGTTCCGGTAGGACACATGATCATCGGCCTCGCAATAGATCATGCGTACCGGGGAGACCGGGGTCCAGTCGTAGACATCGTTATCCCGCAGGGCTACCCGGAACGGATGGTCCGCTTCCGTGATGAAGGCCTCCAATACCGCGTCGACGATGATGTCCGAAGGGACATCCGGCATCACGTCGTCCACCGCACCGGAACCGTTGTTCCCTTCGAACAGGGGTGGCAGCAGCACATCATAAGGCGCATCGAACACCTCCGAGACCTCGTTGAACAGGCCGGGATAGATGCGACCGTAGGAGAGCAACACGTAGGGCAGGTAGTAAGGTGCCGGGTACGGCTGATCCGAGGTGATCACGGCGGCCTGCACCCCGCTGGCGTCAAAAGGCCCACTGCACGGCGCGCTGGCGGTGACCTGGAATTCCTCGGGATACAGGGCCTCGATCATGCGGTGGGTGGCCATGCAGGTGTGTCCGCCCTGTGAGTAGCCCACCAGGAAGAGCTGTCCGTTCAGGCCGATCCCGCGTTGCGCGCAGAATTCGCGGGTGGCACGCAGCATGTCGATGCTGGCCGTGGCCTCACTTTGCGCATGCATGTAGGGATGCTGACCGGGCGAATCCCCAAGGCCCAGGTAATCGGGCAGGGCGGCCACATAACCATAGCCACCAAGGAAGTAACCCACCAGGCATTCGTTGCTCAGGCGCGAGGGCACGTCCTCCCGGCCCAGGATGGTGCCATGCATGTAACTGGCAAGGGAAAGCGAACAGGGTGCCGCCGTGGGCAACACCACCGCCCCGCTGGCGATGGTCGGTTCACCGAAGGGATCGACCGTGTTGTAGATCAGCCGATGCACCGTGACGCCGTACGATGCGCCGCCCACCCCTTCCGCAATAAGGTCCTGCTGGGTGTAGGTGAGCAGCAACGAATCGGAGATGAGGACCTGTGCATGTGTGCCTTGGACCAGCAAGATCAGGATCAGCCAGGGGGTGCGGATGTGCTTCATGGATGGGAAAGTAGCATCCGGGACCGAACCCACCAAATGGGCGTTGGTCCGCCCTGTTCAGAACGGAGCTCCTAAGAGCCTGTTCACGATCTCTTGCGCGATGGACCTCGAGACCACGTTGAGGTCAGGCGAGGCCGAAAAAATTCTGCGTAGCGGTGCCTACGGGGAATTTTTTCGGCGAAGCATGGGCTCAAAGGAGGCCGAGGGACGCGTGTGAAGAGATCTTGAACAAGCTCTAAGAAGCCGAACTGCCCGCCAACGGCCAGAGCGCGTGCCACAGTCGGCCGTCCGGGAGCGGTGCTTCGGCGGCCACTTGCAGACCGGTGACCGGATGCCGGAACTGCAACGAATGGGCGTGCAGGGCGATGCTGCGGGCAGGGCCATCAGCACCCCGCTCCCCCCGTCGGGCACCGTACTTCACGTCGCCTTTGATGGCATGCCCCCAGGCGCCGAGCTGAGCCCTGATCTGGTGGAAGGCACCACCCTCGGGCCGCAGTTCCACCAGCGTATAGCGGTCGCCCAGGGTCAGGACCCGGACATGAAGGCGTGAGGGGGCATCGGTCCGTTCGCCGGTGTTGTCCACCCTCGCGCGGTGCACATGCGTATCGTGGACCAAATGATGCTCCAAGAAGAGCCCCTCGGCGGGCAATTCCACACGCCCCTCCACGATGGCACGGTAGACCTTGGTCACCTCGCGCTCGCGCAAGGCCCGGTTCAGTTCAGCCAGCACCTCCGGCCGTCGGGCCAGCAGCACCAGCCCGCTCACCGGCCGATCGATCCGGTTGACCAGTTCGATGCGCGGATCGTCGAGGGCAGCGCGTACCGCGGTCAGCAGATCGGCATCGCCGGAGGGGTCGGCCTGTGCCGGCATGCCCGCCGGCTTGTGGACGATGACAAGGGTGTCGTCCACATGGATCGGCAGGAACGGTACAGCAGGGTCAGTACTGTTCGTCGGCATTCGGGAAGGACTTCGACCGCACATCGGCCACGTAGGCGGAAACAGCATGGGTGATCACCTCATGCAGGTCGGCATAGCGGCGCAGGAAGCGCGGATTGAACTCCTGGTTGATGCCCAACATGTCATGGAGCACCAGCACCTGTCCGTCCACCCCTCCCCCGGCACCGATCCCGATCACCGGGATGGAAACACTGGCGGCCACTTCCGTGGCGAGCCGGGCAGGGATCTTCTCCAGCACGAGGGCGAAACAGCCGGCCTGTTCCAGCAACTTGGCATCCTCGCGCAGGCGCTGGGCCTCGGCCTCCTCCTTGGCCCGCACCACATACGTACCGAACTTGTAGATGCTCTGTGGGGTCAACCCCAAGTGTCCCATCACGGGGATGCCGGCGGTGAGGATGCGCTCCACGGAACCGAGCACTTCGCGACCTCCTTCAAGCTTCACCGCATGCGCACCGCTCTCCTTCATGATCCGGATCGCGGAGTTCAAGGCGCCCTTGGTATTGCCCTGATAAGTGCCGAAGGGAAGGTCCACCACCACCAGTGCCCGCTGAACACCCCGCACCACGCTGCTGGCGTGGTAGATCATCTCGTCCAGGGTGATGGGCAGCGTGGTCTCATGGCCGGCCATCACATTGCTGGCACTGTCACCCACCAGGATCACATCGATCCCGGAGAGGTCCACCAAGCGCGCGAGGGAAAAGTCATAGGCCGTCAACATGGCGATGGGAACGCCCTTGGCCTTCATTTCCTGCAGCGTGTGGGTGGTCACGCGTTTGACATCCCTGGAACCGGTGCTCATGGGGGCGAAACTACTGCGGAACCACCACGAACGACCAGAATGGGCCCGGCTGCGGCCGCCGTAGCCTGTGGCGGACCGACCGTTGACCGGACCACCACCGCTGGTGGGCCACCTCACCTATCTTTGACCGCCTGACGCTTTGACCATGCTACGCCCCCTCCCCCTGCTCGCGACCGCCGCACTGGTCATCATGACCGGTTGCAGCACCGACCTGGATATCAATGCCCCGTACAAGGATTCCACGGTGGTATATGCCCTGTTCAACATGCGCGAGGACACGCATTATGTGAAGATCAACAAGGCCTTTCTGGGCGAAGGCAATGCACTGACCTACGCGCAGATCGCGGATTCCAACGAATATGCGGCCGAGGACATCGAGCTGGCCCGTGTGATCCGCTTCACGAACGGCAACCCGGTGGATTCCTTCGAGTTGCAGCCGATCACGATCAACAACAGGGTGCCTGGCACGTTCTACGCACCCCAGCAACGCCTTTACTATTTCGCCGGTCAACAACAGTTCCTGCCTGTCACCGGCCTGGCCGTGTACCTGGACCCGGCCAGCGAATATCAAGTGAAGCTGCGCGTCAAGGGGAACAACATCACGGCCAAGACCAATGTGGTGAACGACTTCACCATACAGACCATCGACCAGGACACCACCGAGTCCTTGAACGCGAACCGGGTGAACTTCATGAACGCCACGGGTACGGATTACGGGCAGTATGAGTTCAATTGGACCTCACGCCTGAACGGCAAGCGCTATGAGGTCTCCTGGCGCTTCCGATATGATGAGGTGCGCGGGCAGGACACCATCCGGGGGCTGTCCATCACCCAGAAAATGGGCAGTAAGATCGCCGCCAGTTCCAACACCTCCGAGCCCATGTCCCTGTTCATTCCGGGCGAAACGTTCTATTCCACCCTGGCGGCCCGCATCCCGGTGAACGCTGCTGTGGACAAGCGCATCTTCCGCGGCTTGGATTTCCTGGTCTCCGTGGCCAATGACGAGTTCGACACCTTCCTGACCCTGAGCGAACCCGTATCGGGGATCATCGAGGACCGTCCCGCGTACACGAACATCACCGGGGCTTATGGGATCGTTGCGGGGCGGTACACCAAGAACGTGATCGGCAAACGACTGGGCGCCAATTCACTGATCGAACTGATCGAAGGCCCCTACACCGCTCAGCTCCGTTTCTGCTCGGGTCTTGACCCCGGCACTTCCTTCAGCTGCAACTGACAACTGTCTTTTTGACAGCGAACGACCTGCCCTTCAAGCAGGTCGTTCATCTTTCTGACAGGAAATCGGCCGGGATCGCGCTGGCATGAAGGTTGACAAGCGGAGGTTCGACCGCAGAACGAAAGACCGACACACATGAGCAAGATCATAGGTATTGACCTGGGCACCACGAACAGTTGCGTAGCCGTAATGGAAGGCAACGAACCGGTGGTGATCGCGAACAGCGAAGGCAAGCGCACCACCCCCAGCGTAGTGGCATTCATCGAAGGAGGTGAGCGCAAGGTGGGTGACCCGGCCAAGCGCCAGGCGATCACCAACCCTACGAACACCATCTCCTCCATCAAACGCTTCATGGGAAGCTCGTTCGATGAGATCGCCAAGGAGATCAGCCGCTTCCCCTACAAGGTGGAACGCGGTGCCGGCAATGCCCCCCGGGTGACCATCGGTGACCGCCAGTTCACCCCGCAGGAGATCAGTGCGATGATCCTCCAGAAAATGAAGAAGACCGCCGAGGACTACCTCGGCACGACCGTGACCGAAGCGGTGATCACCGTACCGGCCTATTTCAACGACGCCCAGCGTCAGGCCACCAAGGAGGCGGGCGAGATCGCCGGCCTGAAGGTCCGCCGCATCATCAACGAGCCCACCGCTGCAGCCCTGGCCTACGGCCTGGACAAAACGAGCGTGGACCAGAAGATCGTGGTGTTCGACTGCGGTGGAGGTACACACGACGTGAGCGTCCTGGAGCTCGGTGACGGTGTGTTCGAAGTGAAGAGCACCGACGGTGACACCCACCTGGGCGGTGATGACTTCGACCAGGTGATCATCGACTGGTTGGCCGACGAGTTCAAGAGCGACGAAGGACTGGACCTGCGCAAGGACCCCATGGCCCTCCAGCGCCTGAAGGAAGCGGCCGAAAAGGCCAAGATCGAACTGAGCTCCACGACCAGCTCGGAGATCAACCTTCCGTACATCATGCCGGTGAATGGCATCCCCAAGCACTTGGTGCGCAGCCTGACCCGCGCGAAGTTCGAGCAGCTGGCCGACAGCCTCATCAAGCGCACCATCGCTCCCTGCGAAAGTGCACTGAAGAACGCCGGTCTGAAGACCAGCGACATCGACGAGATCATCCTGGTGGGAGGAAGTACCCGCATCCCCGCCATTCAGGAAGCCGTGAAGAAGTTCTTCGGCAAGGAGCCCAGCAAAGGCGTGAACCCTGACGAAGTGGTGGCCATCGGCGCCAGCATCCAGGGCGGCGTGCTCACCGGTGAGGTGAAGGACGTTCTGCTGCTGGACGTGACCCCGCTGAGCCTAGGCATCGAGACCATGGGCGGCGTGATGACCAAGCTCATCGAATCCAACACCACGATCCCGACCAAGAAGAGCGAGACCTTCAGCACGGCCAGCGACAACCAGCCCAGCGTGGAGATCCACGTGCTGCAGGGTGAACGTCCCATGGCAGCAGGCAACCGCACCATCGGCCGCTTCCACCTGGACGGCATCCCACCGGCACCGCGCGGTGTGCCCCAGATCGAGGTCACCTTCGACATCGATGCGAACGGTATCCTGCATGTGGGCGCCAAGGACAAAGCCACCGGCAAGGAGCAGAGCATCCGCATCGAGGCCAGCAGCGGCCTGAGCAAGGAGGACATCGAAAAGATGAAGAAGGAGGCCGAGGCCAACGCCGACGCCGACAACCAGGCCCGTGAGCGTGTGGAGAAACTGAACGCCGCCGACAGCCTCATCTTCCAGACCGAGAAGCAGCTGAAGGAGTTCGGTGACAAGATCCCCGCCGACAAGAAGCAGCCCATCGAGGACGCCCTTGGCAAACTGAAGGCCGCCCACGCCGGACAGGATATCGCTGGCATCGAAAGCGCCATGGCCGAACTGAACGCGGTGTTCAGCGCAGCCAGCGAAGAGATGTACAAGAGCGGTGCACAGGGTGGTGCCAACGGAACCGAAGCCAACAGCGGAGCCAAGGCGGATGCCGAGGTGACGGATGTGGACTTCGAGGAAGTGAAGGACGAAAAGTGAGCCCCGACCACCCCGCCTAGTGCGGTCTGAACAGAACAGAAAGCCCCGTCGCGATCAGCGACGGGGCTTTTTCATTCCGAGTGCCGGAAGGTGGATCGCTTGAACGCCCGCAGGCTACCGCAGCAGCGCAGGCCTGTGGCGAGCGCCTGATCAACCGAGGCGACCTGGTGTGAAAAGGAGAGCATCGCCCCCTCCTGCGGCACCGAAAGGCCTACGGTTTCGCTTCCACTCCGGGTTTCAGGCGCAGGATCCGGTAGCCCACCCAGGCCTGGAGCACCGTCATCAGGGGGCTGATGAGGTTGAAGAAGCAGAAGGGCAGGTAGGTCAACGTGGCCACCCCAAGTACGCTGCTCATGTAGGCACCACAGGTGTTCCAAGGCACCAGGGCGGAGGTGACCGTGCCACTGTCCTCCAAGGTCCGGCTCAACACCCGCGGGTCCAGGCCATGTTCGCGGAAGACCGGTGCGAACATGCGGCCGGGGACCACGATGCTGAGGTATTGATCGGAAGCCGTGACATTCGTGAACACACAGCTTGCCGCCGTGGTGGCCACGAGGGAGCCATCGCCGCGGACCAGGCCCATCAGGGAACCTGTGATGCGTTGCAACAGCCCGGCGCCTTCCATGACCCCGCCGAAGGTCATGGCGCACAGGATCAGCCAGATGGTCTTCAGCATCCCGGCCATGCCACCGGCGGACAAGAGCTCATCCACGGTCACGTGGCCCGTGCTGATGGAGATGCCCCCGCCCATGGCACGGATCAGGACCTCATAGGTGCGCCGGAGCGACCCGCCCTCCACAGTGGCCAGGTCGTTCAGCAGGTCCTGTTGGAACAGCGCAGCGAAGAGGGCGCCCAGGAGGGTCCCGATGAACAGGGACGGAAGCGCTGGGACCTTGCGCCAGATGAGGACCATGACGGTGAGCGGAACGAGGTAGAGCCACCAACCGATCTGGAAACGTGTGTTGATCGCCTCATGGATCGATGTGATACCCTCGACCGTCCCGGAGGTCGAACTCCAGAGACCGATCACCAGGAAGAGCACCAGGGTGATGACCAGGGATGGTATGGTGGTATACAGCATGTAGCGGACATGCCCAAAGAGGTCCGTTCCGGCCACAGCGGGAGCCAGGTTGGTGGTGTCGCTCAGTGGACTGAGCTTATCCCCGAAGTAGGCACCACTGATCACCGCTCCGGCCACGAGTCCCTCATGGACGCCCAGGGCGCTGCCGATCCCCATCAACGCGATCCCCACGGTGGCAGCCGTGCTCCAGGAGCTTCCCGTGGCCAGCGATACCACGCAGCAAGCCAAACATGCAGCCACCAGGAAATAACTGGGATGCAGCACCATCAGGCCATGGTCGATCATGGCCGGGACGATGCCTGCCACCAACCATGCCCCGGACAATGCACCGATGAGCAGAAGGATGAGGATGGCACCCAGCGCGGTGCGGATGCTTTGCACCACGTGCTCCATCAGAGCCTCGAAGGAGTGGCCATGCATCAGGCCAACGACCACGGCACATGCCGCAGCGCCCAACAAGGCCAATTGATTCGGCCCGTCCAACCCGGCATCCCCGAACACCACCACGTTCAGCCCAAGGGCCAGCACGAGCAGGACCAGTGGCACCAGAGCGGCGAACAGCGATACTGGGCGATCGGGGGCGGTGTGCGGCATCGCGGCCGAAGGTAGCGGAAGCCCCCCTTCCATGCCGTTCGTCGCGGATTCCGGGAGCGCTAAGACGCACACATCATCTGTGGGTTGCCTCTACGAGAAAAATATCTTTCAACCCTTGCCGGGTAATTCCCACCCCGGTACTTTCGATCGCAGTGTTCCGAAAACACGTGTGTTCAACCAAGCCAACAACGCACAGTCCCTATTGATCGATCTGTACACAGTAGCCACCCCTTGACCATCCAGGCGTAATCAGGTTGCCTAGTTGCCTTGATCACGCCGACAGCTGACCTCTTTGCCCGAAATGGGCGGCTGAATGAACGTGGTGAACAGCCCACACCAATGACCGCATCCCAACCCAAACCCTATCTCATGAACGGAATGAATAATCCACCAGGACAACGAACGTGGGCCTCCCTTTGGCGCAGTTCGATCCTGAGCACCGCCCTCCTTTTCTCAGTTGGCCTCCATGCACAGGTAACGGTCACCATAGACGGTGTACCTTACGTAGGACAGGGAACCTCTGGTCTAGCACCGATGGGTAGCGCGGCGCACCATGCCAGCGAACACGTGTATCTGGCCACCGAGATCGCCCAAGACTTCACGATCAACCGGATCGAGCTTTCGAAGAGCGCCCTCGCTTCATCGGCACCGCTGAATACGTATAACAACGTAGCCATTTACCTATACACCACGGCCAGCCCCGCGTTTGTCGCTGGCGCTTTCGCTACAGCAGGCAAGACCTTGGTGTACAGTGGTTCCATCGCATGGTCCTCAACGGGGTTCAGCGGTGTGAACCTGACCACCCCGTTCACCTACACCCAAGCTGCCGGGAACCTGGTCATGCTGGTGGTACGAACGGACAACGTCACCCATACTGGAAACGTCTTTAATTGTGCCCGGGGTAACGCCGCTTCCGGTGTAACGGCCCTCACCTCACGCAGGTACAATGGCGCAACAGCTCCTGTGGCCGGAACAACAGCCCTGGCCACAAGCGCCTTCCGCGCGGCAGCCCGGTTCATGTTCGTACCGGTTTGTGCCGGCACCCCAGCACCGGGGAACACCTTGGCCAGTGTAGCCGGTGCATGCACTGGACAGAACTTCACGCTAAGCCTTCAGAACACCGTCGGCAACCTGGCCACTTATGCCTGGGAATTCGACAATGGAGGCGGCTGGACACCCTTCGGCACCAATGCACCGACCCAGGTGGTCACGCAAAGCGTGAGCACCTCGTATCGCTGCCTGGTGGATTGCCCCGGCGGTGGTGGCACCCCTACCACGGCACTGAGCAATGTGGTCACCGTGCCAACAGCCACCACCTTCCCGGTGGATTTCGCTTCGGCCACTTTCCCATCCAACTGCTGGAGCGCAACTGCGGCCGCCACGCTTCTTCGGAGCACGGTGAATGCCTACGGTCTGCCTGGAACGGGTTCCTCGCGCTGGGACTTCTACAACGCTGCGAACAATACGATCCTGACGATCACCAGCCCAACGTTCACTGCGATCGGGGCCGGTCAGCAGATCCGCTTCGATGTGGCAGGCACAACCTTTAACACCGGTGAGGTCGACTCCATCGCCGTGGAGACCTCCTCGAACGGCGGCACCACCTGGGCCCTGCTCCAGGGCATGTCCAACGATGTGGGCGGCCTCCTGAACACCACGTCCCCCATCACCACCAACTTCATTCCCACCGAAGGCCAATGGGCCACGCGCACCTTCTCACTTCCGGCAGGGGTCAACCGCGTGCGCTTCCGCGGTCGTTCCAACTTCGGGAACAGTGTCTACATCGATAACATCCTGATCGAGCCGATCCCCACCTGCTTCGTACCCACCGGCATCTCAGTGTCCGGAACGAGCGGTACTTCGGCAGCCGTAAGCTTCACGCCGAACGGGTCCACCAGCTACATCATTGAATATGGTGCTCCCGGGTTCACCCCAGGCACCGGTGCCAGCGCAGGCGGAGGAACGGTCATCACCACCACGACCTCACCGGTCACGATTTCTGGATTGGTGCATCCCACCCAGTACCAGGTCTACGTGCGTTCGTTCTGTGGCGATGCTGACTACAGTGCCAACTCGAACGGCTTCCTGTTCTACTCGCAGCCACCCTTCGACAACTGCGCCGCCATCACCACCTTCCCGAGCGTGGCACCGGGTAACACCATCTCCATCACCGGCAACAACTTCGGCGCCACCGATGGAGAGGGCTTCGGCGCACTGATCTCTTGGGAGGCCTTCACCCTCACGGGCTGTGTGACCACGCTCAACATCAACTACTGCGGTAGCACCCCTGCGCGCACCAACGCGTTCGTCAACCTCTTCGTGGGATGCCCCTCCACCGGCTTCATCCCCTGGACCGGAACGCCAGGTCCCGCATGCCCCAACGGCAGTGTGAACGTGCCGTACGCCAACGTGCCCGCAGGCACCTACTACATCGGCGTGATGAACCAGACCGGCGCCTCCGGACCCTACGGCATCAACGTGGTGGCCGGCCCTGCCTGCCCGCCGCCGCCCGCCAATGATGAATGCAGCACGGCCACGCCGATCGCCTGCGGTGATGTGTTGAGCGGTACTACGGTGGATGCCACCACGACCGGTGCACCGAACTCCCTGTGCAACGGCTTCCTCAACAACACCTCAGGTGGTGTGTGGTATGTGGCCGAGAACCTTTGCGGCCCGGTCACCGCCTCCATCTGCGGCTCCCTGCCGGCGTGGGATTCCAAGATCGCCGTGTACAGCGGTAGCTGTGGTGCATTCACCTGCATCACCACCAACGACGATGGCTGCACGCCGAACACCGGCCTGAGCCAGGCCACCTGGACGGCCGATGTCAATGAGACCTACTACATCTACGTGCTCGGTTTCGGCGCTGCGGATGAAGGGGCCTTCAGCCTCGCCCTCAACTGCACCAGCACACCGGTATCTGCCACGGCCACAGCAGTGGACGACTGCGGGAACAGCCAGTTCGATGTGGATGTGGATGTGACCGACCTCGGTGGTGCCGCATCGGTCACCATCAACCACAGCGTCAACGGTGTGGCCCAAACGCCGATCACCGGCGTGCTCACCGGTATCACCAACCTCGGTCCCTTCGCCGCCGGTGCGGAGGTGAACGTCACTGTCTCGAACGGAGCGTCGGGTTGCACAGCCGATCTCGGCAACCACTACAGCAACTGCGCGGTGGACATCGTGTGCGCCAACCCGCTCACCTACCTGCACTGCTACAGCAACAGCGACCCCCGGACCTGGACCTTCAACCCGCCCACGGCCGGTGAATCCATCACCGTGGCCTTCATCGGTGGCACCATCGACCCGAACGATGTCATCCGCATCTACAGCGGAACGGACAACTCGGGAACGCTGCTCGCCTCCAGCACGGTCACCAACCTGAACGGGTTGACGGCCACATCGCTTATCGGTGAATCCCTGTACATGGAGATCGACTCCGATCCCACGAACAGCTGCGCCGATGGTAACCAGACCACTTGGGAGTTTGAAGTGGAATGCACGGCAGGATGCGTGGACCCCGATGGTTCAGTGACCGCGAACATCGATTGCGGGACCTACAGCTTCACACTGGATGTGGAGGTGCTGTTCACTGGCGATGCTGCTACAACAGATCTTGTTTATACCGTCAACGGTGGCAGTCCCACGACCATTCCCGGTCTGCTCGACTTTGATGTCACGAACATCGGTCCATTCGCCATCGGCAGCGTGGTGAACGTGGTGCTCGCGCACGAATCGGACGTTGCATGCAACCGCAACCTCGGCAACTTCCAGCCTGGTCTCTCCTGCCCACCTCCCGGCACCTCCTGTGCACTGCCTTTGGTGGTGAGCAGCTTCCCCTATACGCAGAGCAATACCACCTGCGGAAAGGGCAATGACCTGATCGGCACCCAGTGCGGCCTCGGCGCCAACTATGGCGGTGGCGAGGACTTCGTCTACCAGCTGAACATCGGCACGAGCGGCGACTACCAGATCAGCCTCCAGCTGAGCGGTGGTGCATCCTTCGCAGGCTGGTTCCTGAAGTCGAGCAGCAACTGCACCACTGCAGGTGCATGCGTATCCAACGCGGTGACCACTGCGGTGAACGGTCTGGCCTCGGGTATCGTGAACCTGGCCGCAGGTACCTACTACCTGGTCATCGACTCGCGCCCCCTGCCGAACTGCGTGGCCTACACAGTGAGCGTGACCCCCTTCACCTTCCTGGCTGGCGACAACTGCAACAATGCCATCCCCCTGACCACCGGTGCGAGCTGTGCTCCCACCCCCGGCAGTGTGGCAGGCATGACGCAGACCCTGCTTGCCGGCGTGTGCGGCGGTACGGCCGATGACGACATCTGGTACAGCTTCGTGGCCAGCGCCACCAGCCAGGTCGTCACCTTGGACGCCGACTTCGATGCGGTGCTGGAACTACGCAGCGGCGCCTGCAATGGCACCAACGTGGCCTGCGCGGATGCGAACTTCGCCGCAGGTGTGGAAGAGATCATCGCCACCGGGCTCACCATCGGCAACACCTACTACGTGCGCATCTGGTCATGGGACGCTACGGTACAAGCCACGCCTGGCTTCGACATCTGCGTGGTGGATCCTCCCCCGCCCCCTGCCAACGACGCCTGCGCCGATGCACAGGTGCTGACGGTGAACGACCCTGCTGATTGCCCTGCCAACGCCGTGAGCGGCGATAACAGCTTCGCGGACGATGAGGGCACCGCCTTCAGCTGCTTCGTGGGTGGACCTTACAGCGACGTGTGGTACAGCTTCAACTCCGGCGCGTTCACCTCGGTGAGCTATTCGGTGACCAACTTCACCCTCCTGTCCATCGTGGTGGAAGTGTTCGAAGCGAACTGCACGGGGACCTCGGTCTTCTGCGGTCTTGGTGCTGCCGGCCTTACCGGGAACATCCCAACCACGCCCGGCACCAACTATGTGATGCGCATCGCGTCGGCGGCCGGCGGTGGCGGAACGTTCGACCTGTGCCTGAACGCCACTCCTCCTCCTCCTGCCAACGACCTGTGCGCGAACGCCATTGCGATCGCCTGCAATAGTGTGACCACAGGAACCACTGTTGCTGCCACGAACACGGGCGCTCCCGCAAGCTGCGACGGCTACGTGAACAATGCGACCAGCGGGGTGTGGTACACCATCACAGGTTGGGATGGTCCGATGACCGCCAGCTTGTGCACCGGTACCGCTTACGATTCGCAGATGGCGGTATTCACGGGTAGCTGCGGCACCTTCACCTGTGTAGCAGGTAGCGACGACTTCTGCGCTTCGCAGAGCCAAGTGACCTGGACAGGTACGGCGGGAACAACCTACTACATCTATGTGGCTGGTTGGGTTGGCGCTTCCGGTGCCTTCACGCTCACCACCACCTGTGGTAGCAACAACAGCAGCTGCCCTGCCAACGGCCTCACTGTGGAGTTCCAGACCGATGCAACGCCCTTCGAGACCACCTGGGAGATCCGCAACAGCACCGGTGCCGTGGTGGCCGCCAGCGGTGGGCCCCTCGCTGCACCCTTCGGTATCCAGACCGAGAGCGGTTGCCTGCCCGACGGCTGCTACACCCTCCGCGTGCTTGATGCGGGCGGTGATGGCATGACCACGGGCGGTTACATCCTGCGCACGCAGGGTACCAACCTCCGTATCATCGACAACCGGAACAACTTCAACACCGGTTCCGTCAGCGCCGTCAGTGGTGGTCAGGGCTTCTGCCTGCCCATCAGCAACCAACGCCTGATCTTCAACAGCTGCGACAAGCTCGACTGGGCCAACGGCTCGTATGTGGTGGCCATCTCCGACCCGGCTGTGAACGCCGAGT
>CAMCAZ010000027.1 GCA_945872795.1 Chryseobacterium gleum
GTCCGGCGCATCTGCATCACGGGCGAAACGGGCCACCACGTTGGGCAGGTCGCCATGCTCGCAAACGGTGTTGATCACCGGCTTGAGGCTGCCCAGATCCTCCTTCAGCCTCGCGGTGAAATCGTTCAGGCCTTCCCGAGCCTCCTTGGCCAACAGGTCATCGATGCTCCACATGGTGCTGGCCGATCCGCGCGGCATCATATAAGTGTTCAGCACCGTGAAGGTGTTCCCTTCCGCCCCGAACAGTTGCACGGCGTAGCGCGCGGCGTTCAGGGAATTGGCACTGAAGTCGGTGGGTATGAGGATGTGTGCCATGATGCTTGGATCGTAAGAGGTGACGGCTCAGTGGCCGTGGTGTCCTTCGGTGGTGTTCTTCGCTGAATCCACCAAGGCATAGCCCAGGAAGAACAGGGTCAACATGGCCACGAAACTGATGAGGCCCATCACGTTATCGGCCCGACCGTCCTCCAGCACCACCTGGTCGGTGTCGAGGATGGCGAAACGGAAGGGGATGATCAGGGCAGCGATCCACAGGGCAAGGCCGATGTACTTTTTCATGGGGTCCGGTGTGATTTGGGCGCAAATTAACGCCATCGCGCCGAGGCGGAGATGACGTGTGTTCGTTCAATCGTTCGCCAGGCGCTCCAAGCCCTTCACGTTCCGCAGGTGGATCTCCCTTCCCCGTACCTCGATCAGGTTGTCTTCCTTGAGGTCCGTGAGCGCCCGGATGAGTGATTCCGTAGCGGTGCCCACGATGGTGGCAAGGTCCTCCCGGCTGATCTGCACCCCCAGGGTGGTGGCCGTGTCCTCGCCGAATCGCTTATGGAGATGCAGCAGGGCTTGGGCGACCCGCTGCCGAACTGAAGCGTAGGCAAGGTCCAAGAGCCGTTCTTCCTTTTCCTTCACCTCCCGGGTGAGCATCTTGATGAAGCGCATGCTCACATCACGGTCGCGGTAGAGCAATGCCTGCAGCTCCTCCCGGGGGATGATAGCCAGTTCCGTGGCCTCGATCGCCTCCGCGGCCTCCGCCACGCGACCGCCCTCCAGCACGCTCATGTAGCCCAGGAACTCACCGGGGCCATAGAGCCCCGTCACCAGTTCCTTGCCATCATTGTTCATCTTGAAACCGCGCACCTTGCCGGTGTTGATGAAGTAGATGGACCGGAGCTCATCATCCTCGTGGAAGATCATCTCCTTCTTGCCCACTTGGCGCAGTTTGCGGTTCGTCGCGATATCGGTCAAGGCGGCAACTCCCCGGGCACTCTCCAGGAAGTCGTTCAAGCCGCTCAGGCTCTGGTCGAATCCCTTGCGGAACAGGTCGCTACGCTTCAGGCGTCCTTCGATGGCGTTCAGCAGTTCGCTTTCCTCAAAGGGCTTGGTGAGGTAATCGTCCGCACCCAGTTCCATGCCCTTGCGCACGTCGCTGCGTTCAGCCCTGGCGCTCAGGAAGATGAAGGGCACCTCGGCGGTGTGGGGGTCGCGGGCCAGCAGGTGCAGCACGCCGTATCCGTCCAGCTCGGGCATCATGATGTCGCACAGGATCAGGTCCGGTGGTTCCCGGCGGGCCAGTTCCACACCGCGGCGACCGTTCTCGGCTCTCAACACACGGTAATTCGCCAGTTCCAGGATCTCTGCGGTGTTCTCCCGCATATCCTGATCATCCTCGATCAACAGGATGTTCTTCATAGTGGTGTAGTTGAGGTAGTTGAGCAGTAAAAACGCTTCCTTTTCCGGGCTCGCTCGTGAAATGGATGGTGCCGCCCATCAGGTCCAGGTACTTGCGCACGATGTTCAGGCCCAGGCCGGTGCCCTGCACGGTGAAGGCATTACTCGCCCGGAAGAACCGCTCGAACAGGTGTTGCTGATCTTCCAAGGGGATCCCCATGCCTTCATCACTCACGGTGATCTGAAGCACTCCGTTCGCCACGGATGTCGTGAGCGTGATGCGTTTGTTCTCCGGACTGTACTTGATGGCGTTGCTCACCAGGTTGCTCAGGACGTGGGCCAGCATCTGGCGGTCCTGTAACACGGTACGCTGATCGCCATCATGGTCATAGATGATCTCCTGGCCCGGTTTGGTGAGGCTCCGCAGTTCCTCCACCAGTTCAATGCACAGATGCACCACATCCACCTCGGATACGGTGCATCTCACCATGCCCTGTTCCAGTTTATCCAGCGAGAGGAAGTCGTTGAGCATGGTGGTCAGCTCGCGCACTTTGCCCCTGATCTTGGCCACGTGCCGCTCAACCTTGTCCCGTTGAGGACCATCACTGTAGCGCGCGATCAGGTCAACCGAGCTCATGATGGTGCTCAGCGGCGTGCGGAACTCGTGCGAGGCCATGCTCACGAAGCGTGATTTCAGAGCGTTCAGCTCTTTTTCCGCCTCCAAGGCCTCACGCACACTTTTCTCTGCCAGCTTCAGTTCTGCGGTGCGCGAATCCACGCGCTCCTCGAGGTCGGCGTTGGTGCGTTGCAGCTCCAATTCCACCGACCGGCGCTGGGTCACATCGCTCACCAGACCCATGACGAAACGTTGGTCACCCACTTGGAAATGATTGAGGCTCACTTCCAACGGGAAGGTGCTGCCATCCTTGCGTTCTCCCTGAAGGTCGAGCCCCTGCCCCATCGGGCGCTGATGGGGATCCTTCTGATAGGCACTGCGTTGTTTCACGTGCCGATCCCGAATGGTGCCGGGAATCAAGATCTCTATCGGCTGATCCAGAAGTTCCTTTACCTCATAGCCGAAAAGCTCACCGATACGCGGGTTCGCCAGGCAGATCATACCATTCGCATCCACCACCACCAAACCTTCGGCGGCGGCACTGAACAACATACCGTAGATGGAGGAAACCTCTTCCTCACTGAACCGGGAATGCGTCATGGGTTGAAATGTACCAAGAAATGGCTGGTCGCATCAAAGATCGTTCACCTCTTGTGATCGTTGTTCCCCTGAGCTTTCATCATAGACCTTCCATTTATTCAATGGCTTGGCGTAAAGATCCAATGTGATGGACCGCTCCTTGATGGTATTCAGATAGCGGTGGATCCTGCGTTCATTATGCAGGTAAGAGAAGGAATTGGTGTCCAATTTAGCAGAGCTCACCTTGCGTAAGGGACCGTCCGGCCCAAGCTCGAAGCGCTCCTCGATCACGGTCCCCACGACCGGATGGATCCATGCCTCCTGGGTGGCATAATCGTGTATGCTCGTGCGCTGACCGGGTTCATAACAGATCAGCAACAACTCGAAATCATCCGTTCTGGCGATGCAGTTGCGCGTGTAGTGCTTCTGGTTCCAGCGGCAATAGGGCTCGAACTCCGAAGAGGGGATCTTCACCCGGTTCATGATCTCCAAATACCCCTTTGTGCCCGGGCCAACATTCAATGTGCTGACGAGTTCCTTGACGGTACGTATGGGGCGTGCACCTTGTGGCATCGCGGTCTTCCTTCTTTCCTAACTGATACAGGTCAAGCGGCGAACTTAGACGGCACCGAACTCCTGAAGCCTGACGAATATCAGGTGGCGTCATCCTCCCTTCGTTCATCGAACACCCGCTTTCGGTCGCTCCCGAAATACCATGATCGCAAGGAACAGTTGCTCCATGCTGCGGTCAATGACCTCGCTCAACCGTGATGGTGATACTTGTCACTATTGCATGGCTGACCGGGGGCGGCCTCAGGTGGTGCGCAGGGTCAGCACCGGCACCGCAGAGTGGTTCACTATGGTCTCGGCCACGCTGGCCGTGAGCAGGGAACGCAGGCCTTGGCGTCCGTGAGTGGGCAGGGCGATCAGATCGGCACCCTCGCGGCGTGCGAAGGCCACAGCACCCTCGGCCACCGTGAAGTGGTCGCAGGTGTGCACCATGCAGCTGGACTCCAGCCGTTTCGCGATCCGGTGCAGGGCCTCGAGCGCGCTGTCCGTATCCAGAAAGTCGCCTGGCGTGTTCACCCGCACCAGATGGAACCGTACCCGCTGGCCAGCAAGGGGAGCCACCATCCGGCTCACCACTTTTTCGATCGCCGGTTCCATGGGGTCCAGAAAAAGTGCCACATGGGCTATCCGGCCGGGCAGGGCATGGTGCAGGGTAAGGACCGGAACCTCCGCCATGCGCACCACGCGTTGTGCATTGCTGCCCATGGTGGCCTCTTTCAGCGCGCCCGCACCATGGGTGCCCATGATGATCAGGTCCGCTTTCATGTCCTTGGCCACCTGCACGATGTCCTTCCATGCCACGTTGGCCGCCACGTTGTAGGTGGCCTTCACTTTCTTGCGGGACATTCGAAGGGTCAGTTCCTCCAATCGTTGGCGTGCCTCACCCACCCGTTGCCGCACCTCGGGGTAGAGGTCGTATTGCTGCTTGGGCGGGCGTGTGGCCAGCACGGCATTGCTGAAGCGGGCGTCCTGCCAGGTGTCGGGCACATCCACGGAGTGGATCAGGTGCACGCCTGCACCGTGCTTCAATGCGAGTTGAACGGCGGCATCTGCGGCATGTCCGGCCGGTGCGCTGAAATCGGTGGGGACAAGGATCTGTTTCATGAGCGGGGTAGGGTGATGGCGAAGGCGTTCGCTGCATTTGTACCGCCGCCAACCTAGGACCTTCTGATAGGTCCCTTACTGATACAGGTCACCATGGTCACCTGATGGTCGTCATTGAACGAACGAAAGGGCCCCCATCGGAGACCCTTTCGTTTGTGCGGAAGCGCTGTGATCACATGGACTTCGCCACCCAGCGGTAGAATTCGTCCTTCAGTTCACGGTACAACTTTTCGAAGGTCTCCATCTGGTTCCGCAGCTCGGTGTGGTCGGTGAAGGACCGACGGTCGATGGCGGTGGGTTGCTCGATGGATTCCTTCTCCAGGAAGTCCTCGTGCTGCTTGATATCGTGGCGCAGCACATCGATCACTTCGCATTGGCGGATGTACTGGTTCTGGAAGTGCTCCAGTTCAGCCAGCAGGGTGGTCTTGGTATTGCGGGTGGCCAGCTCGCCCATTCTGCGCTCGAAGATGGTGATCTCGTCCTTGCAGAACTGCAGGGTGTTCAACCACACTTGGTGCTCGAAATGGAGGTCGCTGAGGTGCTTGGTTCCGTTGGTCTTGGTCGCTGTGGTCAT
Organism: Chryseobacterium gleum; assembly: GCA_945872795.1. Taxonomy (GTDB): domain Bacteria; phylum Bacteroidota; class Bacteroidia; order Flavobacteriales_F; family PHOS-HE28; genus PHOS-HE28. Next base: position 5,109 of record CAMCAZ010000027.1, read on the forward strand.
GGGGGCTCGGATCGTTGTACTGCGAAGGTCGGACATCTGTTCGGCGGGCAAATGACCGGCGTCATGGAACGCGAAAGGGCGGGTCCGAGACCCGCCCTTTCATAGCGATCGCCGCCGCAGCGCTCACTTCCGGTCCTTCAGCGCAATATAATCGCGCTTGGTGGCACCGGTATAGATCTGGCGCGGACGGCCGATGGGCTCCTTGTTGTCCACCATCTCCCTCCACTGAGCGATCCAGCCCGGCAGGCGGCCCAGGGCGAACATCACGGTGAACATGCGCGTGGGGATGCCGATGGCGCGGTAGATGATGCCGCTGTAGAAGTCCACGTTGGGGTAAAGCTTGCGCTCAATGAAGTAATCGTCCTTCAGGGCGATCTCCTCCAGCTGCTTGGCGATGTCCAGCACGGGGTCGTTCACTCCCAGCTTCTGCAGCACATCATCGCAGCTCTTCTTGATGATCTTGGCGCGCGGGTCGAAGTTCTTGTACACGCGGTGGCCGAAACCGAACAGACGGAAGGGATCGTTCTTGTCCTTGGCCTTGTCCACCCATTTCTGGATGTCGCCGCCGTCGTTGCGGATGGTCTCGAGCATTTCGATCACCTCCTGGTTGGCACCGCCGTGCAGGGGGCCCCAAAGCGCAGCGATACCCGCGCTGACGCTGCTATACAGATTGCTCTGGCTGCTGCCCACGATGCGCACCGTGCTGGTGCTGCAGTTCTGCTCGTGGTCCGCATGAAGGATCAGGAGCGTGTTCAGCGCGTTCGCCACCACGGGGTCCACCTTGTAGTCCTCGGTGGGCAGGGCGAACATCATGTGCAGGAAATTCTCCACGTAGCCCAGCTTGTTGTTGGGGTACATGTAGGGGTGGCCCAGGTTGTTCTTGTAGCTGATGGCCGCCAGCGTCGGCATCTTCGCGATCAGGCGGTAGATGGTGCGCAACACCTCATGCTGCGGACGGTGCGGGTTCTGGCTCTTGGGGTAGAAGGTGCTCAACGAGTTCACCATCGCCGACAGGATACCCATCGGGTGGGCATTCGCCGGGTAGTGCTCGAAGAAGCGCTTCATGTCCTCATGCACCAGCGAATGGTAGCGGATGTTGCCCTCGAACTCCTCCAGTTGCTGTTTCGTGGGAAGCTCGCCGAAGAGAAGCAGGTAGGATACCTCGATGAACGAGGCCTTCTCCGCCAGCTGCTCGATGGGATACCCTCGGTACTGCAGGATACCCTCCTCGCCATCCAGGAAGGTGATCGCGCTGGTGGTGGCACCGGTGTTCTTGTAGCCGAAGTCCAGCGTGATGTAACCCGTCACATCGCGCAACTTGCCGATATCGATGGCCTTCTCGCCTTCACTGCCCGTCACGATCGGGAATTCGTACGTCTTGCCGTCGAGGATGATCTGCGCCTTTTCGCTCATCACTGGTGCCTGGATTGAAATGGTTCTTCAGAGGGATGGGCGCGAAGTTAGCGAACAGCATCGCGTTCCATGGGAATGATCTTCGTCCGTTCACGTCTGGACGGAGGGTGCACCAAAAACACCAAAGGCCGCCCGGTGTTCGGACGGCCTTTGGGCGTTCGTTCGAGGTGCGGACTATGGGGTTTTCCAGCGGCTCTTGAAGGTGCCCATGAAGGCCTGGTAGTCCTGGGTCTTGTAGTGCCCCTCCCCGAAGTAGTTCAGGATGGGCTCCATCTGGTCGGGCGTCAGGTAGCCCTGCACGGGGGCCAGCACCTTCAGGTCACTGTCCAGGTATACCACGGTGGGGTAGGCGATCCGTCCATCCACGTTCGCGATGGCATAGGTCAGGTGGTGGGTCCCGTTGCGGCCACTGGTGTTCGCTGGGTTGAAGTCGGGGTTCTCCAGCTTCTGGCCCTTGAAGGTCACCGGGTCACCGCTTTCGGCGTTGAACTTCACGGCGTAAAAGTTCTTGTTCACATACTCCACCAGCTTCGGGTCGCTGAAGGTGTTGCGGTCCAGCATCTTGCAGGGCCCGCACCAGCTGGTGTAGACGTCCACGAACAAGGGTTTCGGGACCTTCTTGGTCAAAGCCTGTGCCTCTTCCATGGTCACCCATTTGATGGTCTTGGGGGCCGTGGTGGAGGTCGGTTTCGTGGTGGTCTGGGCGGAAAGTGCCAATGGTACCAGGGCCAGGGCGAAAAGAAGGGTGCGCATGGGACTGAAATGTGAGGGGTGAACAGCGAAGACCGTGCCGTGCTGGTCGGGTCAAAGATCGATCAATGGACGCCACGCATCAACTTCCGGACCAGGGGGGAAAGGGCCAGCAGGACCAGCCCAGCGATGAGCGCGTAAATACCCAATTGGAGGTAGCCGTCGGTGTAAGACTGTAACTTCTCCATGTTCGGTGCATCCGGGTCTGCCGTGCTCATGCCTGCGCCCAAAAGCCCTGCCACATATTGTCCATAGGCGCTGGCCAGGAACCACATGCCCATCATCAAGCCTTGGATGGATTGGGGGGACAGCTTGGTCATCAACGAGAGGCCGATAGGTGAGAGGCACAGTTCACCGAAGGTGATCACGAAATAGCCCAGGGTGAAGACCTCCAGAGAGGTGAGGCCCTCAGGGTTGGCGAAATGGATGGTTGCGTAGAAGATATAGAAGGCGAGGGCCAGCAGCAGGAAACCCAGACCAAACTTCACCACCGAGTTGGGCTCCAGTTTCCGCTTGCTCAACCAGACCCAGAGCAGGCCCACCAATGCCGCGAAGGCGATCACGAAGAGGGAGTTCGCCGAGTTGTTCACCACGTTCGGGTCCATCGGTATGCCGAACAAACTGCCGTGCAGATTGCTCAAAGCGAACAGGCTCAGACTGCCTCCGCTCTGCTCAAAGAAGGCCCAGAACAGCACGGAGAACAGGATGAAGACCATGGCGGCCAGCAGGCGCTTGTTCTCCGTTACGTTGAAATTGCGCATCTCCCAGCCCAGATAGACCAGCGTAAGCGGTCCGATCGTGAACATGAAGTAATCCGTGTAATCAGTGTTGGTCACCAGCAGCAGGATGATGGGAACTGCGATGAGGGAGCCCACATAGGTCGCGATCTCCAGGATACGCTGACGGGAAGATGTCACACCTGCCGCGGCCAGTGGAGACAGGCCGATGGGACCCAGGCTCTTGCGGGTCAGGGCGAAGTTGACCAAGCTGATGGTCATAACCACCGCCACCAAACCGAAGGCCATGCTCCAACTATGGTACTTGCCGACATATACCATGATGATGCCCCCAAGTAGCGCGCCCAGGTTGATGCCCGCATAGAAGAGACTGAAGCCCGCATCCCGGCGACTGTCGTTCTCATGGTACAGGGCGCCCACCATGGTACTGATGTTCGGCTTGAAGAAGCCGGTGCCGATGATGGAGAACGAAGTGCCGATATAGAACAGGTCCTCGGGAGCAAAGGCGATCACCAAGCCGCCCGAGATCATCAGCAGCGCACCCCAGAACAGGGACTTTTGGAAGCCGAGGATCTTGTCAGCGAAAACGCCGCCGATGAATGTGAACGCATATACGAAGGCCTGTATGGCACCGTACTGCAGGTTCGCCGTCCGATCGTCCAGGCCCAACTTGGTGACCATGAACACCGCCAGCATGCCGCGCATGCCATAGAAGCAGAAGCGCTCCCACATCTCTGTGGCGAACAAGTACCACAGCTGTTTGGGGTACTTTCCTTCGAAGTTCCGGATCTGGTCGAGGGTGGGGGCGGTGCCGGTCATGGGTCAGGCGCTTGTCAGTGCTGTGAAATGGTCTTGTTCAGCCAGCGCAGCATCAGGAACATCACAACTGCTGCGGCGCCCAGCAGGGCGAAGTTCACCAGGAAGAAGCTGCTCTTGTGCGCATAACCATCCCACAGCGTGGCCAGGATACCGCTCAGTTTGTTGCCGATCGAAGTGCTCAGGAACCAGCCGCCCATCATCAGGGCCGTCAGACGCTTGGGGCTCACCTTGCTCACCAGCGACAGGCCCATGGGGCTCAGGAACAGTTCGCCAATGGTGACCACGCCATAGCAGGCCACCAGCCACCAGCTGGAGGCTTTCATTGTACCGTTCTCACAGACGTATACCGCCGCCACCATCACCAGGGTGGAAAGGGCGGAGATCAAGAGGCCCCACGCGATCTTGGTGGCCGTGTTCGGTTCCATGCCCCGGCGCTTCAGCAGGGCGAAGAAGCCTACCACCAGCGGTGTCAGCAGGATCACCCAAAGCGGGTTGATGCTCTGGAAAAGTTCGGTGTTGAAGAGATGGATCGTCGCCCCTTCGGGTGGCGCCAAGGCCGGTTGAAGGTTCTTGAAGTACACCGGCTTGCTCCATTCCTTCACCTCCCGGCCATCCACCTTCACCACCTTGAAATTGGCATCATACGCGGTGACCGAATCCGGGCTGTTCACCACCTGCTCGGCCAGGTACAGCGACCCCGTCACCGGCTGTACCACAGCGGGCACCTCGCGGTCCGTGTAGAACTGTGCCCAGGTGGTGAGGGCCGTGCCGTTCTGCTTGAACACCGCCCAGAACATGATGCTGACCGCGAATATGCTCAACAGGGCCGCGAGCGGGCGTTTGTCCTCGATGCTGGCCCGGATGTACAGGCCCACGTAGAAGATGATCACCGGGATGGTGGCGAAGATGAACGCATCCGTGCTGTCGCTGCCGAACACGTTGCCCGGAAGGCTCCATCCACCGATGCCCACGATGATCGCCGGCAGGAACACCGTGGCGAACACGCGCTGAAGGCTCATGTCCTCCTTCTGGGCGGGCTTGCGCACATCCGCATGGCGATAGTGCTTCAGGCCAAGGGCGAAGACGATCAGGCCGATGAACATGCCCACCCCGGCCGTGGCAAAGGCCTCGCCCCAGCCGTACTTGTTCCGCATGTAGGCTGCGAACAGGTTGCACACCATCGCACCGAGGTTGATCCCCATGTAGAAGATGTTGTAACCGCTGTCCTTCCGGTCCCTGTACTGCGGATCATTGTAGAGATTGCCCAGCAGTGTGCTGATGTTGGGCTTGAAGAAGCCGTTTCCCAGGATGATCAGGCCCAGCGATACGTAGAACGCCGTCATGCCCGGGAGCGACAGGCCGATGTAGCCCAGGCCCATCAGCGCGCCACCCAGGAAGATGGAACGCGAATAGCCCAGCACGCGGTCGGCCAGCAGCCCCCCGATGAAGGGGGTGAGGAAGACCAGGGCGATGAAGGTGCCGTAGATGTCCGCAGCATCCTTGCGGTCCATCGCCAACCCACCGGTGGACAGTGGGTCCGTGAGGTACAGCTGGAAGATGCCGATCATCAGGTAATACCCGAACCGTTCCCACATCTCCGAGAGGAACAGGAAGGGTAGACCGGCAGGGTGTTTAGCGGACCTGAGCGTGGCGTTGGACATGAGCGACGTCTAGCGGATGCCGTGGAACAGTTTGTTCACCAGCGGGCTCACCACCATCAGGAAGAGACCGATCCCAGCGGTGACGTAACCCATAGTGCTATATACATCCACGTAGGTGGCCAAGCTGGCGGCCTTGTCCAACACTTCGGCTTCACCGCCGCCATGTTCAGCACCCGTCAATTTGGCAAGCATACCTGCTGCGTAGTTGGCCCCAGCGATGCTGAGGAACCAAGCGCCCATGGCCGTTGCGGTCATGTCCTTCGGCACCAATTTGGTCACCATGCTCAGGCCGATCGGTGAGAGGAACAGTTCACCGGTGGTGTGCAACATGTAGAGCAGTGCGAGTGTCCACAATGGAACTTGGTATTCCACTGCCAGCGGTGCAGCAATAAGGATCACGAGATAGCCCAAGCCAAGTTGGAGGATGCCCAAGCCGAATTTCATCGGGATGCTGAAGTCCCTGTCCATCTGCTTCAGCTTCACCCACATGATGGAGAAGATGGAACCGAAGATGAGGATGTAGGCCGGATTGAAGAATTGTGTGGTGGCCGCGCCCATTTCCCAACCGAAGATGTGGCGGTCCACGTTGCGGTCCGCAAAGAGTGTGAGGCTGCTGCCGGCTTGCTCGAAGCAGGCCCAGAACACCACGTTGAAGAGCATGAGGATGATGAAGCCGAACATCTTGTCCAACTGCACCTTGCCATCCTTCACCCCGCGTGCGATCAAACTACTGATCACGAATACGGCCACCGCCAGGAGCACATAACCTGCGATGGTGGTATTGCGCAGCAGGAAGTACAGCACGGGGATCAGCCCGGCGCACACTACCAGCACGGCATTGAACGGGCTCAATGGACCGTACTTCGGTTTGTACAGAGTTGCTGGTGAAGGAGGTGCGCTCACTTCAGCGTAGTGTTTGCTACCCAATTGGAATACGATCACCCCCAACAGCATGCCTACGCCCGCCAGCGCGAAGCCGTATTTGGCACCGTAGATATTGCCCACCTCGGCACAGACCGTCGTGGCCAATAACGCGCCGAGGTTGATGCCGATGTAGAAGATGGTGAAGCCGGAATCCTTCCGGTTGTCGCCGTCCGCGTAAAGCTTGCCCACCATGGTGCTGATGTTCGGCTTGAACAGGCCGTTACCCACGATGATCACGGCCATGCCCCAGAAGAGCAGCATTTCCGTGCCACCTACGATGATGAATTCGCCGATGGCCATCAATATGCCTCCAAGTAAGACAGCCAACCTTGATCCCAGGATCTGGTCCGCGATGCGGCCTCCGATCACCGGCATCACATACACGAGCGCGGTGTAGGCCCCGTAGACCGCGAAGCCTTTGTTGTCGCCCATGGCCAGCGATTTCACCAAGTACAACAGCAGCAGGGCCCGCATGCCATAGTAGCAGAAGCGTTCCCACATCTCTGCGGCGAACAGCCAGTACAGTCCTTGGGGGTGACCGATGGTCGGTGTCGTGGTGTTGCTCATGAAGGGTTCACGGGTTGAGGTGCGCCAAGGTAGGAAAGGCGGGGAACTGGCAATGCAGGAGCAGGGGAAGGGGCAGGAGCAGGAGCAGGAGCAGGGGCAGGGGCAGGAGCTGGAGCAGTGGCAGGGGCAGGAGCAGTGGCAGGAGCAGGAGCAGTGGCAGGGGCAGGAGCAGTGGCCTCAGTTGGTCCTGCCCCTGTTCCTTGCTCACAGATTCTCCACCAACCACTGGGTCATCATCTCATACAGGTGCAAGCGCGTGGGACCGCCGTAGATGCCGTGGTTGCGGTCGGGGTAGGCGAACTGGTCGAAGGGCTTGTTGGCCTTCACCAGCGCGTTGATCATCTCGGCGGCGTTCTGGAAGTGCACGTTGTCATCGGCCATGCCGTGGATGAGCAGGTAGTTGCCCTTGAGCTTGCCCACATGGTTGATGGGGCTGTTATCATCATAGCCGTGCCCGTTGGCCTGCGGCATGCCCATGTAGCGCTCGGTGTAGATGGTGTCGTAGTAGCGCCAGTTGGTCACGGGTGCCACGGCGATGGCCGCCTTGAACACATCGGCCCCCTTGGTGATGCAGAGGCTGCTCATGTACCCGCCGTAGCTCCAGCCCCAGATGCCGATGCGCGCGCCGTCCACATAGGACTGCGAGGCCAGCCACTGCGCGGTCGCGATCTGGTCCTCGGTCTCGTACTTGCCCAGCTCGCCGTAGGTCACGTGGCGGAAATCCTTGCCCCGGTGCCCGGTGCCGCGCGGGTCCACGCAGGCCACGATGTAGCCCTGGTCCGCCAGCAAAGTATGCCACAGGTGACCCCGGCCGTCCCACTGGTCCAACACCTCGTTGCTGTTGGGTCCGCTGTATTGCACCATCAGCACCGGGTATTTTATCGCTGGGTCGAAGTCACGTGGCTTCGTCATCCACCCACGAAGTTCCACAGCACCCGGCGTGGTGAAGGTGAAGAACTCCTTCGTCACCAACCCGTATTCCGTGGTGGCGGCCTGCAGCTTCACGTTGTCCTTCAGCACCTTCACCAGTTTGCCGTTGCCCTGGTGCAGCGTCACCACGGGCACACTGTTCGCCGTGCTGCGGGTGTTGATGAAGTAGCGGAAGCCGGCACTGAACTCCGCATCGTTGTGCCCGCCCTTGGGCGATAGCTCCACGATGCCCTTGCCCGCCAGGGTGGTGCTCAGCACCTGCTGGGTCTCTGGTGAATCCTTCGCAGCGGTGAAGATCACCTGCCTGGTCTTTTCGTCGATGCCCTTCACGCTGAGTACATCCCACGCACCGCGCGTCAGCTGTCGGGCCTCACCGTTCATCGGCACGAAGTAGATATGGTTCCAGCCATCGCGCTCGCTGGTGAGCACGAAGCCGCTGCCGTCGCTCAGGAAGTGCAGGTCGTCCGTGACCTCCACGTAGGTGCGGTTGGTCTCGTTGTACACGGTGTTCGCCACCGGCACCACGCTGCGTTCCGCCAGGTTCACCGTGGCGATCACCTTCTCGTTCTGCAGGCGGTTCATGCGCATGAACCACAGCACATTGTCATCCGGCGTCCAGCCCAGGCGGGGGATGTACACCTCGCCGCTGGCCCCCAGGGGAATGGCGCGCGAGGTCTTCGTCGCCACCTCATAGCAGTGTAGTTCCACGCTGCTGTTCACCTCGCCGGCTTTGGGGTACTTGAACCGGTACTCACTGGGATACAGCTGCCCCTTGTACAGGGCCAGGTCGAACTCCTTCACCGCGCTCTCATCGCTGCGCAGGTACAGCAGTTTCGTACCCTGCGGGCTCCAGGCATAACCCTGCACCAGCGCGAATTCCTCCTCATACACCCAGTCCGTGGCGCCGTTCAGCACCTTGTTCCACTCACCGTCGGTGGTCACCTGGGTCTCGGTCATCGTCGCCAGGTCCACCACAAAGAGGTTGTTGTCGCGCACGAAGGCCGCCTTGCTGCCATCGGGGCTGAAGGTGGCCAGCCGCTGTTTGGCCTTGCCCAGGTCGCTGAGCGGCACCAGCTTCTTGGTGCTGCGGTCATACACGTAGTTGTAGCCCGAATAGCTGTAGCGGTAGATGGGCTCGTGGCCCGTGCCGATCATCATCTTGCGCTCATCGCCGCTGAAGCTGTAGTCGTCCATCTCCACCGGCTCACGGGCACCCGTGGGCACCAGTTCGCTGCCGCGCACCAGGGTGGCCACCGCCTCGCCGGTGCGGTAGGCGTACTGCTTGATCACCGCCTCATCACCTTCCTGGTCCAGTGCGGTGTAGTGCAGGCCGTCCTTCATGCTCGCCAGGCCACCCACCATCTCGGCGCTGAACAGGGGGCTGGCCCAGATCTCGCGGTTCGTCAGCTTCTTCTGGGCCTGCAGGGCAGGGGCGAGCAGCAGCACCAGGCCGCAGGCCGCCATTACGTTCCGTTGTAGCATGGTGCGAATATCGGGGGCCAGCGGTCAACGGCCACACCAATTTGAAGCGCTCAGCCCACCTTCAGCGTTCCGGGACATCGCGGATATGGCCCAGGACATTCGGGATGGTAACGTGGAAGTGCTTCACTTCTCCACGAAGTCCATGTCGCTGTGGAAGGTCTCGTGCACCCGGCTGGTGGCCCAGAACGCGGCCGCGATGCAGATCAGGCCCACGGCCAGGGCACTGGTGATGTTGCCCAAGGGTGCGGCGAGGAAGGTGAAGGCATAGGTGACCGGCAGTACGGCACCGCGCACGAAATTGGGGGTGGTGGTGGCCACGGTGCTGCGGATGTTGGTGCCGAACTGCTCGCTGGCCACGGTGACGAAGATGACCCAGTAGCCCGTGGCGGTACCCAAGGCCAGGCACATCCAGTAGTAGGTCTGGATGGTGGCCCCGTTCATGCCGAACAGAAAGACCAAGGTGAGCAGGAAGTTGGCCGTGAGATAACCGTAGATGACCTTCTTTCGGCTGCGCAGGATCTGGCTGAGCAGGCCGCTGAGCAGGTCGCCCAGGCTCAGGCCGATGTAGGCATAGCGGATGGCACTTCCATTGATGCGCTTGAGCTCTTCGCCCTGCAGCGCACTGGTGTCGATCGCCAGTTGGGGCACGAAGACATCCTGGCTGAGGTTGACCAGGACGCCGATGACATACCAGACCGGCACCCCGATGAGGATGCAGCCGAGGTAGCGCAGCAGGCGGTCGCGGTCGTTGAAGAGCAAGCGCAGGTCCCCTTTGCGGGCCGTACTCTGCTTCACGCGGTGGAAAAGACCGCTCTCGAAGGCGCCCACCCGCATGATGAGCAGTACCAGACCCATGAGGCCACCCATGAGGTAGGCCACCTGCCAATCCATCAGCGGACCACCGGTGAGCTGCTCGAACACGCTGCCCAGGGCCTTGCCCTGCCGCACCACCTCATCGGCGAACACCGCCCCCAGCGCGCCGAAGGTCACCACGATCATGGTGCCGTAACCGCGTTTCCCCACCGGCAGTGTTTCGGTGATCAGCGTGATGCCCGCGCCCAGTTCACCGGCCAGGCCGACGCCCGCGATGAACCGCACGATGGCATAGCTGGTCAGGTCGAAGGTGAAGGCGTTGGCGATGTTGGCCAGCGAGTAGAGCAGGATGCTGCCGAAGAGCACGGTGATCCGGCCTTTCTTGTCACCCCACACGCCCCATAGGATGCCGCCCACGAGCATGCCCAGCATTTGGATGTTGAACAGGTTGATCCCGACATCCTTGATGCCCGGATGCCCTGCCCCCATGATGTGCTCGAGGCTTTCGCGCTTCACCACGTTGAAGAGTACCAGGTCGTAGATGTCCACGAAGTATCCCAGCGCCGCCACAGTGATGAGCAGGGCGGTGCGTTTGTCGGTGATGAAGGCGGGCATGCGTCCGCGAACGTATGGATTTGCCAGTTGATGCTCAGCAAATGGGCCTGCCGGCACGGATCGTGCACCTTCGTGGCACGATGTGCCGACAGTATCTTCTTCCCTTGGCCCTTGCCCTGGCCACCATGGCGGTCGCTCAGACCCGGACATTGCCCTATGACCTGGCGAACCCCACGGTCGTGCATGAACTCCCGGGCATGTTGCTGGAGGTTTCGGCCTTGACCGATGTGGACGCCCACACCGTGGCCTGCCTGCAGGACGAGCAGGGAAAAGTGTTCCGTGTCGATCTGCGTGACGGAGCAGTGAGCACCCTGGCCACCTTCAGCGGTCCGGGTGATTTTGAAGGGCTTACCCGTGTGGGAGAGGATTACCTGGCCCTGCGCAGTGACGGTCTTGTGTTCCGGCTCCGGCCGGAGAAAGGTCTGTTCGCGGTGCACGACACCTTCCGTCTGGCCGTGTTGCACAATAACCTGGAAGGTCTGGGTTATGATGAGCAGGCCGGCCGTGTCCTGGTCTCGCCCAAGGACATTGCCAAGGGTGGTTCGGATATACGTGACCGAAGGGTGCTCTATGCGTTCGATCCCTTGTCCGCCACGCATCCCGTGGAGGAGGTGCTCCAGCTCTCGCTGCAGGACCTGATGACACAGGCCAAGGCCTTGGGCATTTCCATACCCATGAAACGCACGGACAACGGCCGTGAAGTGCCGGCCCTGAAACTGCGCTACAGCTCCGTCGCTGTTCATCCGCGCAGCGGGCATTATTACCTGCTCTCGGCTGTGGACCGTTCGCTGCTGGTGCTGGACCGCGCGGGTACCCTGATGCACCTCGCCTGGCTGGATGAACGGCTGTTGCCCAAACCCGAAGGAATCACCTTCCTCGCCAACGGTGACCTCGTACTGAGCAGTGAGGGCAAGGGCCGGACCCCGGTGGTCGTACGGTATGCGATGAAGCCTGAATAGGCCAGGCTCAGGCGAGGATCTCCTTCACATTCCCGTCGATCATCGTGGTGAGACGCGCCATGGGCAGGTCGTTCTCGTCCTTGCCGAAAGGGTCTTCGATCTCCTCGGCGATGATCTCCAGGCTGGCCAGCACATAAAAGATGAACATCACCACCGGGATGGCGATGTAGCCCAGGGAGAAGACGAATCCGAAGGGCAGCGTGAGCACGTAGATGACGATGAACTTCTTGATGAAGCTGCTGTACGAGTAGGGGATCGGCGTGTTCTTGATCCGCTCGCAGGCCCCGCAGATGTCCATGAACTGGGAGAGGTCGCTGCTGATCGCGATGAGCTGTTCACCGCTGATCTCCTGATCACGGTACAGGCGCATGGTGCGCTGCTGCATCAGGCTGGCCACCTGTGCTGGCACGTGCTTGCTGCGGTCGAAGTCAGGGATCTCCGGATGGGGGAGGGTATCCAGCGCCAGCCGGGTCTTTTCGGACTGCAAATGCTGCTTCATTTCCTCCGCAAAGAGGGCGATCAGTCGACCGTAGAACATACGGGTATTGCTGTCGTCCGGGGGCACATAGGCGGCGATCTTGATGGCCGTATTGCGGCTCACGTTCACCAGCTGGCCCCAGAGCTTTCGCCCCTCCCACCAGCGGTCATAGGCGGTATTGGTGCGGAACACCAGCAGCATGCTGATGGCGAAACCGAGCAGGCTGTGCATCACGGGCAGGTTGCTCACGAAGCTCTCCTTTCCCAGTTTCAGGTAGCGCACCTCCCAGTAGCCGATGGCGAAGGTGATCAGCCCCACGACGATCAGCATCGGGAACAGCTTTCGGAAGGTGTCCGACTTGTGCAGGGCCAGCGCCCGCATCCAGTTCGAGGAGTCGTAGGTGATCATGGGCTCACTCGTAATGCTTGCGGACCATGCGTTCGAACAAGCGGCCGGGCAGCAGTTTCTTCAGCAGTACGCTCATCTTCTGCATGCCTTCGGCCACCCTGTACACGGTACGCGGTCGGGGAGAAGCGATGATGCGGGTGATCACGCGGGCCAGTTCATCGGGGTCACGGCTGTAATGCATGCTGCCCCCGAGCACCTCCATGGCCTTTTCATAGCCGGGTCGATGGGCCTCGCTGACCACCTCGGGACGAAGCCGCGCGGTGGCGATGTTGGTGTTGAACTCCCCCGGTTGCACCGTCACCACCGTGATGCCGAAGCGGTCCACCTCGGTGCTCAGGCCCTCGCTGTACCGGTCCAGGGCTGCCTTGCTGGCACTGTAGAAGCTGCGGTAGGGAAGTCCGAAGTTGGCGGCGATGCTGCTGATGTTGATGATCAGACCGCTTTTCTGGGCACGCATATGGGGCAGTGCGGCCCGGCACACCCGGTGCGGCCCGAACACGTTGGTGTCGAACAGCTGCTGTGCCAGGGCGGGCGTGATGTCCTCCGCAGCCCCCTGGATGCCCAGGCCTGCGTTGTTCACCACCACGTCCAGCCGCCCTTCGCGCCGCACGATCTCGGCCACCGCCGCACGCACGCTGCCTTCATCGGTCACATCCATGGCCAGCAGGTGGTGGCTGCCTTGGGCTTCCACGCCCTGGGCCTTGCGGCTGGTGCCGTAGACGGTGTGGCCACTGGCCGAAAGACGCTCGCAGATGCTCTTCCCCAGACCACTGGAACCGCCGGTGACAAGGACGACTTTGACGAAGGAGGACATGGGCGGAAAGGTAGGGACAGCGCTTTTCCCGATCCGAATTTCGCCCGTTGGACAGGACCGCGGGAACGGCGGGTAGGGGCAAAAAAAAGTGGGGCAAGCGACCCATATCGCACCGCTCAACCGCTTACCCTTGCTTCCTTCCGGACCTGGGGGATTCAGCGGGAGCTGGTCGTACAGGACTTGCCCCGGCACAAAGGTAGCTGATCCAATGGTTCGATGCTTGCGCGCTGAGGCGTAATCTTGCAGCATGGACGTAAGTATCGTCGTTCCCCTGCTGAACGAGCATGAGTCGTTGCCGATCCTGGCCGAACGCCTGCATGCAGTGCTGGGCGCCATGGGCGTGCAGTATGAAGTGATCCTGGTGGACGATGGCAGCACCGACGGATCATGGCCCGTGATCGAAGGTCTCGCAAGGGCGGATGCCCGCGTGAAAGGGATCCGCTTCGGACGCAACTACGGCAAGAGCCCCGCCCTGAACGAAGGCTTCCGGGCCGCACAGGGCCGGGTGGTGATCACCATGGACGCCGATCTGCAGGACGACCCGGACGAACTGCCCGAGCTCTACCGCATGATCACCCAGGACGGGTTCGACCTGGTGAGCGGCTGGAAGAAGAAGCGCTACGACCCGCTTACCAAGACCCTGCCGACCAAGCTGTTCAACTGGACCACCCGCCGGGTGAGCGGGGTGCACCTGCACGATTTCAACTGCGGGCTGAAGGCCTACCGCAGCGAAGTGGTCAAAAGCATCGAGGTCTTCGGTGAGATGCACCGCTACATTCCCTTCATCGCCAAGAAGGAGGGCTTCCGGAAGATCGGCGAGAAGGTGGTGAAGCACCACGCCCGCAAGTACGGAACCACCAAGTTCGGTTTCGACCGCTTCATCAACGGTTTCCTGGACCTGCTGACCATCACCTTCATCTTTCGCTTCGGAAAGAAGCCGATGCACTTCTTCGGCGGTCTGGGCACCATCATGTTCGTCTTCGGCCTCATTGCCGTGTCTTGGCTGGTGGCCAGCAAGGTTTGGCACCTGTTCGTGGTCCATGAATCCGCTCCTCTCGTCTCCGATCAGGCCTTGTTCTACGTGGCCCTCGTGGCCATGGTCATCGGTGTGCAGCTCTTCACCGGTGGCTTCGTGGCCGAACTGGTGAGCCGCAACAGCGCCGATCGCAACAGCTACCGCGTCAAGCAGCGCGTGGGTTTGTGAGGTTTCTTGGGCGGTCGTAAGGGCGTGTTGCTGGCTGCATGGTATAACCACAGCACGCATGTGGGCATCTGAACATGTGGGCATCCCGCGCAGGCGGGTCAGGTCTTGCGCATGAAATGCTGGGACCTATTTCCGTTGCGCTGAGCTGCGATCGGATCGCTCCGCCATGGTCACATGCCCACAAGGGCACATGGTCACATGAAGTTCAAGCCTCGCGTGCGGGGTGCAGTTCCCCCCCGGCTACATGCTTTCGGAATGAACCATCTTTGGTCCGGATGCATCCCCGGGTCCTCATCATTGCCTTGCTGGTGCTGGGCCTGTTGCGCTACGCCTGGCTGGCCCAAAGCATGCACCCCTATGCCGATGACTGGTCCTACGCGGCCACGGCCTTCGATGAACCGTTCAGCGATCGCTTGGTGCATGAGTACCGCTCCTGGAACGGTCGTTTGGCATCCAATATCCTGGTCCTTCGTGGGCCACTGGTGTTGGGGCTAGAACGCGGTCTGCCCCTGTACCGGGCATTCCCCTTGACCTGGATCGCCCTGATGGTCATGGGGTGGACGCTGCTGATCCGCTCGCTCGGGCCGTGGGGACCGCCCCGGTCATGGGCTTTCCCGGGGGCATTGCTGATCACCACCCTGTGGCTGAACACGCTGCCCGATCTGACCGAAGGTCTTTACTGGTACACCGGTACCGTGACCTACACCTTACCCAACCTGATCCTGCTGTTCATTGCATCCGCAGCGTTGCGCAGCACACAGGCCGCAAACCGTGGACAGCGGGTGTTGTGGTCCATGCTCGTCGTGGTCCCGGGTCTGTGGGCCGCGTGGAGCAGCGAGGTGCATCTGGTGATCCTGGTCGTCGCGGTGGCGGTCAGGAGCCTTTTCCTCCTGCGTCGTGATGGGCGTTTGCCTGGGCCGCTGTGGGCCTTGGCAGCCCTTTCTGCGATGGCGGCCTTGGTGCTGGTGCTGGCGCCGGGCAACGCCACCCGCGCTGCCCACTTCCCCCTCCGCGGTGACCTGATCAACACATTGGCCATGGGAGGGCTGCAGACCCTGCGTTTTCTCCTTGCGTGGATCCTGTCCCCGGCCATCTGTGCAGCCTCCTTCCTCTGGCTGGTCCTCCTGCGCCGCACGAAGGTGATCCTGTTGCCGGGTCTGGACCTGCGGGCGTTGGTGGTGGCGTTGGTCGGTACGGTGTTCGTCATCATGGCCATGCCGTACTGGGCCACCGGACTGCTGGGCCAGCACCGCACGGTGAACGTGGCCTTCTTCCTTTTTCTGCCGCTGTGGGCCTTGGTGATCGCGGCAGTGGAGCGGGATGTGCTGCGGCCAGCGAACAGTGCACTGCCCCGTCATCGGGCATTGGTGCCTGTGTTGTCGGGTTTCCTTGTCCTGTCGTTGTTGCTGGGTGGCAACGATGGTCGCGTGGCCTCCGACCTGCTTTCCGATGCTGCTGCCAGCAGTGACTCCACCTGGACGGCCCGTTATGCCGAGGTTCGAAAGGCGGCGGTCCAAGGCCGGTCATCGGTCACCTTCACGCCCATGGTCGCAGCGCCCGTGGCGATCCGGACCATGGAACCGGATACTGCCCCGGACCACTGGACGAACACATCGCTCGCCCGTTACCTCGGTGCCCCGGGAGTGCGGATCACGGGACCGCCGGCGAACTAGGTCTTCTGCGATCCAGCGCGAAGACCGTGTAGTGAGCGGTGTTCAGCACCACCGGTAGCGCCAGTGGTACGGGCCGTTCATAGCCATCGTACACCTGCAAGACGTAGTCGGCGCCATGTCCGGCCAGCGAATCGAGGTACGTGCCGCGTTCCAGGTCGGCGGCATAGGCGGTCCAGCCCTTGCGGTGCGCGAAGTACAGCGGTGTGGGGATCGCGCCACTGTTCACCACCAAGAGCTCCGACCGCGGCCCCAGACGGTCCAGATCACGTTCCAACCCCAGCAGCGGTGCCTGGACAGGATTGAGGCGGAAGTCCTGCCACTGGCTGAGGAGACCTTCCGCCGCGATGAGGACCACCGCCGCGATCTGCCATGATCGCCGGGGCAGGCGGTTCACGGCATAGCCGGCCAGTACGGCCATCACCGGTACGAAGGGCACCACGTAATACGCATGTTTCCAGAAGGCCGCACCGGCCTTGAGCATCACCACGCCGAAGGCCACCGTGGCCAGGCCCAGCGCGATCAAGAGGACCCGTTCCCGATGACGAAGGGTGAGCACGAGGCCCGCAACGGTGGCCGCCATTCCGGAGAAGCGCATCGCATCGAAGTAGAAATTGTCCAGCGTACGCAGGGGCTGCTGGGCCAATTCCTGCAGTCCCTGGGACATGGTGGCCCCCATGAAGAAGTGCCGGAATCCGCCCAGTTCCTCCAGGTGAGGCACCCAGCGGAAATACCACCAGAGCACGGGCAGCTGAAAGAGGCCCACCAGGCCGAGCAATGTCCAGCGCTCGCGGGTGGTGGCCGTGGAGCCCAGTACCATCACCGGAAGGATGGCGAGCAGGTACCCCGCCGGCAGTTTAATGGCCGTTCCCAAGGCGAGGAAGAGGGCCGCGAGCAAGGTGTTGCGCAGTGGGGCCAAGCCATCCAGCGCCCGCGAGGCGAAGCAGATGCCGATGATCACCAGCGCCGTGGACGGCACATCGGGCATGATCTTGCGGCCGTAGGTGAACCAGAGTGAAACGCCCAGCAAGTGCGTGGCCCAGAACGCCACATCACGGTCCACGTAGCGCGAAACAAGGCGGTGAAAGGCCAGCAGACCGGCGCTGCACAAGAGCAGGCTGATCAAGCGGCCATACCAGTGCGTGTAGCCGAACAGATCGGCGATCACCGCGATCCCGGCGGCCAGCAAAGGCACCTCCATACCGGTGATGCCGCTCTTCTCACCCGCCATGTCCACCCGCGGATGGAGCAGGTCCAGGCTATGCTCATGGAAGTTGCGCGCGGTCATCGTCACCGTGGTCTGCCGCCAATGATGAGCCGTTTCCAGCGGTGGCTGGGTGATGCCGATTAGCCTGACGAGCAACAACAGGAGGATCCACGGGCGGATGTCCCACAGGAAGGACCTGCCGCCTTGCAAGGTGTTCGGCGGTCCGCTCATGGTGCGCTTTCCTGCATGGTACTGACCATGGGGCCAGGGGGCAGTGGCTCATCGAAGAGCTCCTGGGCCAGACGCTGGTCGTGGCCATAGACGTCGTCGCGGAAATTGAGGCGCCCCTGTGCATCCACCCAGGCCGTGAAATAGCCAATGGTGACCGGCCTTTTCTTCGACAGGCGCACATATTTCTCCTTCTCGCTGAACATGGCCTCCTTGATCTTCGCTGCTGTCCAGGCCGTGTCGTTCCGCAGCAGGTATTCGGCCAGTTCGGTGGGCCGGCTCAGGCGGATGCACCCGTGGCTGAAGGCGCGCTGTTCCCGGTCGAACCCTCCCTTGCTCGGCGTGTCGTGGAAGTAGATGCTGTAGCTGTTCGGGAACAGGAACTTCACCCGGCCCAGGGCATTGCTGGCTCCCGGTTTTTGCCGGATGATCGGGTTGGCAGCACTGCCGCCGATCTTCTCCATGTTCTTCTTGCGCAGATAGTTGGGGTCGCGTGCCATGGCCGGCAGGATCTCGCCCTGGACGATGCTCTTGGGGATGGTCCATGTCGGGCTGAAGACGATCTGGGACAGGGAGTCGCTGAAGATCACGGTGCGTGTGGCCACGGTGCCCACCACCACGTCCATGCTCAGCACCTCCCTGCCATCTTCGAAGAC
Organism: Chryseobacterium gleum; assembly: GCA_945872795.1. Taxonomy (GTDB): domain Bacteria; phylum Bacteroidota; class Bacteroidia; order Flavobacteriales_F; family PHOS-HE28; genus PHOS-HE28. Next base: position 23,444 of record CAMCAZ010000027.1, read on the forward strand.
GTGCATGCGGAACTCGGGGATGTTCACCAGGACCTGGTCCGGGGCATTTTCCTCCTGCACCCACCGCAGCCGTTCCATGTTCACGAGCATGGTGCGCAGTCTGGCGCTGGGCGTAACGTTCAAGGCCGCCACCACACCCTTGCCCACCACGCCGTCCGGGTGAAGGCCGTGCCGCTCCTGGAAACGCTGTACGGCAGCGACCAGGGTGCTGTCATAGTCCTTGCTGTTCAGGTACAGGGTATCGCCGGTGGTGGTGAGGTCGCCCAGCAACAGGAGCCGTTGGCGCAGGTCGGGGACGATGGCGTTGCGTTGGCCTGGTTCCAGCTTCCGCAACTCGCCCAGACTGATCGGGGTCCAGGCGGAAAGGCTGTCCAGCAGGTGGTAATGGCGCAACTGCGCTTTGAGGGCGCGGTATTGCGGGTGCAAGGGCTCCAAGGGCGAGAGGTCCATGTGCCCGGCGGCAAGCGAATCGATCAGGCGCGAGATGTCCTTTTTCCGACGCGGGATGAACCAGTCGAGCTCGCGCAGGTCCTTGCCCACCACGCCACCGTATTTCTTGTCCGCGATGCCGAAGAACTGGGCCGTGAGCGCGAGCTCCAGATGCAGCTGGCAACTGTCGCACAAGGCGATGCTCCGGCCGTCCGCCTTGGTGGACTGCAGCAATTCGCGCATCTGGTCACGAAGGGTACGCACCGCATTGAAGGCCGTATCCGCACTGTTCACCAGGTCGAAGAAACCCAGGGCCGATTGGGACAATGAATCGTTCACAAACCAGGCGTACTGGTACTTGCGACGATGGTAGAAGTTGCGCATACCCGTGGTGTCCGTGCGGTAGCCCGGGAAACTGTCGAGGAAGGCCTCGATGTCCAGGCTGTCCAGGCGATGAACGCTGTACGCTTCCCTCGATTCAAAGACCACGCTGATGTCCTGGGTCTTTTCCGCCATGTCGACGGCATCCGCGGGCACATCTGGGGTGATGCAGGCCGTAACGCCTGTCAGCAGGATCAGTAAAGGCAGAAGGGAACGTTGCATGCACCACAAAGGTGCGGCCTTGGCGCGGATCAGTTCCCGTGCACGTAGAGCAGGCCACCGTCGGCCAGCAGCTCGATCATCTTCGCCATGTGCTCGCGGCTCACGGCCGGGCAACCCCAACTGCGGCCCAGACGGCCATGCTGTGCGATGAAGGAGGCGCTCACATAGTCCGCGCCATGCATGATCACCTCGCGGGCCAGTGCCTGGTCGTTGGTGCCTTTGTCCATGCCATGCAGCAGTAGTGCAGGGCCGTGTTTGGGGCTCACGATCTCGGCCCCCACGCGGTACAGCCCGAGGCTGGTCTGGTGTGAGCCGTGGGAATTGCTGAAATGCCGGGCCATCACTTCACCGGTGCCCTGCCCGTGGGCCACCCAGGTGCGCAGCATCAAGGTCTTCCGGTCCAGGTCGATGATGTACAGACGCTTGGCGGTGCTGGGCTGGGTCATGTCCGCGATGGCCAGCATGCGGGCGGGAGCCATGCCACTGACACGGGCGTAGGCTTTCACGAACACTTCCGAGGCCACCTCTCCGGCCAGTCCCACCTCGTGGTAAAGCTCCAAGGCTTCGGCTCGCGCGGCGTCCTCGGCCATAACAGGAAGGGGTGCAGGCATGGGCGCAGCACAGGGCTCCCCGGCGAAGAGCCAGGACCATAGGAATACCGAGAGCATTGGTGGGTTCACCATTGTTCCGTGCAGGTTAGGCCGCTACCGTCCCTTCGTGCGAGGTTCCAGGTCGCAGGACGTCAGCGGGATCGTGAAGCTAACGATCATTCGCATGCGATGGTCTTCTACGTCGATGGAAGCCCTTGGTTTCCCGCCGAGTAGCCCTGTGCCGGGGATTGAGCTCGGATCGGTATACTTGTTGCGTTCGGGATCACACCAAGACCCGATCACCATGCGTACCAGCCTCGCCCTGTTGGCCCCTCTGCTGCTCCTCACCGCCTGTGCCAAGGAGGAGAGCGACGACCTGCCCGTCTCCACGCCCGTCTACCAGGACCTGAAGGTGCTGTACGACAAGCCCGATAACCGCACGAGGGCCTATGCCACCTTCCGCAAGAGCAGCAGCTTGGGTGTGCGCCTTCAACTGACCGGCGGCTCTTCCATCACCTTCAACAACGAGTTGTACACGACCTACACCGAACTCGACAACTACTTCTACCGCTGGAGCGAAGAGGGGATGGTGGATGGCGTTTTCCGCTACACCAAGGAAGGTGTCGGCACCTTTCTGAACACCATCTCCCGGGCGGATACCAACGATATCAACGTGCCCAACGGTGTGGTCCTTTCCCAATTGAACGGCGGGCAGGTGTTCTGGTCCGGCCGGCCCTTGGAAAACGGGGAGACCGTGAGCGCCGAACTGAAACAAGGCAGCACCAGCAGCTCCTCCGTGAACGTCTCCGTCACGGGCACCCAGAGCATTCAACTGCCCGCCTCGCTCTTCACCAACTTTACCACCGGCACGGCAGAGCTCTACCTCACCCGCACCCGGACCATGAGCATCCAGCAGTCCGACGGTTCCGCTGGTGGACGGCGCATCTGGGAGGTGGAAGCGCGTGGTACGGTCGCGATCGAGTAGGGTCAAAACCCGACTCCATCAAGATTCAACCATCAACCGTTCAAGACGGCTTTCGCGTAATTCGCCCAGCTCATGTTCTTCGTGGCCTCCACCACGTTCTCACGCGGGATCGGCTGATCGATGCTGGCGTTCATGACCCGCACCATGTCGGGGATGTTCCTCGGTTCGGCCAGATAGCCATTGAAGCCGTCCGTGATCGTCTCGGGGAAGTGCCCCACGCGCGTGGCCACGGCGGGTAGCTTGAAGTTGTAGCTGAGGCTTTCCACACCGCTCGGCGTTGCCGTTTCGTAGAAGAGGACAATGGTATCCGCCGCTTGGAAGTAGGGAGGCACCTCCTCGTTCGGGATGAAGCGGTCCACCACGAGCGTACGGTCCTTCAACCCCAACTTCTCGATCATCGCCAGGGGATCGTAGTCCCGTTCGTCGTCGGCCTTTTTCAGGAAGAGCTTCTTCACCGTGCCGAAGACGGCGTTCTTCAATTTGGTGCTGAGCTTGCTCTGGTCCACGGTCTGCCAGAAGCGTTCGCCCACGATCATCAGGCTCACATCATCCCGCTGCTTGGCGAGTTCCGCGAAAGCCTCGATGCAGTAGTGCAGCCCCTTGTACTTCCGGATGAAGCCGAAGAAGAGGAAGACGTGTTTCCGCAGGTGGTACTGGGCTTTCCAGGCTTCCTTGTCGAACGTGGGGTCGGGCTTGAAGAGGGAGTAGATGGGGTGGTAAAGTTTCAGAATGGCGCGTTGGGGCGCGAGATCTCGTGCCCGTACTCCCCGCGCGCCATCCAACGTCAAGGTGAATTCCTCCCCAGCGAATAGTGCTTTCAGTTCCTCCGCCGTTTTGTAGGCGTGAACGATGAAGCTGTGCCCGTGCCGTAGTGCCATCCGCGTGAGCCGCGCATCCAGCGAGCTCTGTTCCTTGGCGGCCACGAAGTGCAGGTCGAAGAGGATCTCGGTCTGATTGCAATGCTTGCGTAGGTACTTCGCGATCGTGTTGAGCGGGATGCCTTGGGTGGGGTTGTACCACTGCAGGATCACCTTGTCCGGCTTCAGCGTCGCGATGGCCTTGGCGGTGGCCCGCCAGGTGCGTGGATCGTTCCAATTGGTGAGGTACTTCACCGGAATGTCGTAGCCCTCCAGGAAGTCGCTGCGGCTGGCCTTGTCCACGAACTCGCGCGGGATGATCGCCGGGTACTGTTGCGTCCAGCTGACGATGGTGACCTGCGCTCCTTCATCCTTCAGCGAACGCGCCAACGCGGTGTTGTACTGCGCGATGCCGCCCTTGAATTTGGGGCCGGGGCCGAAGCAGACGACATGCATGATCAGAAGATCAGAAAATGAGATGATCAGTAGAACGTTCGGAAGAAGGCATTTCCATTATCTGATCGTCTGATCGTCTAATTTTCTGATCGGCGTTTCGCTGCCTCATACACCCTCCGCATCCCTTCCTCGATGCTGATCTTCGCCTTCCACCCGAGGTTCTCCTCCACCCACGTCATGTCGCAGTAGCGGCTGTGTACACCAACGGGTTTGTCCAGCAGTGCCTTGATGGTGGGTTTATAGCCGGCGAAGCCGGTGAAGACCTCGATCAGTTCCAGGAAGCTGGTAAGCCTGCCCATACCGATATTGATGGCTCTGCCGTCGCTGATCTTGTCCATGGCGAGGAGCGTAAGATCGAGCACGTCGTCGATATGGACGAAGTCGCGGCCTTGTTTGCCGGTGCCCCACACCTCGAAGGGGTTCTCCTTTTTCGCTGCGCGCGCCGCGATGGCGGGCACGGGGTAGCTGAGGTCCTGGTCCTCACCATAACCGCTGAAGGGGCGGATGCAGGTGACATGCACGCCATAGTGGCTGGCCGCGATCTTGGCCAGGAACTCGCCCGTGAGCTTGCTCCAGCCATAGGTCATGTCCGGCTCGCCCATCTTCTTGAAGTCGATGTCGCTCTCCTTCAACTTCAGGGTGTTGCTCTCGGTCTGCAGGTCGATGGGGTAGGCGGCGCTGCTGCTGGGGTAGAGGAAGCGATGCGGCTTGTGGCGGCACACATAGAGGAAGAGCTCCGCATCGATGCTGAGGTCCTGCGCCACGAGCATGGGGTCGCCGTCGATCTTGCTGCGCCCACCCACGATGGCCGCGAAGTGGAAGATGTCGCGGAAATTGGTGACGTCCAGTCCGTATTGCTTGTTGAAGTACTCGGCGTCCTTGTTCAGTTCGCGGAGCACGTCGCGCAGGTCGGCATGCAGGAACAGCACGCGTCCGTCGCCGTAGACGGTGATGCCGCGGTCCACACCGTTGCACTTCCAGGGCGCCCAGGTGTCGGGGTGGGTGCCCACGCTGAGGTCGTCAATGACCAGGATGCGGTCGGGCGTGGTGTTGAACAGCCGCTGGACCATGTTGCGGCCCACGAATCCGCAGCCGCCCGTTACCAAGTGTGTTGCCATGCGGGTGCAAAGATGCGGCTTGCCAAGCCCTCGGATCGAACCTGCCGTGCCGATGATGAACGAAGGGCCGTGAGTTGATCCGATCCTATCTTTCACCCATGACACGAGGCCCCTTGCGCGCTTGGCTGGAGGCGATCGCCGGATACGACGGGACAGACCTGGACCTCCTGGCCCGCCTGGTGCAGGGCATCCGGTCGCGCAGGGGCGAGGGCATCACTTCGGCCGGTCCCCGGTTCAAGGAGCTGATCGCCATCCTGGAAGGTGATCCGGCATTGCGGATCGGACTTTCCGACTACGTGCGTCGCGTCACAAAAGGGATCCGCATCCATCGCACCCTCACTGATGCCGGTATGCCCTCTGGCGATTTCTGGCACGAGCTGAGACGGCGGTTGAGCTACAAGATCTTGCCGCCCCAGCCTGAGGAAGGCACGAGCGACCACCTGCTGGTGAACGTGTTCTTCCGAGAGCGGGATGCGGATTGGATGGATGCCCTACCGGATGCGGATTGTGAGCGACTGCTCGATCTCCTGGGAGTGATGCAGGATGATGCGTCCGACGTCCACATGCCGGAGGAACTGGTCTTTTCGGCAGAGGTGCTGGGACTTCGGATCGCCGGCCGCGCCTTCGATGAGGAGGTGATGCGCATGGTACCCGCCTACGAGAACCTGAACAACCCCTTCGTGGCCCTGGCCGATGAGATGGACGATCACATCGAACGGGTGCGCCAGGGCGGTGCATTGCGGCACGTGGACAACGAGGGTCACCGGCAGATGAAGGTGCTGCTGACCCAGTGCCACGGACTGATCGAGCAGGCCTATCGCAACACGGCGACGCTGGGCATGGGCTTCTCAGTGAACCAGCAGCTCATCACCATGGAGCGGATGCTGGAACGGCTGGAGGTGGTGCTGGACCTGCTGGCCATCGACCCTGCCCGTACGCCGCGAAGCAAACAGGTGCAGCTGTTCAAGTTGCTGGTACGGGTCAGTTCGGGAAGCACCCGCGTGCTGGGCTACATCGATCGCTCCACACAGGTGATCGCCCGCGAAGTGACGGGCCATGCAGGTCGCAAAGGGGAGCACTACATCACCACCACCGCCGGTGAGTACGGCGCGATGTTGCGGTCGGCCCTGGGCGGCGGTGCGATCGTGGCCTTTGCCTGCATCTTCAAGGCCTGGCTTGGAACGGTGGAGGCCAGCCCTTTCGCGCATGCCATGCTCTACAGCCTGAACTATGCATGGGCCTTCATCACCATCTACCTGCTGCACCTCACACTGGCCACCAAACAACCCGCCATGACGGCCTCGACCATCGCGGCCACCCTGGATGCCGGTCGCAGGCTCAACCCCGTGGAACGCTACGCCGCGCTCTCCGACCTCTTTGCGCGGGTTTGGCGTTCGCAGTTCATCGCATTCGTGGGCAACGTCCTGATGGCCTTCCCTGTGGCGGTGGCCCTGGCCTATGCCTGGAACGCACTGTTCGGACCCGAACTTCTGGAGCATAAGTCGACCAAGATGGTGCTGGAACTGGACCCTTTCGCCTCCCTGGCGCTATTGCATGCCGGGATCGCCGGGGTGTTCCTCTTCCTGTCGGGGCTCATCGCCGGAAGTGTCACCAACCGTTCCATCCACGGGCGCGTGCCACAGCGGATCGCCGCTCATCCTGCGCTCAAGTTGTTCCTGTCCGATGCCAGACGCACGGCACTGGCCAACTTCTACGAGAAGCACGCCGGGGGTATCCTGAGCAACCTGTGGTTCGGCGTGTTCATGGGTTCCGTGGGCATGGTGGGAGCCTTCTTCGGCCTGCCATTGGATATCCGTCACATCACCTTTGCCGCCGGCAATCTGGGCCTGGCCCTGGTGGGCATGGACTGGCACATGACGAGCATGACCGTGGTGATGTCCGTGCTCGGTATCGGCCTGATCGGCTTCATGAACTTCATCGTCAGTTTCGGCCTCTCCCTGGCGCTTGCGCTGCGTTCACGGGGTGTTTCCGTGGTCGAACTGCTGCCGATCATCCTCGCGGTGTGGCGCTACTTCCTGCATTTCCCGTTGGCGTTCTTCTTTCCGCAGCGCATGGTGGTGCCAGGCGTACCGCAAAGTACCGGGGCTGGTGATCCACGCGTGACCACCCCGACTGATCACGGGCGTTGAGCCAGCTGCTCTTCCAGTGACGGATGTGGGTTCCCGGGCTTGGGCGGTACCAGGCTCATGGCGTATTCGCTCAGCGCGGTGATCGTCAGGCTGGGGTTCACGCCCAGGTTGGCTGGGATGATGGATCCGTCGAGGATCCGCAGCTCCGGGTACCCGAAGGCCTCGAAACGCTCGTTCACCACACCGGTGGATGCATCGGTCCCCATGGGACAACCGCCCAGGATGTGCGCGGTGCTGCTCATGTTGAAGAGCACTTCGGTGGTGGCGTTCAGGGCCACTCCCCCGGTCTTGGCGGCGTAGCGGTGCATCACGTCCTGGCCCACGCCGATAAAGGCGGGTACGCGGTGGTCCTTCCCGTCCACCACCTGCAACCGCCCGCCGAAGAGCCCACGTTTCCAGCGCATCGTGACGGCATTGTCCAGGGACTGCATGACCAGCAGGATGATCGAGTGGCGACCGAAGTCGCGGCGCAGCACCTTCCACACTTTGCCCGGGTGGGTGAGGGTGTTCCACAGCATGTTGGCCGCGCGCACCACGGGAGGTCCGGCACCGGCGGCCATGGTGGACAGCAGGCCCATGGCTCCCGAACCGTCCGGGTATTTCACCAGTTCGATGTGCGTGTGCTCGTCGGGTTCGAACACCCTGCTGATCGCCACGCCATGGTTCATCTTCCCCGCAATGCCGGAGATCCCGCAGAGCGATTCGCTGTTGGTGCGGAGGTTCGTACCCAGGGTGTCCGAAAGACCGGTGAGCGTGCCCAGTTCATGCTTCTGGCGCAGGAGCAGGCGCAGGGTGCCCATCACGCCGGCGCTCACCACCAGGCCCTTCGACCGGAACACCTGCCGTTCCCCGCGTCGCCATGAAGTGGAACGCCGCGTGTGGATGTGGTAGAGGCCATCACGGTGCTCGATGCGCTCCACCAGCGTCTCGGCTTCGATACGTGCACCGAACTTCTCGGCGAACCAGAGGTAGTTCTTGTCCAGGGTGTTCTTGGCATGGTAGCGGCAGCCCACCATGCATCCGGCACATTCGGTGCAGCCCTTCCGTTCAGGGCCGAGGCCTTTGAAGTAGGGGTCAGTGGATCGTGCCGGATCACCCGTGTACACACCGATGTGATCCACGGCTTTGCAGGTGGCCTCGCGTCCCATGTCCCGCGCGATGTCCGCCAGCACCTTGTCCTCCGGCCCTACCTTGGTGTAGGCCGTGCTGCCCAGCATGAAGCGGGCAGTGGCGTAGTGTGGCATCAGTCGGGCGCGCCAGTCGCCGAGCTGCGCCCAGGCCGGATTCCGGAAGAAGGCGTCCGGGGGCATCATGTGGGTGTTCGCGTAGATGAGGCTTCCGCCCCCCACACCCGCACCGCTCAGGATCATGATGCGGTTCAGGATATCGATGCGCTGCGGACCGAAACAGCGCATCAGCGGAAGCCAGAGGTACTTGCGGACGTTCCAATTGCTCTTGGGGAAGTCGCCGGCCTCCCAGCGTTTGCCCTTTTCCAGCACCAGCACCCTGTAGCCCTTCTCGGCCAGGCGCATGGCCGACACGCTGCCCCCGAATCCGGAACCGATGACGATATGGTCGTACAGGGTGGGAGATGGTTTCACTGGAGCAATGGGAAGAGGGGGTCAGGAGAGGTGAAGGAGGCAGGTGCGGTCAGAATAGCCAAACACACCCAAAATGTACGGAGAACGTCCTCTCTTACCACTTCTTCCTTCACCATTTTCGCCTCCCTCAGAACTGGAAGTAGATGAAAGGCACCATCTCGGCCGTGATGGTCTGGTAGATGAGGCCGATCACCAGCACACTGATCAGGCCCATGGCCCACAAGGGAAGCATGGCGAACCACATGCGGTAGCGTTGCTTCAGGGTTTCGGGTAGCCAGTGGATCACCAGTCCGACCAGCATCAGGAGGAAAACGCTGCGGAAGCCGGTCAGTATGTCCCCCACAACGGTCAGGTCCGTTCCACCACCCAGGCTCTGGAGGATCTCATTGGCGGTCTGCATCGAATCACTGCGGAACCAGATGCGAGTGAAGGTGATGAAGGAGAAGGTGATGAACACCTTCCAGGCGTTCACCGCCCAGTGGTCCAGCTTCTCCCAAGGGCTTACGCGTTTCCAGAACTTGTAGACCACAAGGCCCAGGCCGTTGAGCCCGCCCCAGATCACGAACATCCAACTGGCACCATGCCACAGGCCGCCCACGAGCATGGTGATCATCAGGTTGGTGTTGGTGGTGATGATGCCATGCATGGAGGGCGAGAAGCGCTGCAGCACCACGACCAGCGCGACGATCGACAGATAGACCGCCGGCAGCCACCACCAGCCGGTGAGCAGGATGAAAGCCGCGCCGATGATGGTGAGCATGATCCAGGAGAACAGCGAAGCGCTGCGGTTGCCCCCCATGGGGATGTACAGGTAGTCGCGGAGCCAGGTGCTCAGGCTCATGTGCCAGCGTTTCCAGAACTCCCCGACGTTACGGGCCTTGTAGGGACTGTTGAAGTTCATGGTGAGCGTGAAGCCCATGAGCAGCGCCACACCGATGGCCACGTCCGTGTAGCCGCTGAAATCGGCATACACCTGCAGCGAGTAGCCGAAGAGCGCCATCATGGTCTCGAAGCCACTGAAGCGCAGCGGATCGGCGAACACGCGGTCGATGAAGTTCACGGCGATGTAGTCGCCGATGATCATCTTCTTCATCAGGCCGTTCAGGATCCAGAAGAGGGCGATGCCGAACTGTACGCGGCTCAGCTGGTAGGGCTTGTCGATCTGCGGAATGAAGTCCGATGCACGGACGATGGGGCCTGCCACCAGCTGCGGGAAGAAGCTGACGTAGAAGCCGAAGTCCACCACGCTGCGCACAGGCTTCAGCTCGCCCCGGTAAACATCCACCGCGTAGCTCATGCACTGGAAGGTGTAGAAGCTGATGCCCACCGGAAGCAGGATCTTGTTCTCCACGAAGTGCGCGTTCCACGCCAGGTTCGCCCATTGCGCGAAGTAGTTGATGGGCTCGAAGGTGGTGCCGAGCAGCGCGTTGATGTTCTCCACCACGAAGTGCGCGTACTTGAAGTACAGGAGCACCGCCAGGTTCACGGTGATGCTCAGGGCGAGCAGCAAGCGCTTGCGTGGAAGGTGCTGTGTCGCCGCGCTCCATAGTGCCAGTCGATGGTCCAGCAAAATGGAGAAGCCGAGCAGACCCACGAAAAAGCCGCTGGTCTTCCAATAGAAGAAGAGGCTGGCCACGAAGAGCCACGCATTGCGCAGGGACCGATCGCGGTAGATCAGGCTATAGACCACCAACACCACCGCGAAGAAGGCCCAGAAGAAGAAGCGCGTGAAGATGATCGGCTCCGATGGGTCGTAACCCAACATCCCACCAAGGTCGATGGAGGACAACAGGTCGGTGAGCGCGAAGAGCATCGGCGTCAGGGACGGTACGTTTGGCGAAGGTGGTGGTCCAGGTCGTTCATCAGGGCATCGAAGAGCAGGTCGCCCAGCAGTGCGTAGCCCTCCCGCGTCAGGTGGATGCGGTCGTGCTTGGCCAGGCCGACACTTTCCCAACTGCGGATGGATCCCACACCGCCCATCACGCCCAAGGCATCCCACACAGCCACGCCCTCTTCCTGGGAGAGCTCCAGCATCACCTGGCGCACGTCCTCGGCCCGGCGGTTGACCGTCCTGCGCTTGATGAAGCTGTCCGTGTTGGTGGTGAGCAGGATGGCACAGCCCGGCGATGCGGCTCGGATGCGTTGGATGAGCTGTTGGTAGTTGGCCTTGAACCGCGCGGCCTGGAAGTCGGGGTCGTGGGCGTCGTTGATGCCGATGGAAAGGATGACGAGGTCGGGGTGCAACAGCGCCAGGTCCTCGCTGAAGCGCTGGCAGCGCAGCCAACTGTTTGTGCTGGCCCCGTTCACACCGCTCGCGTGAAGGAAGATCCCCGGGTCGTCGCTCTCCAGTAGCAGGCCCTGCAAGGTGAACAGTGCCTGGGTGCTGTCCATACGGGTGAACCGCAGATGCAGCGTGTCCGTGTAGCGGCTGAAGCGGAAGGTTGTGGCGTGCTCGTCGGGCTCGCTTTCACGCTCGATGAACAAGGTGCTGTCCGGTGACCAGGCGGTGACCGTGAGACTGCTGTCCTGGCGGTGCAGCACCTTCACCCGGTTGAAGGTGTAGCCCGGATAGACATCGCCCCGGAAGCTCACGTTCAGTGTGGATATACTGTCGCGGGTGGTGACGGAGATCCCCGCGATCCCCAGCGTACTGCTGTCCGCGAGGTGCACGTTGCGCACGGCCGACCAGTTGCCGGTGTACACCGGTTCATACCAGTAGGGATTGTTGCTCTTCGCCATGTTGTAGGGGAAGATGAAGCCCCTGCCCGCGCGGATCCCCGGGGCCATGGTCTGCAGGCGGTGGCGCAGCTGCATGCTCCACATGTCGGCCTGCACGTGCGACCCGCCGATGTGGACGACGTTGATCTGTCCTTCACCCTGGAACAGCAACTTGTCCATTGCTCCGTGAAGGGTTTTCCAGGAGGTGCTGTCCCCGCGCTGAACGATGGTGTTCGCAGCGTGACCGATGAAGGGAAGTTCCTTCAGCCGTTGAAGGTCCTGCGCCTGTGACCCGAATGGAAGGCACAGCAGGAACAGGCCCATGGTCCGGGCAAGGGACCGATCCCGATGATGTCTGGATCCGATCATGGTGCAGTGGAATGGTACTGGGCGAAGTCGTTGATGAAGGCCGTCCAGAAGAGCTCGCCCACCTTGCGTGCACCCTGTGGACTGAAATGGATGTAGTCCGTAGCGGCCAGTGGTGGATCGGCCTCCACCCAGCTCACCATGCTGTTCCGTCCGCCCATCGCGGCATACATGTCCCAGAACACCGCGCCCTGTGCCAGGGCGTTGGTCTTCATCGCGGTGTTCACATCCTCCAGGAAGGGTCGCGTCACGAAGAACTCTCCTTCCTTGATGCTCATGTCACTGGGGCCGATGACCATCACGGTCACTCCCGGCATGAGCCGTCTGAACCGGGCGATCTGCGCCCCCAGGAAGCGGCCGTAACCGGCCGCCTCCTCCGCACTTTTCAAGCTGGGCAGCACGTTACCGCCGAACTGCAGGATGAGCAGGTCCACGCCGAGGTCATCGTACATGCCCCGCAACAAGGCCTGGTCCATGCGCCCGAACTCGTAGCCTGCACCACCGCGAAGGGCCAGATTGTCCATGCACACGCCTCGCTTGCTTTCCAGCGAGATGCCGAACACGTCCGGGCTGTCCGCACCGGTGAAGCGGAGTTCCAGAGCCCCCGAGGAACTGGGGAAGCGCCACTCGCGGATCAACAGCTTTTCACTGGGGGCCACCTCATCGCTGCTCACCAGGACGCCGTCCTGCCAGAGCTCCACGGTCAATGGACTGCGGTGCCAGCCGTAGTAGAGCTTGCACACCTCGTAGACCTGTGCCTTGCCATAGGACCTTTTCTCCGGCCGCAACAGCACCGAAGCGCGGTGCACAGTGGTGTCCGGCCCCACAGTGTCCGGGAGGATGGGTGTGAAGCGGGAGAAACTCCCTAGCGCGCCGAAACGATCGTGCTTCTGGGTGGGATGCTTCCGTCCCATCACAGCGTAGCGCTCCCAATTGTCGGAGAGCACGCGTTCCACGCTGTAGAAGGGTACGATGTCGGCGACGGACACCAGCCCAGGACCACTGCCACCGAACTGCATCTGCAATTTGTTCCGCAGGTAGGAGGTGATCCGGTCGCCCTCGATCTGCGAATCGCCATAGTGCAGCACACGCACCGGGCGGCTGCCCTGTCCGGCGTTCTTCAGCGTGGCGAAGAGCTCGTGCAGCACGCTCTTGTCACCCTGCGGATAGTGCAGTGCGATCCGTTCATGCAGTGGAGGCAGCTTGCTCGCATCGAACACGAAGGGTGCGCCGGGCGGCATGCTGTCCACGGTGGCGACCGCTACCGTATCAGCGGACAATGAGCTATCCGTAGGCAATGCCACGATGTCGCTGATGTCCACTTCGGCGCGTTGCTCCGGGAACAGGATGCTCTTCGGTGAAGGCATCGTGATGGTCACGCCCTCTGCCAGGGTGATGCCATCGCGCGGCCACAGCGCACCGATCGCGGCCAGCGCAAGCCCCACAGCCAACAGGAAGCCCAGTGTTTGCGCCGGTCTCATGGTGTGGCGGGGATCTTGATCTTCTGCCCGGGACGGATGTCCGGACCGATGCCGTTGAACTTCATCAGCTGTTCACTGCTGACGCCAGGGTGGCGTTTGGCGATGAGGTACAGGGAATCGCCGCTGCGGACGGTATACCAGGTGAAGGCAGCTTCCTTTGCGGCATCCGGTGCTGGCGTCAGGGCTTGAGCTTCCGGTTTTTCGTTGGCCTCCTCCTGGTCCTCGAAGCGGCTGCGTTTTGCAGGGGGCACATAGATCGTGAGCTGCTCGCCGACGTCGATGTGATCGTTCTTCAGGTTGTTCCACTTCTTCACGTCGCTCACCCGCACATTGAAGCGGGAGGCGATGCGGCCCAGATAGTCGCCGGAGCGCACCCGGTAGTAGATGGCCTCGCGCCCGTCCGGCAGCCGTTGCACATCGTCCCGGCCCTGTGATGCGTTGCTCAGGGCAAGCAGTTCAGCCTGGCGTGAACGCAGGATCGAATCGGTCAGCAGTTCCAGGCGCTGCTTGTCACCCTGGGGCAGATGCAGGCCGTGGTAAGCGGGAATGGTGGGTCCGTGCAGGACCGGGTTCATCCAGCGGAGCTGGCCGCCCGGCAGGCCCAACATCCGTTCCACCAGCACGGTCCGGAGCTCGGTGGTGGGGCGCAGGGTGTCCATCGGCTCGGTCAGCTCCACGATCAAGGGTTTGATCCCCAGTTGTTCACTGTTCGCCGAGAGGTGCAGGAAGGCCATCAGCAGGGGAAGGACCTCCTGTTCGGGGCCGTCGAAATGCGGGTACAGGCTGCGCATATCCGTGGCACCACCGGCCCGTTGCTGGGCACGCGTCAGGTTGGCGGGGCCGCAGGCGAAGGCCATGATCGCCAGTTCCAGGGTGGCGTGGCGTGCGCGTTGGTCCTTCAGGTACCGGATGGCGGCCAGGGTACTGAGGAAAGGGTCGAAACGCTCGTCCACCCGCTCGTTCACGGTGCAACCGTAGCGCACGGCGACCGCGCGGGGAAGCATCCAAAGGCCGGCACCGCCGGTGGTGGAGGTGGCCAGGGTGTTCATGCCCGACAGGGCCATGGGCAAATACTTTAGCTCCCTCGGCAGACCGGCCGCCACCAGTTGGCCTTCGATCATCGGGGAATAGGGCATGGCGATCCCCAGCATTGCCCGGAACTGCTCGCGTCGGGTTTCACCGTAAAGGTCCACCAGGGCGGCCACGCGTTCATCCGCGAACACCGGTAACGCAGGAAATTCCCGCTGAAGTGCAGGGTTGAGCCCGCTGGTGTCCATGGGGCGGATGACGCCACCGTGCGGCCGATTGCGCGCTTCCTGCAAGGCCTTGCGCACGGGCCAGGTCGTCATCAGGCTGTCGGTCCGCCAGGTGCCCTGCGCACTGACAGCGGCCGCGCAGGGCAGCAGGAACAGCACACAAAGGAAGGGGAGGAGGGACGTACGCATCAGCCGATGTAAAACAACGCTTCCCCATAACGGTCTGTGACGTGCCTCCGCGTTTTTCTTCACGCAGGCCTGTTGGGGCGCGGAGCGAATTAGTCGAGGCCCACGGACATTTACCTTGCGCCCCACATGCTGCTGCGATCCCTTCTCCGCTCTTTCGTCGCCATGGCCTTGGGCTGTGCGGGACTTGCCGGACAGGCGCAGGTGCCCTATCCACCCTTCCCCCTACCGAAGACCCGACCATGTCTGAAGCCCGCAGTGACCGTATGACCGTGGAGATCTGGAGCGACGTGGTCTGTCCCTTCTGTTACATCGGGAAACGCGAGTTCGAACGTGCCCTGGAGGGCTTTGAGTTCCGCGACAGTGTGGATGTGATCTGGCGCAGTTTCGAGCTCGATCCCGATGCACCCGTGCGCAGTGAGTTCGACATGTACGGGATGTTGGTGTCCAAATATGGTGGCACGCGGGAGGATGCCGTGCAACGGGTGCAGGGTGTGGTGGATCGCGCACGTATCGTCGGCCTGGAATACGTCATGGACAAGGCGGTGATCGGCAGCAGCTTCGATGCGCACCGCGTCTTGCAGTTTGCCAAAACAGTGGACAAGGGCGATGCCATGAAGGAGCGGCTGCTCAAGGCCTACTTCATGGAGGGCGCCCATCTGGCGGATGTTCCCACGCTCATCCGCCTGGCGAGCGAGGTGGGGCTGGATGGCGCCGCTGTGGCCGAAATGCTCGCGTCCACGCAGTTCACCGAAGCCGTTCGCAAGGACGAGGCCGATGCCCGGCAGTTGGGTGTCCGTGGTGTGCCCTTCTTCGCGATCGATCGCAAGTTCGGGGTCAGTGGTGCGCAGCATAGTGCCGCTTTCCTCGGCGCCTTGAACCAGGCCTGGGAGGCGCGTTGAGCACCGCTCACAGGGGGCGCTTGGCCCAGTACGCCTTGCCGTAGTCCACGTACACCTCGCCACCCGCACGGATGTTCCGCGTGGCCATCACACAGGGGCGGTCGTCCTCGTCCAACGTGATCACGGCGTTGTTCCGCAGGCGTGTGTTGCCCGGACCTTCCACATCATTGGCATACATGGCGAAACAGTCGCTGTACATGCTGTCCAGCGTGCTGCCGTCCATCATGGTGACGAAGTAGGCATCTTCGCCGCGGGCGGCACGCAGCTGTGCCTCTGCGTGCGAGAGGGGTTCACCGGTGAAGACGGCCACCACCTCACCGCGGTGGATGGGGATGACGGTGAAGAGCCCATGGCCTGCGCCGGCGATCCGGGAGGGCTGCACGTACAGGTACTCCGCCTCGTGGGCGTCGATAGTCTGCGGTTGGGGTAGGGCGGACATCGGTGATCAGGCCGCTCCCTTGTTCAGGTTCGAACCCTCATCGTTCCTTCCCTTGCGGATGAAGATGAGGTTGTGGTAAAAATGAATGGCAACGATGTGCGCCTCCAGATAATTCGGGACATGGCCCGGAATGCGCAGCTCCGCGTGGTTCAGGCCGTCCACCAGGGCCTTGAAATGGTTCATGGCCGTGAGCGCGTTGTGCAGGTCCTGGCTGTCACCACCGAACTCCGGCCAGTAGGAGGTCTGGGTGTCCTCGATCACGTAGTAGCCTCCCTCCTTCAAGCGGGGAAACAAGTGCTTGAAGGTGGTGATGATGTGCTCGTTGATGTGGCTGCCGTCATCGATGATCAGTTCCGGTGCGCCGTGCTCGGCGAGGACGCTGTCCAGGAACGGCAGGTCCACCTGGCTCCCCCGATGGATGCGGATGCGGGGCTCCTCCAACCACGACTTCTCCTGGATGTCCAGTGAAACGATGAGCCTTGAACATGAACGACGTCCCTGTTCAGCCTTTGGCCAGGATCCCGCAGAGGTGGAAGAGCAGGCGCGCACCCACGTTCGCGTCCCACTCGTCCCGGCCGGGCGATACCTCCACCAGGTCGAAGCCGATGATGCTGCGTTGCGCGGCCACGCGGGAAAGCAGGTAGGTGGCCTCCTCGAACTGGAAGCCGCCGGGGACGGGCGTGCCGGTGTTGGGGCACAGGGTCGGGTCCAGTCCGTCGATGTCGAAGGTGATGTAGACCTTCTCAGGCAACGAGGCGATGATCGCGTCGCACTGGTCCTTCCACGTGATGCCCTCGAACTGCTGACGGCGGATGTCCGCGCTGCGCACCACCTTCACCCGGTCGGCGTGTTTCACCAGCACCTCGTTCTCCTGCTCGCAGAAATCGCGGATGCCCACGCTCACGATGCGCTCCACCTGTTTGATGGGGAGCGTGTTGTACAGGATGCTGGCATGGCTGTAGGTGAAGCCTTCGTAGGCCACACGCAGGTCGAGGTGTGCATCGATGTGCAGGATGCCGAATTTCTTGTGCCGGGCCGCCTGTGCACGGATGGCGCCCAGCGGTGTGCTGTGGTCGCCGCCCACCAGGCCCACCCGCTTGCCCTGTTCCAGCCAGTAGGTGCAGCGCTGTTCCACCCAGTCGTTCATCACCGCGCATTCCGCATTGATGCGGGCCAGGGCCTTCGCGGCCTTGGCCTTCTTCTTCGCATCGCCGCCGTGCACCAGCAGGTCGATCACATGCTTGGCATCCTTCTTCAAGGCCTTGCTCTGCTGCAGCAGCGCTTCGGGCAGTTCGTCCATGTGGATCCCGCGTTTCCACAGACCCGGGAATTCAGGGTGGAACAGGTCCACCTGGAAACTGGCCTCCAGAATGGCATCAGGTCCCAACGAAGTGCCGCCCCCATAACTGGTGGTCACTTCCCAAGGCACCGGCAGCAGCACGATGTCGGATTCGGCAGCGGTGAAAGGCAAGCCATAGATGCCCGCATCGGCCGAAGCGGGGTCGTTGGGGTTGAAGGCCTTGATCTTGGCGGCTTTGGTCATGGGGGTGGTATCCGCAGCACTTCGTCGCCGGGAAACGTTGCGAAGGTAGGTGCTCCCATTTCCTGCGGTTCAAGATGCCGCTTCCTCCGAAATAGTCGGAGGTTAGTGTGGCCGCCCCCATGAACAATGCCGCCCCGCGACCCGCCGGTGGGCGGGGACGCAGGGCGTCGGGCAGACTGCGGTGCATCCCTCGTTGCGGCAGCCTGTGCGGAGCGGCAAAGGCGGTCAGCTATGCGGGACGATCAGTTCCAACAAGCTGGGCAGGGTGGCTGAGATCCTCTGCTCACGGGGCTCGGAGCCGGGGGCTGATGGCGCTGGTCCATCATCCTTTACCGAGGGTTCCACCGGCGCGGGTGGGGCAGGGGGGACGACGTCCGGCACCTCTTCGGGTGTCACCAGGTCGTTCAGTCCATAGGTGGTCATGGTCCAGGTGCGCCCCACCATGTCACTGTCCCAGGTGTTGCTCACGTTCTTCACATCATCCAGCAACAGCCCGATGCCTCCGTTGAAGTGCACCGCCCGGCCCACCGGCACGTGCACGATGAAGCGCACCTGCTGTGCCCGCAGCTTGTCCTCCTTGGGCATGTCCACCCAGGGCGAGAAGCGTACCAACGAATCCTGCTGCACGTAGGTGTAGGAGGTGTGGGAGGCCCGGGCCAGCGCCATTTTGGAGCTGCGGCCGTTCGCCTCGCGCCTCACGTAGAGGTGGAACAGGCTGTCCGTGCTGGCCACCACGTCCAGTTCCGCCCAAGCACCGTGGATGCTGTCATCGGTGACCTTCAGCCCTTCCATGTCCCAGTCCACACGGCCCTTGTCGAAGGCCACGGACCAGTCCTTGCCCAGGCCCTGCATCTCGTGCACATCGAGGTACAGCGTCTGTCCGATGGGCTGTGCAAGGGGCACCTCCTCATGGGAATTCTGCTGGCGTGTGAAGTCGTTGCCCAGCCGTGCGCCGATGACGATGGCGATCCCCAGTGCCACGCTCCAGGCGGTGCTCAGCGTCCAGCCCAACCAACGCGGCGAGCGCATGCCCGTAAGCAGGCGGAAGCCGCCGATGAAGAGCCCGATGGCCGGGATGAGGACCAGGAGCAGCACAGCGAGCATGAACCAGAAGGCATGGGCCGGGGTGTCGAACACGATGGAGCTGAGCTCGAAGAGGCCCGTACCGCCCAGGCCGGTGAGGCTGTCGTAGGTGACGGTGCCGCCGCCGATGAGCGCACCGATGAGGATCAGTGTGATCAATGCGCCGATGATGAGGAACACGACGCCCACCACCTTGCCGACGACCTTGAAGACAGCGCGCAGGAAGTTCTCGAGCCCATTGCCACTGGTGCCGCTCCAGGGCTGGTTGGCCGAGGCTGACCAGCGTTTGCCCAGCTCTTCAGCCTCTTCGGCCACGGTCTTTGCGCCTTGCTGGAAACGCTCGGCACCTTCCTCGAACATGCGTTTGAGGTTCTCCACGTTCACCGGCTCGCCCCGCATCTGAAGCATGTCGGCCGCCGAGTTCGCGCGGGGGACGATCACCCACAGGATGAAGTAGAGGATGAAGCCGAAGCCAAGGAACAGGAACACCAGGTAGATCAGGCGCAGGATCAAGGGGTCGACGTTGAAGTAGGCACCCACACCCCCGAGCACGCCACCCACCCACTTGTCCTCGGGGTCGCGGAACAGGCGCTTGCCGGTGCGAGCGCTGCCCGCGGCGCTCCAGCCGGCACCAGGGCCCTCGGAGCGTTCCTCCTTTTTCTCCTCGGTCGCGCCGTCCATGTAGTCCTCCGGCTGGCCCATGATGCCGATCACGTGCTCCACATCATCCACGTTCACCACCTGGCGTCGCCCGTCAAGGCGTTCGGTGAACAGCTCGGCAATGCGGGCTTCAATGTCGGCCATGATCTCCTCCCGCCCATCGGTGCCCGTGAACTGGGCCCGGATGGTGCTGAGGTACCGTTGCAATCGGTCGTAGGCGTCCTCCTCGATATGGAACACCGTGCCGCTGATGTTGGCTGTGAGGGTCTTTTTCATCGTTGTGCGTTCTTCCGGGTGGTCTTCTTGACAGCTTGGCTCAGTTCATCCCAGGTCTGGTCGAGCTCGTTGAGGAACTTATCGCCCACGGTGGTGAGCTTGTAGTACTTGCGGGGTGGTCCTGAGCGGGATTCCTCCCAGCGGTAGGTGAGGAGGCCGGCATCCTTCAACCGGGTGAGCAGGGGGTAGAGCGTGCCTTCCACCACGATCAGCTTCGCCTCCTTCAGCTTGCCGATGATGTCCGAAGGATACAGTTCCCCCTGCGCCAGGATGCTCAGGATGCAGTACTCCAGCACGCCCTTCCGCATCTGCGCTTTGGTGTTCTCGACGTTCATGTGCGTTGCTTCTAGTACTTGACGATGCAAACATACGGGCATGAGTTGGTACTATGCAAGGCAAAGTACTGTGAAGTGACGAACGGCGTAGCGAAGGGGATGAGCGGCGTTCTCTCGCGATCGGTCCGCTGCGGCTATCTTCGGACCATCAATCCATTGGCGTCATGCGCAAACATCTTTGGAAGGTCATTCTGGTCGTGGTGCTCGTGTTCGGTATCGTGGGCTACTTCCGCTACTTCTGGGTATTTGGCACGGGCGCCAAGGCCGGAGAGCTCAACTACATGGTGCACAAGGGGGTGCTCTTCAAGACCTACGAGGGGAAGATGATCCAGACCGGTATCCGCAGCCAGAACGGCACCCTGCAGAGCTTCGAGTTCCTGTTCTCGGTCAGTGACGCGAAGGTGGCTGAGCAGCTCATGGCCAATAGTGGCAACCAGTTCAATGTGCATTACCGCGAATACCTGGCGGCCCTTCCCTGGCGCGGGCACAGCAAGTACGTGGTGGACAGCATCATCTCCATGGACCGGGTCACGCGCTGATCCATTTTGCGCATCTAAGCGGTCCCTGTTGATCGTTCCCCTGTGCGGCGCTCGCTGTTCCTCTACGTCACCTTGTTGCTCCTGGTGATCTTCACCGGCGGGGGAGCTTGGTGGGCCTCGGAACTTTCATATACCACGGTCCAACAGTACCTCGCCGCCCAAGCACCCGATGGCGAGGTGGAGAGCTACACGCCGGCCTTCCATGCCCGGGTGTTGCAGTCCCTTCGGTCGACGGCCTATGGGCTTGCAGGCCTGGTGGTGGCCCTGCTGCTGCTCTTCCCTCGCATCCGCAGGGGAACGGGACTGGGCGCGGCGTGGAGCACGTTCCGGGCCGATGTCATGGAGCGGGTGACGCGCTACCAGCGACAGACCTCCAGCCGTCACAAGCGTTTGGTGCTGCTGCTCATCGTGGGGGGCGTTGCGCTCCGGGTCTGGGCCCTGGGCCTGCCGGTGATCTACGACGAGGCCTTCACCTACACCTACTACGCCAGCCGGCCCTGGCATGTGCTGCTCTCCGATTACTCCTACCCGAACAACCACATCCTCCACACCCTGTTGGTGAAGCTCAGTACGGGGCTGTTCGGCGTGGGGCGTACCGCCCTGCGCCTGCCCGCCCTCCTCGCGGGTGTGCTGGTGATGCCCCTGTTCTACCTCTTCGTACGCGCCGTGTTCAACCGCTACATCGCCCTGATGGCCCTGGCACTGGTGGCGGCCAGCGGGGGGCTGGTGGAGTACAGTGCCCTGGGCCGCGGTTACAGCATCACCTGGCTTTTGCTGGTGGTGGGTCTGATCCTGGGTCGCCAGTTGGTGCGGCGTACGGACCCCATGGCGGCACTGCTCCTCGGCGTGGTCTCCGCACTGGGGCTGTGGACGATCCCCACCATGCTCTATAGCGTGGCGCTGCTCTACCTCTGGGTGCTGTTCCAGGTCCTGTTCGA
>CAMCAZ010000028.1 GCA_945872795.1 Chryseobacterium gleum
TCTTCATCGTGGACGAAGCACAGAACCTCACTCCGCTGGAGATCAAGACGGTCATCAGTCGGGCCGGGGAGGGGACCAAGATCGTCTTCACCGGTGATGTGCACCAGATCGACACGCCCTTCCTGGACACGGAGAGCAACGGTCTCAGCTACCTCATCGACAAGGCCAAAGGCGATCCGCTGTTCTCGCACATCACGTTGGAGAAAGGTGAGCGCAGCCCCTTGGCGAACCTGGCGAACGAACTGCTTTAGGCTGATCGTCGGGGCCTACAGCCCCAGCTTCTTCACGATCTTGTTCACCTCCGCTTCGGTGCTGCGCAGCATGTCGTTGCAAAAGGTGATCAATTCGGCAGCACGTTTCACCTTGGCCGTGAGCGCGTCCACGGAGATCTTGTCCTCCTGCAGTTCCTGCATGATGGCCTCCAGTTCATCGTACGCCTTCTCGTAGGTCATTCGTTCCTCAGCCATGGGGCTCAATGGTGTTGATGGTGGACCATGCCCGGCCCTGTGCAAAGGTGGTCTCCAGAACGTCGCCCACCTGCAGTTCATCGGTGGTGGTGACCACGTTACCCTGGTGCCTGGCCACGCTGAAGCCGCGTGCCATGGTCTTTTCCGGATCCAGTAGTCGGATGGCATCGCGCATCCCGTTCACGCGGTCTAGCAGGGAGCGCAGGCCCGTGTGGGCGAGCTGGTCCAAGGTGAGCTGCATTTCACGGAGCAGCGGTTCCTCCACCTGTTTCATCCGTCGCAAGGGGAACACGCCGAGGGCGTGCACATGCTGGTCCATCTGTCTGCTGCGGCCCTTCATCTGTTCCGTGGCGTTGCGCGCGAACTGTCCCACGGAGGTGTGGAGGTCGCCACGCTGCTGCTGGCAGAAGGACCGGGGCCGCTGGCGCAGCATCTCGGCGAAGGTGCTCATACGCTCCTTGCGTTCGGTGAACGTATCGCTCATCACGCGCTGGATGCCCACCAGGAAAGCGTTGAGGCTGGTCTCGAAATAGAGGCATTTGTCGATCAGGTGGTCCGCAATGGCCGTAGGGGTCTTGTGCGGGCTCTTCGCGATCATGTCCACCACGGAAACATCCACGTCATGCCCGATGCCGGTCATCAGGGGGATGGGGAGCAGTGCCACGTCGCGGCACAGGGCCAGGTCGTTGAACGCCTCGAGGTCAAGCTTCGATCCCCCGCCGCGGATCAACACCACCGCATCGAAGAGGGTCGTATCAATGGCGGCCAACGCCGCGCGGAGTTCCTGCGGGGCATGATCACCCTGAACGGCTGAGGGGAAGACCTGAACATGGAACTGGTATCCGTGCTCATTGGTCCTCAGGTGCTGCACCAGGTCCGTGTAGGCGGCCGATCCCACGGAGGCGATCAGGGCGATCCGTTGGATGACCATGGGTTCGGGCAGTGCGCGATTGAGGTCGAACAGCCCCTCGGCGCGCAGGGTATCGATCGTGGCGCGTTTCCTGCGCTCCAGTTCCCCCAGGCTGTAGGAGAGGTCCACCTCCTCGATGTGCAGGCTGATGCCGTACACTTCGCTGTAATGCACACTGGCCAGGAACAGGATCTCCGCGCCCTGACGGAGGATGTTGGGAAGCTCATCGCCCAGAACGTCCCTGATCGCGCGCAACCGGTACTGCCAGATGATGCCACGCAGAACAGCCACGCGGGCACCTTCGTGGTGCTGGACCAGATCGAGATAGATGTGTTTCTGTGCATTGATGCCCGCGACCTCCGCCTTCACCCAGAAGGAGCGCCCCTCCGTGCCGGCCTCGATGCGCTTCTTGATGGAGGCACAGAGCTGTTGGAGCGTGAAGAATTTTCGGGGTTCCATGGGATGCACCATCCAGCAGGCACACATGAAGAGCGTGCGGCGCGAGGCCTAAAATAGTGCAGGTGGGCGGTCAGCCTTGACCAGGCAGCCTGGCTTCGAAAGAGGCGCCGGACTCAGAAAAGCTCGTTGACCTCGATGAAGGCGAAGTCGAGCCGGAAGAAGCTCTGGTAATCCTTGCCGGTCTCGGCCATCTCGTCGTCGCCGCTCTCGAAATGCCAATTCACCTGTACCTTCTGTCCACGCTCGCTGATGGCATCGAGCTTCTGGAAGATGTTGTACAGGTGCTTGCTTGAGCTGGTGTCCAGGTAGTCGAGCTTCAGGTTCACCGTGGTCTCTTCCTTGGGTTCCTGAAGGTATTCATCGAGCCAGCGGTAGACACGGGCGTAGAACTGTTCGGAATTGTAGGGCAGGGACCTTCCGATGAATTCAATGGACCCCGATTCCAGGTCAAGGTCGACCTGCGGAGAGGTCTCCGTACGATCGATGTGAAAGCGCTTGGTGGACATGTAGGGGCCGGTGCGGATGGCAGAGGCTCAAAGTTGCATGACCAAGGGTGGGTGCCGCACCGGTCATGGAGCCGATGTTCAACAGGGTATGGTGTATAAGCAACAAGGGCCGGTTGTGACCGGCCCTTGCATGGTTCTGTTGAATGGTGTCACCGTTGCCGATATTCCGTGATGATCTCCTGGTCGGTGGGGATGTTGGTCTCCGTATCATTCACCCGGCGCACCCAGTACATGTACCTGCCGGTACCCACACAGGCAAAGGCGTTCAGGGTCTCATTGGGTGCGAGGGCCTTCAAGGGAAAAGTCCGCCACTGGCCGTTCTTCTCCTGCATGGCCACCTTCACCTCGATCAGTTCGTTGCAGGCATTTTTCAGGTCCACCTGATAGGTGGAGCTGAAATCGCGCTTGAACCCTTCCTTGTAGATCTCGCACTTCTCGCATGGTGCGCCCCATTTGCTGGAGACTTTCATCAGGCAATCGGCATAGCTCTGGTCCTGGGCACCGGCCCAGAACCCAATGGAGACCAGGATGAGGAGAAGAAAGAGGCGCTTCGGGCTCATTTGCAGCGATTGTTGGTCAGAATGATGCGGGCCTCGGCATTGCCCATTTTCCGGCTTGTGGTCCAATCCCGGCAAGCAGCGTCCATATCGCCCAGTGCCTTGTGTGACCATCCCCGGTTATTAAGTGCCTCCTCGTTCCGGGGATCCAGTTCCAATGCACGGTCAAGGTCGGCTATGGCCTCCTGGTGCCGTCCCAATTTCGAACGGGATGCACTACGGCAGGTATATGCCCAGAGGTGATCGGGCTTGCGTTGGATCACCTGGTCGAGGTCTTTCACGGCCGATCCATGGTCATTGAGCATGGCATGGCAGAACGCCCGCTGCAGATAAGCGTTCAAGTGTTCGCTGTCCCGCGCCAACACGTCATTGTACTCCTGGATGGCCCGTTCGTGATCGCCCGCTCGGTAGGCTTGTTCGCCTCTGCGGAAGGTCTCCTCCATGGATCCCTGGCGGGTGTTGTCAGCCAGGTATTGCGCACCGGCCCCGTGAAAGGCACAGAGGAGGATGGACAGGAACATTGTTCGCATGCAGGTCCGAAAGATGAGTGTGACGAAGCGGTTTTACGCGTCGGTCCGTGGTAGGTTACGAACATGTCGAAGCGAACCTTGAAGGATGCCTGGACGTAAACGGGCGTCCATGAACTGCGCACTTCCCATGTTCACGCACCCGCTTTTGATGATCAGACCGATCCTGATGGTCTGCGCACTGTTGCTCGCGATGGCGTCGATGGCTCAGGGCCGCTTCACGGTCAATGGCCGCATGAAAGTCGATGGAAGTGATATGTCCGGGACCCGCGTAGTGGTCTACAAGAATGGGGTCAAGGAGCGCACGCTCACCAGCGGTCTGGCCAAGTTCAGCCTGGATCTGGACCTGCAGGCCAGCTACATCCTCTCTTTTGAGAAGGACGGGTTCGTAGCGAAGAAACTCTCCTTCAATACCAAGGTTCCGGGTGACGCGGCGGGCGATGCATTCACCCCGTTCGACTTCGCCGTTTCCATCTTCAAGCAATATGATGACGTGAACATCGTGGTCTTCAACCAGCCCGTGGGGGTGATCAGGTACGAAGCTGGCATGGGCGATTTCGACTACGATACGGACTACACCAAGTCCATTCAGTCACAGTTGCAGCAGACCTTGGCGGCGGTGGAGAAGAAGCAGAAGGAGGAGGCCAGCAAGAACGAAGAGGAAGCCAGGAACAAGGAAAGGTTGGTAGCCGAAGCGAAGAAGCAGGCTGAACTGCAGGCCAAGGCCGATCAGGCAAAGGCACAGGCCGCGCTTAAAGCAGAAAAGGAACAGGCCGCAGCCCAGGCACGCCAGGAGGCTGAAGCACGAAAAGCCGACCAGTTGGTGCAGACCCAGAAGGTGGCCCCTGCAGCGATGGCGCCAGTGGCGGTCGTTGCCACACCTCCTGTGGTGATCGCCGAGCGTAAACCTGCCGCACCGAAGCATGAACCTCGCACACCTGCCGTACCCCGTGACGGAGTTGGAGCAACGGCCCACGAAGGCGGAGATCTGCGCAGGACCACCGCGCCGGTCGTGCAGGAGGAGTCATCCCCGTTGATCATGGCCCGAACGGCCCAAGGGGAGGAGACCCGACCGGAGAACGTGGTGGAGGAGGATCATCCTGTGCGCCATGAGGAACTGGTGGTGGAACCCACCAAGGTGATGACCATCGTGAGATTGGAAATGGGCGGGACGGTCACCGAGTACCGAAAGGTCTTCCACAAATGGGGCGGTACGTTCTACTTCAGGAACGGGGAGGCCTGCAGCCAGTTGGTCTATGAGCAGGAGGCCCGCCCTGAACAGTTGGCCGGCGCTACGCCGCGTGGCAAGTTGGACTGAACCGGCGCCTACCTTGTGGCATGGAGCCACGGAAGTACCTGCGTGACGGACGTGCACCCGTGCCCGTGGATGCGCGCACCAGCGCCACCATGAGCCGCATCAGGGCGCGCAACACCAGACCCGAGCTGGCGCTACGCCAGGCCCTGAGGGCATTGGGCTGGACGGGTTATCGCCTGCACTACAAGAAAGCCTCCGGCCGACCCGATATCGCCTTCGTGGGCCGAAGGGTGGCCGTGTTCGTGCACGGTTGTTTCTGGCACGGCTGTCCATACTGCTCTCCCCCAAGACCCAAGAGCCACACGGACTTCTGGAATGCGAAGCTTGATGCCAACAAGGCTCGGGATGCCCGGGCGGTGAGGGCCTTGAAAGCCGAAGGCTGGCGTGTGGTCACCTGCTGGGAATGCCAGCTCAGGAAAGATCCGGTCGGCCAGGCAAAGCGGGTGGTCCGCCACTTGGATGAAGTGTCCTAACGACGGCCCAACAGCCTGTTCAGGAAGCGTTTCTCGAATTCCCAGAAGAACTGGAACTGTCCGAACAGGGCTCCGTAGATCAGCAGGATCAGGTTGTAGACCGGAAGGATCAGCAGGTAGTAGGCCACGGAGAACCAGATCGATGCATCGCCGACGCCTGAGACCCAGGTCACCACGGGTCGTTTGAGGAACATCACGGTGAACCCGGTACAGGCGAACACCAGCAAGATCACAAGGACCCGGGTCGGCGAAACTCCCCACCGACGTCCAAGGCGGTCCATCCACCCATTGCCGGAACCACCATTACCGAGTTCCTGCTTCATGTCCGATCACGGATCTGCATCAGTCTTGCCATTCGGCCAGGAACAGGTTGGTCTCGCGTGTTCCGCCGTTGTTGCGATTGCTGCTGAAGACCAAATATCTGCCGTTCGGGCTGAATACGGGAAAGGCATCGAATGTATCCCCGTAGCTCACCTGTTCCAGTCCTGTGCCGTCCACGTTGATCAGGAAGAGGGTGAAGGGGAACCCTCGGGGGCTTTTGTGATTGCTGGCGAAGAGGATCTTCTCTCCACTGGGGTGCCAATAGGGCGCCCAATTGGCCTGACCCAGCGTGGTGATCCTTCGGGCATCGCTTCCATCCGCGTTGGCCACATAAAGTTCCATGTCCGTTGGCTTTACCAAGCCTTCCTTCAACAATGCTTTGTACTCCTCGATCTCCTCGTTCGTACCGGGTCGGCTGGCGCGCCAGAGGAGCTTGGTCCCATCGGGGCTGAAGAATGCACCTCCATCATAACCCAAGGTGTTGGTCACCCGCTTGACGTCGGTGCCATCGATGTTCATCGTGTACAGTTCCATGTCGCCATCGCGCATGCTGGTGAAGACGATCCGGTCACCTTTCGGGCTCACGGTAGCCTCGGCATCGTATCCTGGGGTGGTGGTCAGCTGTTTACGGATGATCCCCTTCAGGTCGCTGACATAGATGTCGAAGCTGGGGTAAATGGGCCACACATACTTTCCGTCCGAGCGACGCTCAGGACGTGCCGGGCAGGAATGACCGCCTTCGTGAGTGCTACCGAAGAGCACCAGACTATCGCCCGGGAGAAAATAGCTGCAGGTGGTGCGGCCACCATTGATGCTCACTTTGGGAGGAGGAGTGTTCCTGAGGTCATCCGTGAACGGGTTGAACACGTAGATCTGGTCGCAACTTTCTTCCCAGCCGGGATTGTTGGATTGGAACACCAGCTTATCGCCCGAAAAGCTCCAATAAGCCTCCGCGTTGTCCCCGCCGAAGGTCAATTGTTTCAAGGTCTTGAAGTGCCGCTCGTCGGGATGGATCAGCGTGTCCCGGGTGGCCGTGGTGTCGGACGCAGGGGCCGTAGCGCTTTGATCGGTGGAGGGGGCATCGGAACAGCCTACGGACAGAAGAGCAAGAAGAAGGAGCGTTCGCGGCATCGTGGGCAATTCGTTCTGGCCGTAAAGGTATCCGGCAGATCGTCAGAGGAATGTCAGGGGATCGCCTTCGATGAGTCGTTTGTGCATTCCCTGATCGACAAAAAGGACGTCAAGGGGCGGGGGCCAAGGCGCAGGTGCACAACCGCTTCATGGCTCAGGAACGAGGTGTTTTCGAACCGGAGGGGATCGATGAGGAGGACGAGGAGGTGGTGCCAACGACCTTCATCGGGACCCACCCCCGCACGATCGTGAACTGGGTGGATAGTGCCGACCTGCCGTTCCATTGGAGCCTGAACCCATACCTAGTGTCGCAACCCGTCATCCCGGTGCATGTGATGATCGCGCCGATCATCCCCACGCTGAACGAGCCGGAAGTACCGGCCCTGTTGAAAGCCGCGGCCCAGGCCGGAGCGCGCACGGCCAGTTACACCGTGCTGCGGACCAATGGTGCCGTGGAACCCGTGTTCAGGGCTTGGTTGGAGCGCCATTTCGCGGATCGGGCCGCCAAGGTCATCGCACAGACCAGCTCCCTGCACGGCGGCCGGATGCACGATGGACAGGCAGGGCGAAGGATGAAAGGCGAGGGTCCCTATGCCAGTTCCATCGCACGGCTCTTCCATGTGCTGCGCAAACGCTCTTTCGGCGATACCCGGATCGAGCCCTTGGACCGTTCGTAGTTCAGCCCGCCACCTCTGGGCCCAATGGACCTCTTCCGCTAAGCGGCCAGGTGGCCAAGGGGTCGTGGACCGACCCTTGCTCTCCCGGCTTAGACCGGAACAGCGTCAGTTCTCGCAGCATTAGTTCCTTCACCAGCACAGGACCATCGACGATCTCCGGTGGCTTGCCTTTGGAACGCCCCATGGTGATATGCGGCCAATAGGGGATGTAGTGTGATGGTTCCACGCCGAATTCGGCGGCCAGATCATGGTGAAGCTGGGTCAACCCGGGGTGAGGTTGAAAACGGGTCCAGAGCATCGTCGGGTCGGTCTTGGGCATGGTCACCATCCGTCCTTCGACCAGTTCGATGGGTGGGGTTCGTTCAGCCACGCGCGCTACTTTGATCCGGTAGTCCTCCAGATAACGGGCATCGCGTTCACCCAGGAACAAAGCGGTGACATGCCACTGGGCCAGGGGAGCGATGCGCCAACACGGTGCGCTAAACTCAGCCCCGGCAGCATGCTCCAAACACTTCGCCTGTTCGATGGAAACGACCGTGCCGATGAACAGACGGATGATCATGGAAGATGAAGGCTTGGCATGGGGTCGGACAATTGTGTTGGAATCAAAGATGGCCAAGAAAATTACGAGGGTCAGGACTTGACAAATGTCGACGAAAGCAATAATATTATCGATAGATTGAAAAATACCATAGACGATGTCGATAGTTCACGCCCGTTCGGCCTGGCACCTGAGCAACACTTTTCTCTTGTCATCGGTCGCCCTGTTCGTGGCTTTGGGCCTGCGCTCCGGAGCAATACAGGCGCAGACCCTGCCACCCAATTTCAGCGATGCGTTGGTGATGGGAGGTTGGAGCGAGCCTGTGGGCGCCACTTGGGATGACAACGGGCGGACCTATGTGTGGGAGAAGCGTGGACGGGTCTGGATCATCGAGAACGGTGTGCGGCTCGCTCAGCCACTGATCGATATCCAGCCCGAAGTAGGGAACTGGCGCGACCACGGATTCCTGGGATTCGCGTTGGATCCCCAGTTCACCACCAACGGGCGCATCTACATGATGTATGCGGTGGACCGTCATCACCTGATGAACTTCGGCACGGGCGCTTACAATGCCGCCACGAACGAGTATTACGCCGCGACGATCATGCGGATCACGCGCTACACGGCCATCGGCCCGTCCTACAATACGGTGGATCCGGCGAGCCGCGTTGTGCTGCTGGGGGAGACCCGTCAGACCGGTGTCCCATTGTTGCATGAGTCACATAGCACTGGTTCACTGATGTTCGGCAGGGATGGCACCCTGTTGGCCACGGTGGGCGATGGGGCCAGTTACGGCAGCACGGATGTGGGAAGCGCGTCGGAGACGTACTGGTCGCAAGCCCTCACCGATGGCATCATCCGCCCCTCGGAGAACGTGGGTGCGCTGCGTTCACAGATGGTGAACAGCTTCAACGGCAAGGTGCTTCGCCTTGATCCGGAAACAGGGGACGGACTGCCCAGCAATCCGTGGTACGATGCCTCCGCCCCACGCTCGCCCAAGTCGCGCAGCTGGGCTTTGGGCCTGCGCAATCCCTATCGTGCCGCGATCCATCCGGGCACAGGAAGCAC
The DNA here is from genome assembly GCA_945872795.1 of Chryseobacterium gleum. Lineage (GTDB taxonomy): Bacteria > Bacteroidota > Bacteroidia > Flavobacteriales_F > PHOS-HE28 > PHOS-HE28. The sequence goes on from CAMCAZ010000028.1 coordinate 8,953, forward strand.
CGATCCCACCGCGGGTGACCCCGGCACCCTTTACATCGGCGATGTGGGCTGGAACGTATGGGAGGACCTGAACGTGTGCTATGAGGGGGGCATGAACTTCGGATGGCCGCTTTACGAGGGCATGGACCTGCAAGGCTCCTATGGGAACACACAGGTCGCGAACTTGGATGAGCCCAACCCACTGTACAACGGCATCACCTGCACCCAGCAGTTCTTCCGCTTCATCGACCTGCTCAAGCAGGACACGCCCATCCACCTGAACGCCCACCCCAATTCCTGTTCTCCCGGCGTACAGATCCCGAACAGCACTGCCAAGCACTTTCACGCGCGTCCTGCGATCGACTGGCGGCACGGCAATCAGGCCCGGAGTGCTGGCTTCAGTGGAAGCACCGCCGTCTCCTTTGACCTCAATGCACCCGGTGCTCCTGTACCCGGCCCACTTTTCGGCGGCTTCGCGGCCATCGCCGGGCCGCACATGGCGGGCCAGAACATGCCCGCCGGATATCAGAACAGCAGCTTCCATGGCGACTACGCGGGCGGGTGGATCCGCCGGTTCAAGTTCGACGCGAACGACCAGCCGGTCAGCGTGCATGATTTCGCCACAGGGCTGGGTGCCGTCACCTGGATCGGCGGCGGCCCGGACGGCTGTGTGTGGTACATGAAATACAACACGAACGAGATCCGTCGGATCTGTTACACCCTTGCGGTGAACCTTCCGCCCGTTGCGGTCGCTCAACAGGACGTTCAGTACGGACCAGGCCCCCTTTCAGTTCAATTCACGGGAAGCAACAGTTCCGATCCGGAGAACGGGGCCCTGAGCTATCTGTGGAACTATGGCGATGGGAACACGAGCACGCAGGCCAACGGCACGCATGTCTTCACTGCTCCGCCCGGTGTACCCACCACGTACAATGTGACGCTGACCGTCACGGACAATTTGGGTCAGTCAGCGGTCTCGCAGCTCCTTGTATCCGTGAACAATACGCCACCGGCTGTGGCGATCACGAGCTTCCTGAACGGGGGCACCTATCCGATCGGGGTGGATACGGTCTACCAATTGCAGGCCGCTGTCAACGATCTGGAGCATAGCGCCGGGCAGCTCACCTACGCTTGGCGGACCACGTTCCATCACAACACGCACACGCATCCCGAGCCCATTGACGTCACGCCGAGCACCAGCACAGTGATCAGCGGTGTGGGCTGTGATGGGGAGACCTACTTCTACAACATTTCACTGACCGTCACCGATGCTGGCGGCCTTTCCACCACGGTGGAGCACTTGCTTTATCCGCGTTGCCAGGTCATCGCGCCCACTGCGATCATCTCCGCTTCCGTGAGCGCGGGGCAGGGGCCGCTGGTGGCGAACCTCAGCGGCACCTCTTCCTATGATCCAGGGACGATCGTGAGCTACCTATGGGATTTCGGCGATGGCACCTCGAGCAGCTTGCCGGCTCCGGTGAAGACCTTCACGGAGAGCGGAGATCACTATGTGACGCTGACCGTGACGGATGATGATGGGCTGACGGGCCAGGCCACACGGGTGATCACCGTGGTGACACTTGATCCGCCCCAATGTGTGGGGGCCACGGGCAGTGTGCTCCGGGAGTACTTCGCCGGCATAGCGGGCACCACGGTCGCCGATCTGGTGAACAGCCCGAACTATCCGAACAACCCGACCTCCACGTCCTTCCCGACATCCTTCCAAGTGGGAACCTCCGTGCAGAGCAACTTCGGAACCCGGATACGTGGTTATATCATCGCTCCCACAACGGGCACGTACGTCTTCACGGCCACCTCGGATGATGCCTCCGTGGTATACCTGAGCCCCAATGCCGATCCCTTGTTGAAGCAGATCATCTGCAATGTTCCCGGTTGGACAGAGCAGACCGAGTACAGCAAGTACAGTTCACAGACCAGCGCACCGATCCAGTTGGTGGCCGGTAAGTTCTACTACGTGGAGATGCTCCAGAAGGAGGGAAGTGGGGGCGACCACCTCGCACTTCGCTGGCAGACACCCACCAACGGCACCCGCGTGGTGATCCCCGGATCGGCTTTGGCCCGCTGGCAGAACTGCCTGCCCGGTGTTTTGGTCCGCACACAGTTGCAGGGTTGTTGGGATCCGACCACGGCCCTCATGCGCAATGACCTTCGCACGGCAGGGCTGGTGCCCACCACAGAACCCTACACATCACTGGGATACGCCCATGTGGGTGGAGGCGGGGAGACCGCAGGTGCCCCGGTCCTTGCCCAGACCGGCAAGAACGCGGTGGTTGACTGGGTGGTGGTCGAACTGCGGAACAAGCTTAACCCCAGCGTGCTGGTGGCCACCCGCAGCGCCCTGTTGCAGTGTGATGGGGATGTGGTCGGCACCGATGGTTATGCACGGCTGCTGTTCAACGTGCCGGCCGATCAGTATTACGTGGCCGTTCGTCATCGTAATCACCTGGGTGTGATGAGCGCCGCGCCATTGGTCTTCGGTGCGGACCCCGTAGGCCTTGATCTTACGCTGGCCACCCAGGCCACCTTCGGCACGGAGGCGCGCGCCCCCCTGGTCAACGGCAAACGTGCGCAATGGTCCGGCAATGTGAATGCGGACGATGCGCTGCGGTATACGGGCCAGAACAACGATCGCGATCCCATCCTGCAGGCCATTGGAGGCACAACCCCCACGGCGACCGTCGGCGGATACCTCAGTGCCGATGTCAACATGGACGGTCTCGTGAAATATACGGGCCAGGGGAACGACCGTGACCCCGTACTGAGCAACATCGGTGGAACGATCCCCACGAACATCCGCGAGGAACAGCTTCCCTGATGGTGGCCGATCACAGCCTGAACCGGACCCCTGCCTGCACGGTGCGTGGCAGTCCCGGACGGGCGCCGGCGGGGACCAGGGAGACCATGTACACCTCATCGGCCAGGTTCTGGACCGTGCCGAACACCTCCATCTGCTTGGAAAGTCGGTAGGTTCCGCTAATGTCGAGCACCGTGAACGCAGGTATCTGTTGCTGCGCATCACCTGCACCTGGACCGGCCGAGGAGGCCATGGCCCCCATGTGGTTAAGGTTCAATGACACGTTGCCTTGTGATCCTTCGAGCGTGATCCGTACGTTCACTTGGTGCTCGGCAATGAAAGGTATCCGGTCACCCTCCACCACGCTGCCCCATCCTTCAAAGGTGCTCTGGAAGCTCGATCCGAAGCGTGCATCGGTGAACGTGTAGCCCACCGCGATGGGAAGCCGGATGCCCAGGTCACGGCGCATCAAGGGGTCGTAGCTGGCAAAGAACTCCACACCGGCCACGGTGGCCCGACCTCCATTGAACATGTCGCCGGAGCCATCGCCACCGCCAGCGGCCATGTCCGATCCAAGCAGTTCGCTGTAGTCGTTGAAGAACGCGATGACCTGCAGATCAAGCGAGCGGACCTGGTGACGGGTGCCCAGCTCATAGTTCACGCTGTTCTCCGGGCGCGTTTCGGGGTTGGTGCCGGGAGGGGAGAATCCGCGGTGCACACCCATGAACACCATGGTCGTCGGAGTGACATCCATATCCACGCTCATACCGGGAATGAGCACGTCTACCGTATTCTCGGCGGTCCGCAGGTTGCTGCCACTGCGGTCCGGGTCCTGGGTGCCATAATTATCCTCGGCCATGACGATATGCTCGTGACGGATGCCGGGATGCACGCCCCATCGACCCAGTTGTAGGTCATACATGGCGTGGGAGGCCAACGCATCGGCGCTGGAAACGCGATTGCTCTCCGTACCGGCACGGCCTGAACTGGTGCGCAGCATGGTGCCTTGTTGCATGCGATAGCCGTCCGTCCACTGGAACCGGTCCATAAGGTCATTATGCAGGCGGACGCCCAGTTCGAGATCATGTACGGCCTGCTCACGCTTGATCGTATGCGTGGCGATCACCTGCAGGCCGGATGTCTGGTAGTTCCTGTTGTTGGACTTCACGCGCAAGGCATCGTCCTCGCTGTCCCCTCCGACCACGGTGGAAAAGGCGTTGCCAGTTTCCCCGGGCCGGTCCAGAAGTTCTGCAATGTCCACACGCGTACCGCTGCTGTCCACCACCTGATCCAGTTTGTACCAATTGCGGTAGGTGTTCGTGCGGTAAAGCGTCGCCACGATCTTGGGCCCTTTCGGCAGGGAGATGGCATACTGTGCGGTGAGGAGGTCATGGTCCACATCCATCCGGTCGAACTGGGAACCGGCATATCGCCGGAACGGGGTGTCGGCGAAGTCGGCACGTGACAGACCCAGGTAGGTCTCATCACTGGTCTCACGGGTGGTGTTCGCCTTCAGCGCCACAGCGTGTTGCACGCGGGCCGCAGCCTTGCTGTGCCAATTCAGCTTGATCAGGTTGTCACCCTTGGTGAAGCCCGTCGGTCCATCATTGTCCAATACCTTGAACCCGTCTGATGCTTGCTGGAAGGTCTCGAGCAACACTCCGAACTGTCCCACCTCGGTCCCAGCTCGCGCATGCAGATTCCGCGCGCCAAAGGACCCTCCCCATGCCGCGACCATCCCGCTGGTCCGTTCAGGAACGGGTGTGGACAGGAAGTTGATGGCACCACCGGTGGTGAGCGGACCGAAGCGGACCTGGCTGCTTCCCTTGACCACCTCGATGGCGTTCATCCGTCCCGCAGTGGGGAAGTAGTACGCTGCCGGTGCGGAGTAAGGGGCCGGTGCCACCAGAATACCATCCTCCATGACCGTGATCTTCGAGGTCCGTTCCGGTCCTGCTCCGCGCAATCCGATATTGGGACGGAGGCCGAAACCATCCTCCTCCTGGATGTTCACCCCGGGCACACTCCTCAGCATGCGCGACACATCCGTGTACGCAAACTGCTCGATCTCCCTGGGGCCGATGTACCAGGCGGAGCCCCCTTCCTTTCGTGCGGTGGCAGCTCCACCGGTCATGCTGTTCTGTACGGTGAACACGGGGAGGTCCACCACGCGCTCCTCGAGGATGATGCGCAGGTCAACGGCCCCGGGGATCCGGGTGGTCACCTTCCCGTTCTGCCGGCCCACCATGGTGGCCAGCACCGTGTATTCGCCATCTGCGAGGTCGGTGAAGGAGAAGGCTCCCACCTTGTTGGTCGTGGTTCCCAGCAGCGTACCTTCCAGTACGATGTTCACGAACGGCAAAGGCTCTCCACCTGGTGTGACCACAGTTCCGGACAGCGTGCCCGATCGGGCCTGAGCAACGCTTGCGAAAAGCAATGGGAACAACAACGGAAGCAGGAGCAGGGCAATGTCCTTGGTGGCTCTGAGGTAGGCCTCGAGGGCCTTCCCGCGCTTCTCACTGAGGACGGCATCGAGCACGGCCCGCGTACGTCGGTCCACTATCCTGGGCGAGGACTTGTCGTGGGTCCGTTGGATGAAGCGTTTGCCGATCGTGGTCATGTGCAGGGTTCCCGGAAGCGAGGTCAAAAGTCCCGGTACCCTCTGTAGCGGACAATACTATGATCGTGGTATTCGGGTAGGGCGCTGTCCACGGCCGATCGTGGAAGGACGAGCCGCCGCCGCTATGCCGCGATGGCTAGTTTCGCGTCATGCAGCGCGAGCGTTCGGTGGTGGTCTTCCTGGTGGGCGGTGTCGTCCTTTTCGTGCCAGGCCTGTTGATGGTCCTGAACACGGAGCAACTGGCCCTGCACGCGTGGATCAACGCCCGTCACCTTCCGTGGGCGGACGTCCTGTTCCGCTACGGCACGCACCTGGCCGATGGACTCGTGCCCACTGTGCTGTCCTTGCTGTTGCTCGGGAAGGACCTTCGATCATTCCTGATGATGGGATTGAGCTGTGGGTTCAGCGCCATCATCACTCAGTTGCTGAAGCGGCAGGTCTTCGATGGTCATGATCGTCCGGCGATGTTCCGTGCCGAGTTGGGTGAGATGGACTGGGTGTCGGGTCTGGAGCTCAACAACCACTTCAGCTTTCCCAGTGGCCATGCGACGGCGGCTTTGGCGATGTGTTTCGCTCTGGCGGTCATCATCGGAAAGCCGGGGTGGTCCTGGGTCATGATCGCCCTTGCCGGCCTGTTGGCCTTTTCGCGGGTATACCTGTCCCAGCACTTCACGGAGGATATCCTCGCCGGTACTGTGATCGGTACGTTGACCGCCTGGGCGGTCTATCGTTGGCTGTACATTTCAGCGTTCAGCGAACGTCCCTTCCTTGAGCGCAGCATCTTCGAGCGGAAGCAATGAGGAAGCTGGTCGGTGGGGCATGTTGAGGTGGCCACTGCTTGTGGCTTGATCCTTGGTCCGGTCAGAAACCGTTGGCGTTCCTGCGGATCAGCATCACCTGCCTGCCTTGGGCCTCGAAGGCCCAGCCACACGCCACAAAACCGTCCTCCAGCGCCTGGATGCCGATCAATCGCTCCGACCGCCCCAGATCGAACACCCGCTCCCATAGGAGTTGCCCCAACGGATCGAAGCGGAGGACCAATGCTTCGGATGAGGTGGCCGTGTAGCGTTCGCCGCTCAGAAGCAGATCGCCATTGGGCGCCACATCCATCGCGAACGCCCGACGGCCCTGGTCCGCGTCACCATAAGCCCTTGTCCACAGGGTATCGCCGTTGAGCTGCACCTTGGCGATGAACACATGTTCCTTGCGTTGGCCCTGCGGGCCAATGGGGCCATAGCTCATGGAATGGCCCGCCACGACGAACGAGCCATCACCCGCAGGCACAATGCTCCGACCTTCCTCGTTGGCTGTTCCCCCGAGAAAATTCAACCAGAGCTGTTGTCCCTCCGATGTGTAACGGGCATATACAAGGTCGGTACTGCCGCTGAAATTGACGGTCCTTCCTGTCACCACACATCCTTGGTCACCAACCAGTGCCACGGCATGGTATTCCCGGTCGAGCGGCTCTTCCTCCACCACCTCCCAGAGCACTTCGCCAGCGGCCGAGAAGCGGACCAACAACGCATCGTGACCGGTACCATTGTTCTGCGTGCCGCACACCACCACACCGCCGTCCGCCATGGCCGCGGCACCCAGATAGAGCTGGTCCCCAACGCGCTCAGGTATGGCCGTCCACACCACCTCTCCGGACCCGTTCACGCGGATGAGCGCACCATCATGTGTATGCATACCCGTACGGATGACACTACCGAGGAGGATCGCTCCATCATCGTTGGCCGAAAGGGATCCCTGAAGGAAGGGTGTTCCCGGTAGGTCGAAGACCTGCGTGGCCAACGCCTGGCCTGAGCTGTTCCGACGGTACAGATAGGCTTGGAACTTCTGCTCTTCCGTGTTGAACTCGCGCGAAGCGACCCAGAACTCCGATCCCTGTTGGATCACACCCACACCATCCTGCGCACCTGGTCCACCGAAGCTGGTCACGAATCCTTGACCACAAGCGATGATGTGGGTGGCAAGCAGCGCCAGTCCGGCGCCGAACGGTCGTACCTGATGAAAGCGCTCCGCTGCATTCATGGTGATGAAGATAACGGGGCACGTCGACTTGTGATCAAGCGGACCAGTGTTCCACGAACCGGCCTTCGGGGTCGTACATGCCCGACTGTCTTTCGGGGTCGAAGCGACGCCCCTCGCGCGGATCGTTCCCGACCCCGGCCAGGTATTGCCAGTTGCCCCAGTTGCTGCACGGGTCGTGGTCGATCAGCAAGCGTTCGAACCAATAAGCACCCATGCGCCAGTCGAGGCCCAGGTCGTGCACCAGGTAGCTGGCCACGTTCTGGCGACCGCGGTTGCTCATCCACCCGGTGGCAGCCAGTTCCCGCATGTTGGCATCGATGAAGGCTTGACCGGTGCGTCCTTCACACCAAGCCTGAAAGCGACGCGGATCATGGTTCCCTTGGAATGGTCTGCGGGCTATGCCAGCACGCTTGAACAGGTCCGGGCCATGCTTCGCTGCGGTGAACTGGAAGAAGTCACGCCACAGAAGTTCGAAGATGAGCCAGTAGGTGCTTTCATTGGCGCCGTGCTCGGCCTCGTAGCGTTTCACTTCGTGATGGACCTCCCGTGCGGAAAGTGCCCCGGACGCCAGCCAAGGGCTGAACTTGCTGCTGTAGTCCGCGCCCAATAGGCCATTGCGCGTTGTCTTGTAGGTGGATAGTGCCCGGGTGTCCCAGAGGTAGTGCTTCAGGCGTCGAAGACCTGCTGCCCTTCCACCCTTGAAGGCCAACACACCGCGGGGGTCGGCAGGGTAGGGAGAGGTCGGAAGCTCATCCTCCGTCAGCGGTCGTTCACCCCAGTAAACCGGAGCAGGAATGGTCTCGGGTTCAGGCAACACATCGCGGACCGGACAGGACGGTTCCACCTTGGTCCGGAACGCGGTGAACACGTGCGGCAGCTTGTCCAAGGTGAAAGGAAGATCGCCAGGCAGCAGGAGCGTGTTGGGGGCGTGCAGCCGAAGGTCAATTTCCGAGGCCACTAAGCGCTCCTGTTGCTGTTCCTCCCAGCCAAAGAGCCGCTGGGCGTGGACCACATCAGCTTTCCACAAGGTGGCCACCTGACGCAATGCTCTTGCCGGATCCCCGAAACGAACGCTCAACGCGCTGCCTTTGGAACGCAGCGCTGCCGCCAGGTCCAGGACACCCTCGTGGATGAAGCGGCGCCTGTATCTCCCGGATCGTTCGAACCCGAAGGGCGAAGGGCCGTGCTGCGCCGGATCGATGACGAGCACAGGCAGCACTTCATCGTGTTCGGCCAGGGCCGCGGTCAGGGCCGTGTTGTCAACTAGGCGTTGGTCATTGCGGAACCAAAGGATGGCACGGCTCATCGGTGGTGGGTTTGCGGAACATGATCGACGACCTGGAGGGTCGACGGTGCGAGAGCTTGTCAGAGTGTTTCCAGATCGGCCAGGATCTCGTCGCCCTTGTCCAGTAAGGACTGCCGTGTTGAGGCGTCCATCTTCTCCCAGGTCCGGTACACCATGCCCACGCGCATCATCGTTCCCGGACGTGCATCCGGGCTTTCGAGCCTTTCCCGGTTGCGGGCATGGAAGTGCCAGTACAGCGCATTGAACGGACAGGCCTTGGGTCCGGTGCGGTCCTTCACATCGTAATGACAGGTGCCGCAGTGGTGGCCCATCTTATTGATGTATGCGCCACTGCTCACGTAGGGCTTTGTGCCCACGATGCCGCCATCGGCGAACTGGCTCATGCCGCGCGTATTGGTGATCTCCACCCACTCGATGGCATCGATGTAGATGCCCAGATACCAGCGGTCCACCGCGTCAGGGTCCACACCGGAGAGCAGCGCGAAGTTGCCGGTGATCATCAGCCGCTGGATATGGTGCGCGTATGCGTTCTGCAGACTTCCGGTAATGGCCTCCCGCAGGCAGGCCATTTTCGTCCTGCCGGTCCAGAACCACCCGGGTAGTGCGCGGTCGTGACCGAAGAAATTGCTCGTGGCGAAGCCCGGCATCTTCGCCCAGTAGATGCCCCTCATGTACTCGCGCCAGCCGATGATCTGGCGGATGAAGCCTTCGGCCTGGGCGATCGAAATACGCCCGGGGGCGGCCTTCCACGCAGCTTCCACGGCTTGGCAGACCTCCAGTGGCGATAGCAACTTCACGTTCATACTGAAGCTCAGGCGCGAATGGTACAGCGCCCATTGATCGGGCATCAAGGCATCCTGGTAGGTTCCGAAATGGGGGAGAAGATGGTCGCAGAAGTAGGAGAGCAGCTCCAGGCTTTCGGCCCGGTCCAGGGGCCATTGGAAATGTGCCGCGTCCACGGTTCCCATGGTCCGGGCGCCGCTTTGTTCCACCATGTGAAGGATCTCGCGAAGGTCATGGTCCAGAAGGAGCGGAAGCGGGGCCACATGCTGCTTCGGTGGCCTTCCGCGGTTCTCCTTGTCGAAGTTCCATTGTCCTCCCGCAGGCTGTTTGCCGTTCATCAACAGTCCGGTGCGTTCGCGTATCACATGGTAGAATCGCTCCATCAGGAACTGTTTCTTCCCCTTGAACAATGTGGCCAGTTCGTCGCGCTTGGTGAGGAAGTGCTCCGTGTCGGCCACCTCCACACGTCGCCCGCATCCGGTTGCGAAGGACTTCAGCTGCTGATCCAGGCGATATTCATCGGGCAGTTGGTAGCCAAAGCGGGTGGCCCCGTGCTCTTCCATGATCCAACGCAGGTTGTCGGGAATGCGCTGGGTGTTCCGCGGATGGTCCAAGGGCAGGTACAGAACGCGGTGGCCCGATCGTTCAAGGTGTTCCGCGAAGCGCCTCATGGACGCGAAGAAGCCGAGCACCTTCTGGATATGGTGTGTGGCATAGTCCGTTTCCTGACGGACCTCCATCAGCACATAGAGCACCTCCGGGTCCGCACGTTCGAACCAACCATGTGCGGCATTCAGCTGATCACCGAGGATCAGGCGGATGCATCCTGCTTGGACGTTTTCCTTTGGCTTCGGCATCGCTCGCTACAGTACTTCACCTCCTCCCACACCTTCTCCCATTTACGGCGCCATTGAAAGGGAAGCCCGCAGGTGGTGCAGGTCTTCGATGGCCGTTCAGAGGGAGGTCGGTGGCGGGGCACGGAACAGGAACACGCGTGCCGGATGAAAGTTCCCCGCTATGCGCAGGCCTTGCAACTGCCTTCCAGTTCCAGGTGGCTGTCCTTCAGCCTGAAGCCCTTGGGCACCTTCACGTGGGGCAGTGGCACGGCCTCCAGGCAATAGATACCCCCGCAATCCGTACACCGGAAATGGGCATGCACATCATGGTGGTGCCCTGAACTGCAGGTGGCGGCGCAGGAAGCATAGCGGGCCACACCATGGGCATCCATGACGCGGTGCGCCAGACCAGCCTCCTCAAAAGCCTGCAACACCCGGAAAAGAGTGACACGGTCCGCCTGGTCCGGAAGCGCGCGTTCCACATCACCCTGCGAAAGCGCCGTTTCGCTCCCATGCAGGAGATCCAGCACGGCGACCCGCGTGTCGGTGACCCGAAGGTGGTGTGCACGCAAGCGCTCGCGACTGTCCATGCGGGCAAAGATAATTTAATGCAACCGTGTTGCAATTGTCAGCCTGTGTCGCATATTTGCAACCGTGTTGCACTAATGCGCCATTCCAACATACATCCTCAACCCAGCACACATGAACTCCATTATGAAGAACCTGTTGCTCCTCATCGCCCTCGGTGGCTCATTGGCAGCCTGCAAGAAGGATGAGGAAACGCCTCCGTCCAACAACCCGCCCGTGAACGAGGAGGAGCTGATCACCACCCTGCTGCTCACCTTCACAGATCAGGAGATCTCGGCGAACGTGTACGAGCTGCGTTTCACGGACGTGGATGGCGATGGAGGGATCGCACCGGTGATCCAGGGTGATACGCTTCCTGCCAACCGGGCATTCAACTTGACCGTGCGAGTGCTGGATGAGAGCGGAGCCACACCGGAGGAGATCACTGAGGAGATCGAGGCGGAGGATGAGGACCACCAGTTCTTTTTCCAACCAACGGGAACCACCCTGCTCGTGAGCTACGCGGACAGCGACGCGAATAGCTTGCCGGTGGGCTTGGTCAACACGGCATCAACGGCAGCCCCCGGGCTGGGCACGCTGACCGTCACGCTCCGACACCTGCCGAACAAGACGGCAGCAGGGGTCAGCACGGGTGATATCACCAACGCCGGAGGTGAAACGGACATCGAGGTCGCCTTTCCGGTGATCGTCGACTAGGTGATTCACGAACGAGGGGCGGCTGCGGGGGCCACAGGGGTTGAACGTCCTGGTGTACGGCTTCCGCAGCTGCCTGCCTTCCATGATCACTGCCTGATGGCTCAACTGCTCACATCTCCCGCACGATGAAGTCCCGGTCCTCCCTTCTCAGCAGCGATACTTATGGCATGGTGAATTCAGCGCTCTGTATGGTGCACTGTCTGGCCATGCCCGTCATGGTCACCGTGGGGGCTTCGTTCCTTTCCCATCCTGCGGTGGAGCTGGCGTTCATTGGGTTGGCTGCCTGGGCGGTCCGTTCCGCCACGGGTGCCAGCACACCGGTCCATTTGAAGGTTCTGCTCTGGACGATGTGGTCCATCTTCACCGCATGCCTTCTGTTGGAGGATGTTCATGAGGTGTTTGGTTTGCTTGGGCTTGGTGCTTCCGCAGGACTGATCGCCGGTCATGTGCTTAATCTTCGGACCCGTACGCGGGTTGCGTAAGCAGCATAACGGATGGACCCGTGGGGTGGCACCGAGCACGGGCGGGAATGTCTACCAGTGGCAGAACGGGTCCCGATCAAACGATGATGACACCTTCTGACTGATCACCGAACATCTTCGACCTCCCGGACCGATGGCGGTGACCGCTCAACCAGCACAGCCAGGCATCGGCCTCGTGCCTGTCCTTCGGAGCGGGAGGGGGAAGCGCGAACATACCGGCCATCAGGCGCATCGTGTGAGGTGGAATGACGCGTCCTGAAGGGATCTTCAGGTAGTCCCATTCTGAACGGATCAGCGCGGCGGGATACACTTCGTGGACCGCAATACCTCGTGCGCGCCAGCGCTCCATGAGCCTGATGGCGCGCGCCGTCAGTCCTCCAAGGAACATGGGGCTCATACCTCCGGCCAGTCGATCGGCCCTCCGGAAGAAATGGTCCTCACCCTTGCCGAAGTAGGCTGCGGGAAGGCTCAAGGGTGCGTCGATGTAAACGGCGCCCGGTGCCATCTCCATCACTTGCTGTTCCAGCCAGGCATCACTGTCCTCGCCTTTGGCACATCGCCGGAAGTGAAAGAGGCCTTTATCACGGTGACAGATAACGGTGTTGCCTGCAGTGCGTGCTCCGAAGTCGATCCCGATCAGTTCCATGAATAGCCTGATAACACCCCAGCGTGCCGAGGTGTTCCCTTGGCGAAGAACATCACACGCTCAGGCTTCGGCCAGGCCGGCCATCAACTGCCGGGTGCTTGCCTCATCAAAGCTGGTCACAGGTTGCGCCCACATGCGCACCAGTCGGTCACCCAGCAGTTCGCGTGATGTGCGTTCCACATTGCTGAAAAGCAGCGCCTTGGTGAAACCACTGAGGTGTAAGGATGATCTGCAAGGCGCTCACTGGAATGTCCAGCAGAACCTTGTCCAAGCCCTTTTGCACGGATATGGTGTCGAAGAAGCGGTTCACCAGTTCGGGCAGGTAGCGCCCATGGAGCTGGTCCGGCCGGATGTGCGGAAGACGGTAGGCGAATTCCAGCGATGATCTCACGAACAAGCGCTGTTTGATGTGTTCGCTCAAGGTGATCTGCATCACCTGCATGGCCCCCGTGAAGGCGACGCCGATGGCGACGAACGCGATCAGTACGGCCCAGGACGTGGCCAACTGCCCGCCGCTGATCAGGTTGATGATGGCCTGGATGCCCAGCGGAAGGGTGAGCGTTATGGTGCCGCCGACAAGGGCAAACAGATAGATGTAGATGATCTCCCTGCGATCAAGTCGGAGCAGTTCGAAGAGCCGCTTGAACGGCTTGGCGGCCTGTGGGGATCTCATCGTGCTGGAGCGTTGATGGTGGCGAACACCAAGGCCACGAACAGGTCGGGGATCTTGTTCCGGGCGTTCTTCTCGCTCAGTGCAGGAATATGCTCGGCGAAGTAGCGTTGCACCATCGATCCGTCCACGACATTACTGGCCATCAATGAAGGGTAGGGGTGGTCTGCCCTGACGTCCATGATCAATTCGCGCAGGCGGTCGCAGAGCCGTTTGAAGGAACTGAAACATCCTTCCTTGTGTTCGTCGTCCACTTCCTTGGTCATGTACGCCTTGCCCGACTCGCTGACCGCGATGCGGTAGAGTCCACGAAGGTCAAGGTAGCTGAAATTCCCCTTGTCCGTCACCGGTTCCGTGATGGACCGGATGGCCTTCTCCAAACGCACGGAGGCATCGGCGATATTGGCGGTATCGAACACGAGCTTGTATTCGCGCCAGCTCCAATACCACCCCACCAGGTAGATCAACAGGCGATGCTTGTTCTCAAAATACCGGTAGATGCTGCTCTCTGCAGTTCCAAGCGCGGCGGCCAGTTTTCCGAAGGTGAAGGACTCGAGCCCAAGCTCGTCGATCAAGCGCACACTATGCTCAATGATCCGTCGGCCCAGATCGGTGGCCAGCGGGTCCTTCAGGTAGACCGGTTCGGTCACCTGCACGTTCACTTGCATCAGTCGCTGCATGGTCTATCGGGTCTGCGTACGGAACAAAGGTTATCACCAAATGTTCCATAACTTTCAATTGTGCGTGTGAATAAATGCAAATAGATAGGTATACTATCACTTTAGGGGCGCCGCGATCAGCCCCTCCCAGACCCAGGAACGGTTCCTCCCGCATGGAGGCGTTACTATTCGGCCTTGTAGCTGATGCGGTAGATCATATCCGCACCATCGTCACTTACCAATAGGCTGCCATCCGGAGCCACCAATACGTCCACGGGCCGTCCCCAGGCACTGCTGCCGTTCAGCCATCCTTCGGCAAAGATCTCCGTGGTCGCCGTCCCGTTGGCATGCGGGAAAGCCACCATGATTCGGTACCCGAGGGGTGTACTGCGGTTCCAGCTCCCGTGCTGGGCGATGAAGATGGCGTTCCGATAGCGTTCCGGGAACTGTGCCCCGGTATAGAACCGCATGCCCAGCGGAGCTGTGTGAGGCCCCAGCAGAGCTGCCGGTGACTTGAATTCTCCGCAGGCCCGTGCGGCCCCGAACTCCGGGTCGGCGACAGTGCCCGCGTGGCAATGTGGATAGCCGAAGTGCTCACCCTTCATTCCCGAACGGTTCAATTCACAGTCAGGCACATCGTTGCCCATCATGTCCCGGCCATTGTCCGTGAACCAAAGCTCGCCTGTTTCCGGGTGCCAGTCGAAGCCCACGGTGTTGCGCACGCCGTGCGCCACGATCTCACGGCCACTGCCATCCGCATTGATCCGCGTGATGCTGGCATAGATGCTGTCCTCGCTCAGGCAGCTATTACAGGGCGCGCCAACAGGTACGTAGAGCTTTCCATCGGGGCCAAAGGCGATGAACTTCCAGCCATGATGGGTCTCTGCAGGGTAGTCATTTGTGACCACCACAGGCGGTGGAGGGTCGTTCAGTCGGTCCTCGATACCGTCATAGCGCAGCATGCTGCTCACCGCGCTCACATACAGGGATCCGTTCCGGAAGGCTACGCCGACCGGCATCTCCAGGTCCCTGGCGATCACCCACTGTTCATCCGCTTTACCATCCCCATCAAGGTCACGCAGCGCGTGCACCACACCTTCCCCCAGACTGCCCACGAACAGGGTCCCCTTTTCGCCCCAGCACATGGCCCGTGCGTTCGTGATGCCTTCCGCGAACACCGAAATGGCGAATCCAGGAGGGAGCACGATCTGCTCCAGATCGGGGTTGCCGCCCTTCACGGTGGGGAGGCACACACCGCTGGAAAGGGGCAGGGTCGCCAGAAGGAGAAGAGAGGAAAGGGGTGGACGTGTCATTGGTGATCGTTGACCGGTACGATGAGAACGGGTATGGGACTCTGTTCCAGCACCTGTTCGCTCACACTGCCCACGAACGCTTTGTAGAGGGCACCGCGCCCGTGTGAACCCATGATGATGACATCGGCTCCTATCCGCTTGGCCTGTTCCAGGATGGACTCCGTGGTGGGTCCCTGGATCAGGAGGGCTTCGGCATCCGCGCCTGTGGAACGGGCCTGTTCGGCCATCTGCTGCAGATCGGTGTGCTCCTGTCGCAGCACTTCGGCACGGTGATCACGGATGTACTGGGGCCCGGTGCTGAAACCGACGAAATCAGGGTCAGGTGCGGCAACATGCAGGAACCAAAGCTTGGCGCTCAGAGAACGGGCCAGTTGCAAGGCCACGGCTTGGACCTTGTCACCGGTGCCGGCAAAGTCGACGGGGAGGAGGATGTTCTTCATGTTGCTTGACGTGTGGTATGTCCGAAGATAACTGCCGCTCGAACTGTGACAGATGATGGCGGCCACTGTAAACGAGAAAAGCGGCCAATGGCCGCCTTTCTGGTGAGTTGCATGAATGATCACTCCGCAGTCAGGACCAGCTTCTCAAGATGCTGCTTTCGGAGCTTTCCACTGCTGGTGAAGAACCACTCCTTCAGTCCGTAATGGTAGCCACGACGCAGCCCCGAGCGGTGCGTGCCCAGCACCCCACGTCGACCGCTGAGCTTCTGAAGGATCCTCGTGAGCTTGGCCTCCACTTCCGCCTCTTTCATGGCCGGTTCGTTCTTGCGGGCCCAGGCCATCAGGTGCTTCAGCAGCTCTTCCTTGGGCTGAAGCTCGTTGGTCTTGGTGATCGCGTTGATGACCACGTTGTCCCATTCGCTCAGGCGATAACCTCCGCTCTTGATCGCGCGCCGCTTCCTGCGCCCGGATTTCCGGGCCACGGCACCCTCAGCGGCCGTTTTGCGGGGGCGTCCGGGGCCAGGTTTCACCGGGGTTTCATCGCCTTCCTCTGTGTTGTCGCCGCGTACTTCCTTCAGCCCGCGGATGGCTTCGCGCACCGTTTCCAATTGGAACATCAGCCTGCGCCGTTCACTGCGATATTGGGTCAGGAGCTGATCTACCTCCTTGGGGTTCAGACGTTTCTTGGCCATTACAGATCGGTTCTTAGTGGATCTTAAAGTTGAATTGGAGCAGCGCAAAAATACGCTTTGTATCAAATCGTACGATAAAAGAGGCAGCGCCAATAGATCAAGGCTACTTATGAGGAATTGATTTGTAGTTGATAATTGCCATTACAGCGATCATAAAACGTTGATAGTCGACAAATGATCTCGTTTGGTCATTCGTCCAATGATGCTGCCCGTGCGGCCGTGTTCCAGCAAGATGCTGGATACAAGTTCCTCCGATCCAGCAGCACAGGAAATGAGCAGACCACCGCTCGTTTGGGGGTCCGAAAGGACCATCATCCGCTCCATGGATGAAGCGCCGGCGACGAGGTGTCCATTGCTCTTCCAATTCCGGAAGGCGCCATCGGGATAACATCCCTTGGACAAGTAGTACAGTGCCTCAGGGATGATCGGGAGCTGCTCAAAGATCAATTGCGCATGCAGTTCACTGCCCACGCACAGTTCGACCAGATGCCCCACCAATCCGAATCCGGTCACATCGGTCATGGCGTGCACTTCGGAGCGCTCACCCAACGCGGTGCCTGCCCGGTTCAGTTCAGCCATGAGCTGAACGGCCACGTGGACATGTTCCTGCTGGAGAACACCCCTTTTTTGGGCCGTGGCCATGATCCCCACCCCCAGTGGTTTGGAAAGGATCAGGACGTCGCCGGCCTGTGCCGTGTCGTTCCGCTTGATGTTCGTGATCGGTACTTCCCCGGTGACCGCAAGCCCGAAGAAAGGCTCCGGTGCATCGATGCTGTGGCCTCCAGCCAGGGCGATACCTGCATCATGACAGGCCTGCCGGCCGCCTTCCACCACGCGCGCAGCCAGTTCGGGCGGCAACTTCTCGATGGGCCATCCCAGCACGGCAACGGCCATCAGCGGTCTGCCTCCCATGGCATACACGTCACTCAGGGCATTGGTGGCCGCAATGCGTCCGAATTCGAAGGCGTCATCGACGATGGGCGAGAAGAAATCGGTGGTGCTGATCAGCGCACGGCCGTCACCCAGGTCGTATACCGCTGCATCATCCTTGGAACCATATCCCACCAGCAGCCGGGGGTCGGGGAAGGTCCCCAGGTCGCTTTTCAGGATCAGATCGAGCACTGCCGGGGCGATCTTGCAACCGCACCCTGCTCCATGACTGTATTGGGTGAGACGGACCGGTTCAGTGCTGGGAGGCGGAGGTAGCGACATGTTCCTTCAGGCGTTGGGCAAGGGCGCGAAGTTCGGTCGCTGCTGCCGGGAATCGCTTCACCCGTTGCGGATCACGCTTCGACGCTCCATGTGCATAGGTCTGGTCGTAATACCGCAAAGCTGCCATGGCCACGGTGAACAGGTCACCTGCATCGAGGGCATCCAGGGCCGCCTTACAATGCTGGGGACCCATGCGCCTCTCGATCCGTTTCGTCGCGTCAGCCAGCAGTTCCTTGGGATATCGGCCATAGTCCTCCACCAGCCGCAAGGCGCGCTGCTGCATGGGCATCTCCACAAAAAAGAGCGGTGCGGCGCGCATTTGGGCATAGAACTCGTCGGGGATCTTGGCGCGGCCGATCATCAGGCTTTCATCCTCAAGCCAGATCGGTCTGGTCGGGTCGTTCCGGCGCAAGGCATGCCATAGCAGGTTCTCGAAATGCTCGGTGGTGGGTTGGGGAGCTTCACCGATCGCACCATAGCTCGACCCCTTATGATGGGCCAGCGCCTCCAGGTCGATCACTTGTTCACCGAGTTCGCGCAGGTGGCCCAGCGTCTCGGTCTTGCCGCTTCCCGTATATCCACCCAAAATATGGAGAAGCCTGGGTATGCAGACCTCCTGCAGAACGTGGTTGCGGAACGCCTTGTAGCCACCCTTCAGGACCAGGACATCCTTGAAGCCGGCTTTGTCAAGCAACCAGGCCACGCTGCCGCTCCGTTCACCACCACGCCAACAATGCACAGCGATGCGTCCATCCGGCGCCAGCGAACGAGCCTGTTCCACAATGGCCGCCAGTTTGGGTCCGACTATCCGCAGGCCTTCAAGGACCGCTGCTTCGCGACCGGTCTGCTTGTATAAGGTGCCCACCACAGCGCGTTCCTCATCTGTGAACAGAGGCAAAGCGTGTGCGCCGGGTATGTGCCCGCGCTCGAACTCTCCGGTGGAACGTACATCGATGACCACCGTGGAGCGCATGGCGTCCAGGAACTCGGCAACTGGCAATAGTCGAAGCACGGTCGAAGATATCGGAAGTCGAGGTTGAATCAGTTCGTCAGCTTCCGTGCAACACTTGAGTTGCCAAGATCGGCCAGCACGGCTGATCTGAGTGCACCCCTGAAGACCATCCATCGCATCATGGCCGGACGAGAACAAGTGAAATTGGGAAGCGCCCCTGCCTCCTTCGCCGCCGGAGCGAGGTTCTTCGAGGTACCCCTGATTCAGCCCCCCAGTGGATTTCTGCGCCCTGGACCCTGGCCTGCGCAAGGGTCGCAGGAAAGTCCTCCTCCAACCAATTGCGTAGCGCGGCTGGTTGTTGCTCGTATGCCTTGGGCGGCAGCTTCTGTGGTGTAAGGACCCAGCGCTTGATGTATTTGCCCATGCTGCGCAAAGCCAGTTTTCGGTCGAATCGCCGTTCGGTCAACTCGTGCACTGCTTGACGCTCGTTGAGCTCCGACATAGACAGCTTCCTGCTATCTTCAGACAAGTGGACACGCTGCGAGCATACGTTGAGAGGCCGTTAGTTCCTCTACTCCGCAGGAGCACATCTTCGGGTCGACGTGGAACGGCAGATCATGGGCAGCGCAGCCCGGATCATCCGATCATTCAAAACCGAACAGGAACGGGAACACGAATACCACAATGGCGGTCCAACAGGTGTAGATCGGTAGATAGCGGGCAATGGCGAGTTCCACCGGCTCCAGGCTGGTGTTGCGGAACGCTGCGTGGACGAGGCGGTAGGTCACGAGCAGGAGGTTCACGAGCATGAGGACATTGCCGCCCAGCACGGCGAAGCGGTTCGGCGTGATGCCCCATTCGTTGATGCGGAAGAGGATGGCCATCAGCGCCACGCTGTTCACCAAGATGGTGAGGACCGCGAGCAGCAGGAGGATGACAGAGCCGATGCGGTTCTGCGTCGTACGGGCCGATCCCGCCACGGAAAATAGGATGATGGCCATCACACCGATCAGCAGCCCGTTGAAGGTGATGAGGAAGTCGCGGTCCATGAAGGGGTTCTTGCCCGAACCGATCATGGCCATCAGGTAGACAGTGAGTGTGATCAACACCAAGGGGCTGAAGATCTTGGCGATCATTGGTGATACGGCCTTCACCAGGTCGGGATTGCGCTGGACCACGTAGGTGGCCACGATGGGCGAGGCGGCGAGGCCGTACACGACCACGTATTGCAGGTAGAACTCGGCGATGTCGAAGTCGATGACGCTGAAGAGCGCGATGGTCAAGCCCGTCAGGAGCGCACCGGCGATCAGGATGAGCGTGTTGACGATGACCAGGTCGCCGAAGTAGCGCAGGAAGTCAATACGCCGCGGGACGGGCACCCCAAAACCACCCACATAGGTGAAGCCCAGCAACGACCACAGGAACAAGGGCAGGTGGATGCAGGCCAGGAGCAGCGTATGGCTTTCGGGTTCGTAGCGTGGGCCTTCCGGCAAGGCGTTGATGAAGATGAAGGCCACGGCGGTCGCAACCGTCAGGATGCCGATCGTCAAGGGCTTGAGCGTGTTCTTCCAGGCGAAATAGGCCATTAGCAGTGGGAACACGACGAAGCCGATGTTACGCGGGTAGAAGAAGTCCTCGTCCACCGGCAGGAATTCAGGGACCTTGGCGATGGTGCCCGCCAGCAGCGAAGCAATGATGACGAAAGCCAGTTCACTGCTACTGCCCCATGAGATCCCGCTGCGTTCATGGTCCAGACGCTCTTTCCAGCAGGCCGCGATGGGGTTGTTCGCGATGTCCGGATATACCACGCTGAACGCTTGTTTGAACGCTGCCTTGTTTCCGCGATACAGCGTTTCCAGCTGCTTGGGCTCGTTGATGCTCGCGAGAATTTCGTTCCTCATGGTACTGTTATGGTGCGATGGGAAGTGGGTGTTCATCGATCGTTGTCCAGTTCGGTCCAAGCGGTCCTGATGCTTCGCCACATACGCAGCAGTCCGGCCACGGACAGGACAAAACCCGCTGAGAACCAGGGCCAGGGAAAAGTCTCCGGCACGTAATCGCGTCCGTTGGTCAGGGCTTCGCCGTGGCTGGCCATCAGTTCGTTCACGCCGAAGGAGCGTGTCATCGGGTCGATGGTGAAGGAGACGATCATCAGCAGCGCGCCGCTGATGAGCAAGGCCCAGGAGCGGGGAGCGATGCGGAAGGCAGGGTTGTGCGAACGGCCATGGAGGATCACCAGCGCTGTGGCGATGAGCCCGAGCGAGATCACACAGGGCGCCCAAACGGGGCCGACCCACGGCACAGGAATGAGGAAGAGCAGGTCGCGGGAGAAGAGGCTCGAAGGCCAGTCCAGCAGCACCTTCAGCCACACGTAGTAGAAGATGTCCCACACCCCGAAGCCGAAGCAGAACCACGCGAAACGTTCCAAGGCGGAGCGGGTCACCAAGGCGGGCACGGCCAGCAGCATAAGGATGGTGGCAGCCTCGCGACCGAGCTCGGTGCCCACCAGCGTATTATCCATGGTCACCAGTGGGAAATCGAAGCCCTCGGGGTAGTAGAGCGCGCGCAGGTACATCACCACGGCACTTTCGAGGAAGGCCATGGCCATGAAGAAGACGCTCATCCAGACAAAGAGGCGGCTCAGATCAGGACGCATGGGCGGGCAGGTGTATGTCAGCTACAAGCCCCCTGTGGTCGCTTCCCGGAATGGTGAAACGTTGTACAGCGGTAGCACCAAGACCGGGCGAGATCATCAGGTGGTCAAGCGGTATCAGGGCGATGGGCCCGATGCTCGGCCAGGTGCGCATCGCGGTACCGTTCAGGGGCTGTAGGCCACTGCGCGCGCGGAAGTTGCGGTAGGCGCGGTCCCAGTGCACGGTGTTCAGATCGCCCACGAGCACGGTGGGCATGGCACGCGCTTCGATGGTCTTGGCCAGGTGCTTCAGCAGGGCGTTGCGCCGCTGGAAGTGGGCGTAGCTGATGGGTGAGGTGGCATGCACGCTCACGATCCGTACCGGACCCTGCTCGGCCCGCACGATGGCCTCAATGAAGGGTGCGCCTTCGATACCCGAGGTCTGCATGTGGGAAAGAGGTAGCTTACTGAAGAGCGCGATCCCGTAGCAGTTGTTGCGCGCTTCCACATGACTGTACGGATAAGTGGGAGCCAGTCCTGCACGCAGCGCGTCGGCCCACTCATCACTCACTTCCTGCAGGCTCAGGACATCGGCACCGCTGGCGATGGCACTGCGCAGTACCTCGTCGTGGCGCCGGTTCATCTGGTACACGTTGAGGTGTGCGATGCGCAGCGATCCCTGACCGGTGGGAACATCATGTGTCGTCACCGGTTGGTGATACTGGGGCAGGATCAGCAGACATCCCAACGCCGAACTGAGGGCCGTCCACCGCAACTTGCGCCATAGCAACAGTACCGCCAACCCCACGAACAGCGCAGACCATTGCAGCAGGAAGGCACGCGCCAGCATGGGCAGGTAGGCATCGGGGGAGAAGGCGAGGGCAACGGCAACGGCCAGGAGCAGGGTGGCCGGAAGGAGTTCGCGGTGAGGGGAGGAGGTGGTGATCATCGATGTGAACGGGGATGCATGCTGTCGAGGCATGGCTGTTGTTCCAAACGAAAGGGTGCGTGAAGAACTCCGGCCAGGATAGGAAAGACTTCTCCCACGATCGCGGTCGAAGGAGCTTGCAACAGGTGTTCCTCTTTGCTGATGCCATCTTGAACTCCGGCTGCGACACCCTCCGTATGGCGGGTCGGTAATGCCATGCTGGCTTTAATGCCCTTCGGGGCATATGCTGCGACCCCGTCGGGGTCGGTACCATTCCTCATCTGCGGGTTCCGACCCTGAAAGGGTCGCAGCATGTTGAAATTGCTGGTACATATGGAGTTTCGACCCCGAAGGGGGTCGCAGCCGGTGTTGGCTTCCTTTCCTTGATCACGATGATCCTCCAAACGACCGATCGCGCGCAGCACGATCCACAGCGGCACGGCGCCGATCACGCCAAAGGCCGCGTCCACACAGCGCCAGAAGAAGGGGATGCCGCGCAGGGGCGCCCAGGTGAAGGCCATCAGCACCACCAGCGCGCAGCACCAAAGCCCCCATTCCACCACCCAGCGATTGCGCACCGGATCGCGCCATGGACCGATGAAGGCCAGCGCGATCACCACGTGCGCGAAGGCCAGCCAGTCCGTGCCGTAGAGGAGGATGGGGTAGGTCTCGGCGGTGACGGCCACGGCCTCTGCCGCATGCGCAGCCCATGCCGCCAGAACACCACCGAGCGGTGCTGTCGATTCCGCGAAAAGTCCGGTGAGCCACACCAGCGGCACCGCGGTGAGCCCACTGAACAGCAGGGCCACCATGAAGAAGGCCAGCCAGCGGCGGATGATGCGGACCTGTCTGCGGGAGGCAGAGGCGTTCGAGGTTTTCATCGTGTCAAGGTTTGGGCAGCAGTCCTTCGATAGCATCCAAGTGTGCACGGAAGGCCTTGCTACCAGCGGCACTGGCCTTGTAGCTCGTGTTGGGCCGTTTGCCGACGAAGCGCTTGCGCACCTGCACGTACTTCGCATCCTCCAGAGCAGATAGGTGGCTCGCGAGGTTGCCGTCGGTCACGCCCAGCAGTTCCTTCAGCTGCGCATGGTCCACCCAGTCGTTCACGGCCAGCACGGCCATGATGCCCAGGCGCACACGGCTTTCGAAGAGCTTATTGAGCTTCTCGATCATGCCTCGTCGATGCTTGGGGTACTGCGTTCGTGACGCAGGTACATGAGGCTTCCGTAGAAGATGTGCAGCACGCCGAAGCCGAGCGCCCAGAACAGCAGACCGGCCCCCACCCAGAAGGATGCCGCGAGGCCAAGCATCACTTCGCTCAAGCCCAACCAGCGGATCTCATCAAGGGTGTACTTCGAGGCGTTGAGCAGTGCCAGTCCGTAGAAGAGGAGCGTGGCCGGTGCCACCAGTCCGGGCAGGCCATGCCAGATCAGCGCCAGGCAGAACAGGCCACCGGCCGCCAAGGGCATCGCGAGGTTGATGACCATCCGCTGCGCTGACGCATCCCACAGGCTTTGGCCCGTATGGCGGCTGCGTCGAAGGGTGAACCAGAGCGCTCCGACGATCGCGAGGACAAGCACGGTCACCGCGATGCCACCCAGGTTGAGCACATGTGCCCAGTAGGCTTCGGCCAGCAGGCCGGCATCATAGGTCATCGGGTCGGTCCGCACCACGGCATGTTGGTCCATGTACCAGCGTGCCACTGCTGCTCCAGCCAATGCCAGAACCCCTGCGATCACCCCGCTCAGCCCGCTCAGGCTCAGGAATCGGGTGCTTCGGTCCATCAGCCCACGGATGTGGGCGAGCTCTTCATGCGGCTGTTTCGGGGGCATATCAAAGTACTTTGTATGGCAAAGTAACGACATCGTCCGATCGGTATTGCATGACGATGAAAAGATCTGCTGCTAGGATCACAACTCCCGCAGCGTCTCCTGATGCAGGAGGGGACAGGGCGGGAGGCCGAACGGTTCTTGCAGGCGACTTTTCGCCATGGTCCATCTGCTTCCACTTGGACTGCTGGTGATGGCATGTAACACCACCGCTCCGATCAAGGAGCCGAACGTCGCAACCAAGGTCGTCGATCATCCGCCCCACGGTGGAAAGGTGCGCAGCTTGCTGCCGGCCAGCAGCCCGTCGGCCATGAAATCCATGCTCCAGGTAATGTTCGGTCCGATCGGCAAGCACAGGGGCCCTTTCACCCGGTCGGGCGCGCGCTTCTTGGAGGGGCGGCGCATATTCAGTCCGGCCGCTAGGTAGAGGCGGTGCAAGCGCTTATGGTTCACCACACGTCCATCCTTGCGCACACGGATGTACACCTTCCAGAAGCCCCAGGTCGGCTTCTTGGCCACCCACTGGTTCATGTGCTCGATCACTGCGATATCGTCCTTCGGATTGGGCTCTTAGCGATACACGATCTGGCTCAAGCATAGCAGCTTGCAGACCCACCGAACACTACGCTTGCACTGCGTTACAAGCCAGTGTGCCTTCTCACGCTTCTGGCCGAGCCCTAACGCTTATTTCCGAGGATCTCCTTGAGGATGTCCAGGATCGTGTCGGCCATCTTGAGCTTCAGCTTGGTGTTCTTCACGCGCAATGCCCGTAGCTCCTTGAGGTCGCTTGCGCCCATGCCGCCATGCTTGGCCTTCCATTGGTAGAACGTGGGCTAACTCACACCCTTGCTCCCTGCAGATGTCCGCAACATTTCGGCCCTGCTCATGCACACGCAGCATCGCTACGATCCCGCGAGCGGGACAGGTCCTGTGGTTCCGTCCATTTGCTCTTCTGCATTGTCCCAAAGTTCAGGTGTGTTGTGGGTTTCTATTATCCCATGAACCTGATCTTGGAGGAGCTTACAAGGACCGTTCCACCACGAAGTTAGAAATAGGGCCTTAGAGCGGATCGAGCCGATCACGCACCTTGCCCAGGAAGGACCCACCGATGGTGAGCTTACGGGGGATGTTCTCCAAGGTGATCTCGCCTTCCTCCACGGAGTGGATCTTGTCCAGCCGAACGATGAACGAGCGGTGCACCCGCATGAACTGCTTGGCCGGCAGACGGCCCTCCATATCCTGAAGCGTGGCATGCACCACGTAGCGCTGGGATCCGACATGGATCCCCACGTAGTCCTTCAAGGCCTCGAGAAAAGCGATCTCACTGAAGCGCAGGCGGACCATGCGCCCCTTGCTCTTCACGAAGATGTGGTCGCTGTTCACGCTCTCCTCCACCAGGTCGTACAGCCGCTCCACCTCGCTGCGCACCTTCATCTCCTCATCGTGCTTGGCCATCGCGATCTCGATCGCCGTGTGCAGGGCCTGGTCGCTGAAGGGCTTCACCACGAAGCCGTAAGGCTCGGCGATCTTGGCCTTGCTCAGGGTATCATCGTCGGAGTTGGCGGTAAGGAAGATCACGGGCAGTTCCAGCTCATGCCGGATCCGCTTGGCAGCATCCACTCCGCTGTGCCCGTCCAGCAGGTGGATGTCCATGATCACGATGTTCGGCCGCAGCTCATGGGCCTGTTCCAAGGCCTCGTCACTGGAGCGCGCGAAGCCCACCACCTCATGACCACGCGCCTTCAGGCGCTGTGCGATGTCGCGGCCGATGATGGGTTCATCTTCGACGACCAGGATACGGATGGGCTCTTTGCTCATAGGCGGACCTAAAGTTACTTCGCAAGGGGAGGGTCTCCGATGGATCTTCTCCGTTCATTGACCCTTTTCGCCCGTGCGCAATGACTTGCAACGTGAGGAGGTCCCGTGGAGTTTCATCGGCACCATGCCGCCTGATCCGCACCGCTGCAAGCCACTCCTTGGCGAAGCCCTTATCTTCACCTCACATTCCCACCGTTCCATGAGCGTTCGAACGCTACGCACCGTTCTGCCCCCGGCCTGCCTGCTCACCCTGTCCCTGTGGTCCCAGGCGCAGACCAACCCCTACGGCTGCCACTACTTCCGCAATGGGCGACCGCACCCCGTGGCCACCGCTGCGGACCGCAACCAGATCGAGGAGACCATCGCGCGCAGCGACACCTTCGACATCCTGCACTACGACATCCAACTGGACGTGACCGATTACGGGGGATCCACCATCAAGGGGATCACCACCGTGGACCTCCGGGCGCTTCAACCGGACCTCACACACATCCGCTTCGACCTGTTCGAGCTCACCGTGGATTCCGTGGTGAGCCCCTCGGGTCCGCTGACCTTCACCTACGATGGACAGTTCCTGCGGGTGGCCCTGCCGGCGACCATGGCCGAGGGCGACGAGGCGGAGCTGACCGTGTACTACGGCGGCGACCCGCACCGCGACCCGGAGTGGGGGGGCTTCTACTTTGTGAGCAACTACATCTATAACCTGGGCATTGGCATCAGCTCCATCCCGCCCAACTTCGGAAAGGTGTGGTACCCCTGCTTCGACAGCTTCGTGGAGCGCGCCACCTACACCTACCACGTCAAGAGCGCCGGCACCTTCCGCCTGCAGGGCCAGGGCAACTTCATCGGGGAGGTGCAGCTGGGCGGCGACACCGTTATCCGCAGCTTCGACCTGCCACAGGCCATCCCCACGCACCTCAGCGCCATTGCCGTGGCAGACTATGCAGAGCATGCCTACACCCACACCGGGGCCTTCGGCGATATACCGGTGACCCTGCGCGCGAAACCCGCGGACCTCACCCCGATGCTATCGCGCTTCGGAAACCTGGGCGATGCCATCGACGCCTGCGAGTTCTGGTACGGCCCCTATCCCTATGACAAGGTGGGCTATGTGCTCACAACGGACGGTGCGCTGGAGATCCCCACCAACGTGGCCTATCCCCAGTTCATGACCACCCAGACCAACGCCAACAATCGCGGGCTCTACACCCACGAGCTGGGCCACCATTGGTGGGGAGATCAGGTGACCCCCTTTGTGCACAACGACATGTGGCTGAAGGAAGGCCCGGCCGAATACAGTGGCCACCTCATCGAGGAATGGATCGGTGGGCAGGAAGGCCTGTTGCAGGCGGTGAAGGACAACCATTTCCGGGTGCTGCGCGAGGCCCACATCGACGATGAGGGCTTCCAGGCCCTATCGCCCATGCCGGATGCGCACATCTATGGCACGCACACCTACTACAAGGGCGCATCGGTGATGCACAACCTGCGCGGCTACCTGGGCGATGAACTCTTCCGGCAGGGTATGCGCGGTGTGCAGATATCCCTGGCAGAACGCACCATGACGCCCCAGCAGTTCCGCGATTCGCTGGAGGCCGCGACCGGCGCCGATCTCGATGCCTTCTTCGATGCCTGGGTCTTCGCCCCGGGCTACAGTGTCTTCGTGGTCCGAGACCGCACATCCACCCCGGTGGGCGATGCCTTCGAAGTGACCATCGATGTGGACCAGAAGCTGCGCGGCACCGAGGTCTTCCATCAACAGGTCCCCCTGCAGGTCTCCTTTGTTTCGGCGGAAGGAGAGGAGTTCCTCGCAGACATGGTGGCATCCGGCGCCAATGGCCAGTACACCTTCACCGTGCCCTTCGACCCTGCACTGGTGATCCTGAACCGTTACAACCGCTTGAACCAGGCACGGACCGCACATGAACGGTTGCTGGTGCCGGGCGTTTCGTTCGGCAGCACCCAGCCTTTTGTTGACCTGATCGTGTACCAGACCAACTTGGTGGACAGCACCCTGCTGCGCATGGAGCATATCTGGGCCGGTGCAGGGGAGGACCCGGCCGCACCCGACGTGATCGAAGTGTCCAACACCCACTATTGGGACATCGGCGGCCTGTGGCCCGAGGGCACCCTCCTCCGCGGCCGCCTGACCTATGCCGGGTCCTCGGAGGAACAGTTGGACGTTGACCTGGTGGCCGGCGATGAGACGGACATGCTGATGGTGTACCGGGAGACCCCCTTGGACCCTTGGACCGTGTATCCCGACCAGACCGTGCTCAGTGGCGACCTTTTCAATGGCAATGGGATCGTGAACCTCGATGTGATGCGCAAGGGGCACTATGCTTTCGCCAAGAGCTCCACCTCCATCGGGCTGAGCGAGATCTCCGATCGGGTGGGTGGGCTGAGCCTGTTCCCGGTGCCGACAAGCGATGAACTGACCGTGGTCCTGGACGTGCCCGGCCAGGGAACGCTTCGCTTCGATGTGCTGTCACTGGACGGCAAACTGGCGATGCGCAGCCTGCGTTCCGCCACGGCCGATGGTCGCCACCTGCTCTCCGTTTCGGACCTGCCCGCTGCACAATATGTACTGCAAGTGACGGACGCAACAGGCCGGCCGGTGGGTGCACGGAAGTTCGACGTGCTGCGCTGATCGTGGGCGGACGATGACCTTCAACACCATCGCGCAGCGGAAACCACTGTTCCCCGTCGGCCAGGAATTGCTGGCCTACCTGGAACGGCAGGGGAGGTTGACGCCGGTGGAGGTGAACTATGCCGAGCTGCGCCGCTATGATGGCCTGATGCCGCACAACGACATCCACGGCCACCCCACCCATTGGAACACCGTGCTCTTCCGCCCCAGTGAGCGCGAGGACCTGTACGATCGCCTGGTGGAGACCTACCAGACCCTGATCGCGGACGGGCGCCAGATCGGTCACCTGCAGGTGGCGGGGGTGGATTTCTGCGCCTACGGGAACTCCCAGCCCTTCCGCATCAAGATCCTGAACAGGATCAACGACAATCACGACTACTTCTACATCAAGCAGTCGGACAGCAGCCGGATCTACGGCCTGGAGCTGGAACACCTGCTCTCGCCCAACCGCATCAGCTACATGGTGGACGGCCCCACCCTGGTGGAGGAGCACATCATCGGCGTGCCCGGCGATGCCTTCATGCAGGCGCCATACCTCTATGGCGGGGCCCTCAACGAGGTGCGCCTCAGCAAGGAGTTCGTGAAGTTCAACGAGCGCTGTTTCGTGCGCCTGCTGGGCGACATGCGGGCCTATAACTTCGTGGTGGACGTGATCCATGACCTGGACCAGGTGCAGTACCGCATCCGCAGCATCGACTTCGACCAGCAGAGCCACGAGGGCCGGGTCCGCATCTACCTGCCCCAGTTCTACAAGGAGAACCTGCCCTTTGTGCAACTGGCACAGCGGGTCATCGGCATGGAGACCGCCGAACAGTATCGCCACGAAGAGCGCGCCCTGCTGCGCCGCCGGTACAAACATGCTGAGGAGGTGATCAACGACCTGCTGAACGTCCTCAGCAACGATCCCATCAGCACCCCGGAACAGGCCCGCGAGCTGGCCGCAGGTCTGGGCAAGCTGCACGGCACACGGGCCTTCGATGGCCTGCACACCATGGGCGAGGTCCTGAGGACCCAGCTCCATACCTGTTTGCTGCCTTAAGCGGTGCTCGTTGCGTCGCCCGTGAAACCTTAATCGTCGAATGCACGTTTCGGACCATCGGACCCCACAAGAAGGTCCGATGAACCATGCGCAACGCCATCCGCACCCTTGTCCTGTTCCTCTCCCTTGCCGCCACCACGGCGCTGTTTGCACAGTCGGAGGTCATCCAGTACCAGTGGCTGAACCAGTGGTGCAGCAGCATCCTGGACTGTGATGAGGGTTGCATGGCCTGCAACCTGCCGGAAAGTTCAAGTGCGCAGTTCTTCGGGACCAACGTGGTCTGGATCGGCGTCGACATCTGCCCGCATCCGGTCGCTTCCGGGGACAATGCTGTGGGTTCCTTCGGCTGGACCGATGAGGCCTCCACCTCCCGCTACATCATGCTCTCCGGCATCGCCACCAATGCGGTGCAGATCGACAGCGTCATCATCCGCCACGCCCGCAGTGCTGCGGGCCCCGATCGTCTGAAGGTTGGCCTGACCCGTTCGGCGATGGAGCCCGTGGCGGAGGTGGCCGACCTGAACATCGAAAGCGACTTCAACACCGACATCCTCACCGATCTGGGCTGCCTCACCACAACGGATGACATGCCCTTCGGTAGTTTCCAGATCCAATTCACACCCTACGGCAGCAACGACGGTGGCTGGTACCTCGATGAGGTGCGTATTGTGGCCACGCCCTGCGACCCCATCATTCTGGGTGTTGGGGATTTAACACCCGATCGGTCGACTTACACGGGTCCTTGGTTCGATGTACTGGGCCGCCCGGTATATGGCGATGTGGGTGCCGGTGTATACATCGGTGGCAAGCGCGAGGTGAAGGTGTTCTGAGGGGTACCATCGCCCCTTGATCTGTTGTCGACATCAGCTCTGACGATCTACGCCCCAGCTGGGTCGTATACCGCCCTCTTAACGAATGGACATGTGCTGTGGACCCTCTGGGGTCAGTAATGTGCACGCTGTTCCGGATCCGATCTTGCACCCAGAGGGGTCGCAGTGATCAGAATAAATGGCCCATTGCGGAATTCGACCCCAACGGGCCGCTGACATGGGGAGTGTCACCGGCCCCTTACCGCCGCTTCGCACGCGGATGGAACTGCAGGATATTGCTCCGCAGATACTCGCGGTCGAGGTGGGTGTAGATCTCCGTGGTGGTGATGCTGGCATGGCCGAGCATCTCCTGCACCGCGCGCAGGTCGGCGCCACCTTCCACCAGGTGTGTGGCGAAGGAATGCCGGAAGGTGTGCGGACTGATCGTCTTGCGGATCCCCGCCAGCACGGCCAACTTCTTCACCAGGCCGAACACCGCCACACGCGACAGCTGTCCGCCGCGCTGGTTGAGGAACACGATGTCCTCCGCCTTCTTCACCACCGGTTGATGGACGCGCACCTCCTGCTGGTAGAGGGTGATGCACTGCATGGCCTCCGGACCGATGGGCACCAGGCGTTCCTTGTCGCCTTTGCCCACCACGCGGATGAATCCCTCGCTGAAGTGCAGCCAGGAGCGCCGCAGGCCGCAGAGCTCGCTCACCCGCAGGCCACAGCCGTAGAGCGTCTCCACGATGGCCTTGTCCCGGTGCGCCATGGGCCTGCTCATGTCGATGGCCCTGACCATGGCATCCACCTCCTCCACGCTGAGGAACACCGGCAGTTTGCGCCCCAAGCGCGGGCTTTGGATCAGCTCGGCGGGGTCTTCCTTCACCTGCCCATCACGCCGCAGGCTGCGGTAGAAGGCCCGCACGGCACTGAGCAGCCGGGCCTGGCTGGTGGCGGCCAGTCCCGTCTTCGCGGCGTGCGTCAGGAAGTGTTGCAGGTCCTCCAGCGTCACGGCCGTGGGGGATAGGGGAGGCTGTAGCTGTTCGGCATATTGGCGCAGCTTGCCCAGATCGCGCAGGTAGGCCTCCACGGTGCGGTCGCTCAGCGAACGCTCCAGCTTCAGGTGCATGCGCAGTTCCGTCAGCGCCACGTCCCACTCCATGCGCACAAAGGTGGACCGCTCCTCCGGCGTTGCCCCGCGCCGTCCGCTGCAAGTGCCAACGCATGATCGTGGATCGGCGAAAGACTTCCCATCTTCGCAGCACCATCATCCTCGTGAAGAAGCGCATCCTCCTCCTCAACGGTCCCAACCTCAACCTCTTGGGCAGCCGCGAAACGGCCATCTATGGGGCCGAGACGATGGAGAGCTGCCTGCAGCAGATCAGGGCGCAGTACCCCGATGTGGACGTGGTGCACCAGCAGAGCAACGTGGAGGGCGAACTGATCGACGCCGTGCAGCAGGCCGATGGGCACTTCGATGGGGTGGTGCTGAACGCCGGTGGTTACACGCACACCTCCGTGGCGCTGCGCGATGCCATCGCGGCGGTGAAGGTGCCCGTGGTGGAGGTGCACCTGTCCAACCTCCTTGCCCGCGAGCCTTTCCGGCATGTGTCCCTGACGGGCGCGGTCTGTGTGGGCAGCATCATGGGCCTGGGGCTCGATGGCTACCGCCTGGCGGTGGCACACCTGCTTCAGCGCGGCTGATCGAAGGCCTCCCGGTCCAGCTCGGAGAAGCGCGACCACTTCAGGATGAAGCGGTCGTAGGCGATGCTGCGGTGGTACATGCCCGTGAGGTCAGGCGAGCGTTCCGTGCGCAGCAGTTCCTCGCGCTGCCGCAGCACTTTGGGCAGGCGTGCGAAGTAGTGCCAGTGGGCGCGGGCCACCTGCCAGGCGTGGGCGGCATGCCCTTCCAGCAGGAACTTGGCGGCCGCGAAGCCGTCCAGCACCAGCCGCCGGAACAGCCAGTACCAGAAGCCGCCCACATGCAGGTTCTTCGTCAGCACGATAAGGCTGTTGCGGAAGTTGAGGTAGGTCTTCTGCGGACTGCCATAGCCCAGCGCACCGCCGCCCACGTGGTACACCGTGGCTCCGGCCGTATAGCCGATCCGTTTCCCCAGCCGGCGCAGGCGCCAGCACAGGTCGATCTCCTCCATGTGGGCGAAGAGCTCGGCATCGAAACCGCCCACGGCATGGAAGTCGGCGGCATTGATCATCAGGCAGGCACCGGTGGCCCAGAACACCTCCCGCTCGTCGTCGTACTGGCCCGCGTCCTCCTCCGTGATCTCGAAGATGCGGCCGCGGCAGAAGGGGTATCCGTTGCGGTCGATGAAGCCCCCGGCGGCACCCGCGTGCTCGAAGTGCGTGCGGTGGCCATGCGCCAGCACCTTGGGCTGGCAGGCCACCATGCCCGGTTGTGCATCCAGGTAGCGGTCCATGGCCTCCAGCCATCCGGCCGTGACCTCCACATCGGAATTGAGGAGCACATAGCGCTCCGCCTTCACCTGCTGCAGGGCCCTGTTGTAGCCACCGGCAAATCCGTGGTTCGCCCCCAGGTCGAGCAGCGTGATGGACGGGTACGTCGCGCGCAGCCAGGCCAGGCTGCCGTCCGTGGAGCCGTTGTCGGCCACCACCAGCAGGGCGCCCGGTGAGTGCAGGACCACGGCGGGAAGGAATCGTTCCAGCCAGTGCCTGCCGTTCCAGTTCAGTATGACGACCGCGGTGCGCATGAAGGAGCGCAAAGGTGCATCAATGCACCGATGCGCGCATCACCGGGGGCAGGGCTGATGCATTGAACCACGGATACACACGGATGGCCCAAGTGGTAAGGCCTCCAGGAGCCCTTTCTGGCTGAATGCATTGAACCACGGATCGGCACCGATACACACGGATGGCCCCAGTGACGAGGCCTCGCAACCCCAAAGCGCGCAAGACCCGGTAGGGGCTGAATTATCTGTGTCCATCTGTGGAAAAGGCCCTGCCAACCAGCGCGAATGCAGGGCGCGCCATCCCCCACATCACCGTTCAGCGGGGATCGTTGTAGAACTCCCGCACCCGGTCGCTCTCCAGGGTGTTGGGGTCCTGGGTCTGCACGCCGGGCATGGCCACGTTGCGCTGGTGGAGGATGTTGTTCCACTGCGGGTTCTGGATCTCGCCCGGCACCTCGCTGTGCAGCAGCTGCATGCAGGTGTTCGCCAGGTCCGGCTGGTAGAACACGAAGCGGCGGTTGGTGTACTTGCCGGCCCGGTAGTAGTGCCAGATGGTGTAGGGCAGGGTGCCCATCTCGTTGAAGCGGTCCATCATCGTGTTGGGCGCACCGTACTTCAGGTACACCATGCCGCGGTCCGTCTCGTAGCCCTTCAGCACCCGGCAGCCGAAGAGCTTGTTCACCTTCACCACCTGTTCGCGGTACTCGCGCCAGGCCTGTTCCGGGTCTGCGGAACGGTTGGCCCAGAAGCTGTAGAAGAAGCGCTTCATCAGGTCCATGTCCTGGTCCTTCAGACGATCGTCAATGATCTTGCGCTCCAGCGGATCGGCGATCGGGCGCATGCTGTTGATGTGCTCCACCAGGCTGTCCGCATCAGCGAAGGCCCCGGCGAATGTGTTGCTCAGGTCCAGGCGGTCCATGGCCTGCAGGTCGTAGTTGTAGCTCACCGGGTTGTTGCGCATGAAGAACTGCTCGCCGCGGCTCAGCAGCTCGCCCTTCTTGTCCCGCACCTCGATGGCCAGCACATAGTTGCCGCTGGGCAGGTCCTTGATGTCGAAGCTGGCGATGATGGGCTCCACCTCCTTCGCCTTCGTGCGCGTCAGCCGCTTGAAGGCGCCGAAGACGGTCTTCTTCTCGAAGCTCTCGATCTGGTAGGTCAG
Organism: Chryseobacterium gleum; assembly: GCA_945872795.1. GTDB lineage: Bacteria > Bacteroidota > Bacteroidia > Flavobacteriales_F > PHOS-HE28 > PHOS-HE28. The sequence goes on from CAMCAZ010000028.1 coordinate 43,251, forward strand.
CAGGTACAGGCTGTCCGCCCCGAAACGCTCCACCGCCCCATAGACCTCCGCATAGAAGTTCAGGGTGGTGATGGAACTGGGGTAGTAGTCGCTGAGGAGGGGCACCACCTGGTAACCGTACTTGCCCAAGGCCACCTCGGTGCTGGGGTCGATGCGTTCGGCCAGCAGGATGTTGCTGATGCTCAGCCCGGCCGGCAGGGCACCCACGGCCAGTGGCTGACGGTAGCGGGCCACGGCCGTGTCCCCTAGCACCAGGTCCCGTGCTTCAATGATCAGGTCATAGGCCCCGGGCACCAGGTCGTAGTACTCCTGGTGCAGCAGGTCGGTCACGCTGGAATCGAGCCGCTCCGGACCCAGCACCTCGGTCTTCGAAAAGGCCTTCACCTGACCATCCTGCTCAATGATCGTGGTGATCTCCACCCTTGCCTGCATGAAGCCGCGCTCGTTGGGCACCACCAGCGCCGAGCCCGCCAGCACCGCCATGTTCACCTCCACGCGGGGCCCGCGTTTGGGGTGGTGGAACGTACGCGTCTCTAGGATAAGGTCCACCGCAGCCTGCCCCGTGAAAGGCAGGAGACAGAGCAGGGCGAGCAGGGTGAGGGTCGAACGCATCCACACAAAGTTACGACCCGCCGATGCCCCGATGCGACCGTTCACAGGATGGGAGGTACCGAAGGCCAAAGGGAGGGGGGCTAGCTTGGGCGTTGAGAGGTTCGGCTACTGGAGGCGACGCGGTATACGCCCTGCGGATGTGTGATCAATGCGCGCCTTGGGCGCCGTAATTCGTGAAGCGAGGAAGATCACTACAATGGACCAAGGACATCCCAATGTTCTAATTGCGAGGGTAGTTCCTTCTCATTCTCTTGATAAGTGTGGTACTGGCATCTTCTTGAACCTTGAACCTTCGCAGGGTCTCCGTCCTCGGGACCCTGCGTATTAAAGGTCGAGATCGCGTGTCGAATGAAATGTCGGGATTGCGCGAAGACGCGCTTTCCCAGGAGGGAGGGCTTCAAGTTCATCCCTGTGAGCGCTTTGCGCTCGGGCCTTTTTCGTGCCCCGACTCGGCTCAAGCGAAGAGATGAAAGGTCGGGATCGCGTATCGAATGAAATGTCGGGATTGCGCGAAGACGCGCTTTCCCAGGGGGGGAGGCTTCAAGGATAGCCCTGCGAGCGCTGCGCGCTCGGGGCTTTTTCGTGCCCCGCCCCAGCTCAAGCGAGCTTGGCTGGGGCGGGGCGCGAAAAAGCCCGGCCACTGCGTGGCTGGGCTTTTCTTGGCGGAGAGGGAGGGATTCGAACCCCCGTTACCTTTCGGTAAAGCGGTTTTCAAGACCGCCGCGATCGACCACTCTGCCACC
>CAMCAZ010000029.1 GCA_945872795.1 Chryseobacterium gleum
ATTCCCTTCAAGGCATCCGCTGGGCTAAGGGCATTCTCCGGATGATAGCCTCCATCCGGCCAGCCCTGCGCATCCTGGCGCAGCACGGCGCTGCGGAAGGTCTGCAGCGGGTCGATGCCTTCCACCGGGAAGTCCGTGCCCAGGGCCACCAAGCCCATCAACTGGCGCAACTCCTCGTAGGCGTAGGCATGCTTGATGCGCTCAGGTCCCAGGCGGTCCTGCGCCCAAGGGCCATCGCTGGTGGCGTGCGTGGGTTGCACGCTGGGGATGATGCTGAATGAGGCGAAGCGGGGACGGTCCGCGGGAGAGACCACCTGGCCATGCTCGATCCGCCAACGCAGGTCGTTCGTGCCGCCCAGCACCTCCGCATAAACGTCGAGCAGCAGCTTATTCGCACTGTCGCCGATGCAGTGGGTGTTCATCTGGAAGCCGTTCGCCTTGCACCACTTCGCGACCTCCGCGAAATGCTCCCGGGAGGCCAGCTGCAGGCCGTGGTGGCCGGGCTGGTCGCTGTATGGCGCCTTCAGCAGCGCACCACGTGATCCCAGTGCCCCATCGGCATAGACCTTCACGCTGCGCACCATCAATCGGTCCTCCTGGATCGCCCCACGCGCTGCAAAGTGGGCCAGGTTCCCGGGGGCATCGGTCACCATGGCGTACACGCGCATCTTCAGTTCCCCCTCCCGCTGCATCCGTTGGATCAGGGCGATGGAACCCGTATCCAGCCCCGCATCACAGACCATGGTCAGGCCCACCGCGAAACAGGCACGCTGTGCATCGAGCAATGCCGCGCGTTTCGTGGCCTCGTCCGCTTCATCGAAGATGGTCTGGAACACGCTGAAGGCATTGTCCATCAGTACGCCGGTGGGCTCCCAGAAAGGATAACCCAGGTGCTCGATCTCAGCCACATCCTGCGGTGGTGTCCATGATCGGTCACCGTCCGCCGTGGTGAAGCGCCCCAGGATCTGACCACCCGCGACGCGCATTTCGGAGGTGACGCCCGCATGGTGAAGTGCCGTGGCGTTCGCGATGGCGGCATGACCATCCACCCGTTGCAGCAATACAGGACGGTCGGGGAACAGGCGGTCCAGCTCCGTGCGATCCGGGAATTCCTTCACCGCCCAGTCGTTCTGGTCCCAACCGCGGCCCATGATCCAGTTCTTTTCCGGATGGGTCTTGGCGAAGGCGACCGTTCGTTCAAGCACTTCCTCCCAGCTCTTGGTGCCGCTCAGGTCCACCTTCTGTTTGTTCAGGCCATATCCCAGGAAGTGGCAGTGCCCATCAATGAAGCCCGGGTAGACGTGACGCCCTGCCGCGTCCAGCACTTGGCCAGCGCTGTACTTGTTCATGATCTGTCGCTCCGGCCCCAGTTCCACGATGCGTCCGTCCCGGATCGCCATCGCCTGGTGCATGCTGTTCCCTTCATCCACCGCGTGGATCAAGGCGTTGTGCACCACCAGGTCGGCCTGTTCCTGTTTGAATCCGCAGGCGCAAAGCAGAATGCTCAGCACAAGGAAGGATCTTGGTCGGGTCATGTTCAAGTGTTCAGGTCAGGTCCGTTTCCCTGCGCTGCGGTCTTAGCACCAGCAGGCAGGACATGATCAGGAAGGGGAGGAGGGGCATGCGGTAGCGCACCACTGCACCCAGCACCGGTGTGGTCCAGCCGATGAGCACGGCGAGGAGGATGAGGAAGGACAGGAAGAACAAGAGGAGCGGCAGGTCCGGTCGCCGGCAGCGGTGCGTGCGGGACAGCAGCGAGGCCATCAGGATCAGCAGTGCCAGGCTCTCGGCTGCGGCGGCGAGCGCCATGGGGCCGAAGGACCAGCCGAAGACCGGCGCGAGGTAGGTGACGTACAGGGCATGCGGCGCATTGCGCAACAAGCTTTCCAGGCTGGGTTCAAGGACCGGCAGTTCGATCAGGCTTCCCGCGGCCACCTCGCGCACCATGCCCGTGAAATCACGCTGCTGGGTGGCCAGCAGGTCCACCACGCTCGGTCCGGGCAGGCCATGTCCCATGCTAAGGGCACCACCGATCACCACGGCATGCACCAACAGGAATTTCCAGACCACTCCCTGCATGTTGCTTCGTGCCCACCACCAGGAGAGGAGCCCCGGCATCATGCACAGGATCACATAGCTCTTCACCAACGATAGCAGCGCGACGCCGAACACAAGGGCCGCGTACTGTCCTGCAGTTCGCCGTGTTCCCGGTGATGCCATGGCCCCCCACAGCACCGCCCCAAGCCCGATCATCAGCAGGTTCTCCTTCAACACCCCGCTGGACCAGAAGATCACCGTGGGCAACAGGAAGATGGCGACGAACAAGCCCTTCTCATGGCCCTTGAAGTGGTCGACGAAGGCCTTGTAGAACGCCACGGACCCGAGTGTGGAAAGAAGGCACACGAACACGGTGTGTACCGGATAGTGGCCGAAGGAGAACAGGTGCATCACCGCGTTGTAGCGGATCATGGTGTGCGCATCGTTGTAGTACACGGTATCAAAGGCCCGGTACCAGTTGTTCATCTTCAGGTAGTAGGTGTTGTCGAAGTGCGGCGTGTCGTTCCCCACACCAAAGAGCATGCGCAGATAGTCCACCGGTGCGTGGGGCAGGGCACTGAACATCACGTGGCCATCGTCGAAGTACTTGAAGATGTCCGCCGTGGCCCGATCGGGATAGATGTAGGTGTACACGGCCCACAGAGCGGTTCCGGCCAGTACCTTCAACAGGAAAAGAGCGCCGATGGTGCTGCCGGACAGCCCGGGCGCCTGCAGCCCGTGCCAGCGCCGGATCAGGTACAGGAAAAGTGCCGCGTATCCGGCGGCGAGGAGGGCTCCAGCCATGGCGCTCAAATATACCGGAGCGGATTCCGCTTCCCCGGCCGACCTGTGTTGGTTTTCTTTGTACCGAAATGGCCACCACCACCCTCAACCCCGATACCGCCCCTGCCGGGGTGGAGACCGCGAAGAAACTTGGACTGCTGCCCGAGGAGTTCGATCAGATCCGGACCATCCTCGGTCGCGACCCCAATTTCACCGAACTGAGCATCTACAGCGCCATGTGGAGCGAACACTGCTCCTATAAGAATTCCATCAAGCAGCTGAAGACGCTGCCGCGATCGGGCCCCAAACTGCTCGCCGAGGCGGGCCAGGAGAACGCCGGTCTCGTGGACATCGGCGATGGCTGGGCCTGCGCCTTCAAGATCGAAAGCCACAATCACCCCAGCGCCATTGAGCCCTACCAGGGGGCGGCCACCGGGGTGGGTGGCATCAACCGCGACATCTTCACCATGGGCGCCAGGCCCATCGCCCAGCTCAACTCACTGCGCTTCGGCGACATCAGCACCGAGGCGCGCAGCCGCTGGCACATGCGGGGCGTGGTGAAGGGCATCGGCGACTACGGCAACGCCTTCGGGGTGCCCGTGCTCGGCGGTGAGGTCTACTTCGATCCCTGCTACTCCACCAATCCCTTGGTGAACGCCATGAGCGTGGGCATCGTGCGCACCGACCGCGTGATCAGCGCCACAAGCCACGGCAAGGGCAACCCGGTCTTCATCGTGGGCAGTGCCACCGGTAAGGACGGTATCCACGGGGCCAGCTTCGCCAGCAAGGACATCACCGAGACCAGCATGGACGACCTGCCGGCAGTGCAGGTGGGCGACCCATTCATGGAGAAGCTGCTGCTGGAGGCTTCGTTGGAACTGTCGCTCACCGACGCCATCATCGGCATGCAGGACATGGGGGCTGCGGGCATCACCTGCAGCACCAGCGAGATGAGCGCCAAGGGAGAGGCCGGCATGGACATCCATCTGGATCGCGTTCCTACCCGCCAGGAAGGCATGCGCGCCTGGGAGATCCTGCTCAGTGAAAGCCAGGAGCGGATGCTTGTGGTGGTGAAGAAGGGCCGCGAGGCCGAGGTGAAGGCCATCTTCGACAAGTGGGACCTGAACTGCGTGGAGATCGGGACCGTGACGGATGGCGGCGCGGTGCGCTTCTACATGAACGGCGACCTGGTGGCCGACGTACCTGCGGAAAGCCTGGTGCTCGGTGGTGGAGCGCCGGTCTACGAGCGTGAGCAACGCGAGCCCTCCTACATCGCGGAGAACAAGAAGTTCACCATCGCCGACGTACCGGAACCCGATGACCTGCGCGCCGTGGCCTACGACCTGCTCGCCAGTCCCAACATCGCCAGCAAGCGCTGGGTCAGCGAACAGTATGATTCGATGGTCCGCACGAACAACATGAGCACTAATGCCCCCAGCGATGCGGGCCTCGTGCTGGTGAAGGAGACCGGCAAAGGCCTCGCCGTGACGGTGGATTGCAACGGTCGATACGTGCATGCCGACCCCTATACGGGCGCCATGATCGCGGTGAGCGAGGCCGCCCGCAACATCGCCTGCACCGGCGGTGAACCCTGTGGGGTCACGAACTGCCTGAACTTCGGGAATCCCTACGATCCCGAGGTGTACTGGCAGTTCGCACAGGTGATCAAAGGCATGGGCGACGCCTGCAGGGCCTTCGGAACACCTGTCACCGGAGGCAACGTGAGCTTCTACAACCACACGGTCACCGGGAACCGCAACATCCCGGTCTTCCCCACGCCCACCATCGGCATGGTGGGCATCCTCCCCGATGTCACCAAACGCATGAGCCTCGACTTCAAGGCCAAGGGTGACCTGGTCTTCCTCATCGGGAAATGCGTGGAGGACATCGCCAGCAGCGAATACCTTGTCCGCCACCACAAGATCGACCGCAGCCCCGCGCCCTACTTCGAACTGGAAGAGGAGCGCCGGCTGCACACCATGATGCTCATGCTCATCCGCCAGGGCATGATCAATGCCGCGCACGACGTCAGCGATGGAGGTCTTTGGACCACGCTCGTGGAGATGGGCGTACCCCGCGGATTGGGCTTCGACATCGTCACTGACAGCGAGATCCGTCCGGACGCTTTCCTGTTCGGCGAAGGGCAGGGACGTGTGGTCGTTACGGTGAACGAGGACACGGAGAACGAGTTCCTGGACCTGTTGCGCGCCAGCCGTGTGCCCTTCATCCTGCTGGGCCACGTCACCAAGGGCAAGCTCGTGGTGGACGATGAACCCTTCGGCTTCATCGAGGATGCCCGCAAGACCTACGAGGAGGCCATTCCGAAGATCATGAGCGAACAGTAGTCCTGTCGGATTGTTCTTGGTCCGAACCCCCAGGGGACGGTCTTCAACGTTCCATATCCTTCACGCTCCATCATTCATGGCCCAGCCAAGTACGATAGGTAGGCTTCCTTCAGTGGGTGCCGTCGCACCACAGCTTCGTTTTGTACGTCAGGACAAGAGCAACGCGGACCTGTCCGAGCTCAAGGGACAGGTCGTCCTGTTGTTTTCCGTTGCGAGCTTGGACACCAGCACCTGTGCCACCGAAACACGCATGTTCAACAAGCTTGCCGCGAGCCAGGGTGCGCAGGTCTTGGTCATGAGCATGGACCTGCCCTTCGCCATGAAGCGCTTCTGTGAGACGGAGGGCATTGCCAACGTTCACACGGGCAGCGATTTCCGCTTCCGCGATCTGTCGGAGAAGTGGGGCGCAGCGATCGCCGACGGTCCCATGCAGGGCGTGCATTGCCGTGCGGTCTGGGTGATCGATCGGGAGGGTGTGATCCGATACCATGAACTGACACCGGAACTGGGCAGTGAGCCCGATTACGACGCGGCCCTTCAAGCGGCCAAGGGCCTGCTCGAACGCGTCAGTTCCTGAGCCCTTCGCCCCGCTGCCCGAGCGCCCGGTCCATCAGGGCCAGCAACAGCAGGCGTACGGATATGCCGATGATACACAGAGGCCAATTCCCCATGACGGACCATCTGCGGACGCTTAATACCATTTCGACATTCAAGGCCGGCCAAGAGTTGCGCGGCGATCTTTTCGGAGGGCGATACGCGGAACAGGCGGCGTAGCGGGGCCTACGGAACCTGTTCGGCGGAGAAGTCATCCGGACAGAGGGCAAGCAGATCGGCTGGTATTGAATGTCGAAGTGGTATACGAACGGCATGGTGCTGATCGGGCTGGGGGGCGGCCTATTGGCCGGTCACCTGTTCAGCCGGGCCTCGTTCGGTCAGGGCAACGACAGCCCCCTGCCATACAATGTCGGCAGGGCCATCTTCGGTGGTCCGTCCATGGTCTTGGTCTATACCTTCTTAGGGCGCAGGCAGCAAGGGTAGCCGCTGCGCGTTGGCATGCCTGGCCTGAGGTGATCGGCGGCTCCACTTTACGCACCCGATGCGGCGCGCTACTTTCGCGGTCCGAACAACGCTCCCCAGCACATGCGCCGCGCCCTTTCCGTTTCCTTGCGTTGGGTGGGTGCCGGCTGCTTCTGGTTCCTGGTCGTCACCGCCCTTTGGGCCGGTCTGCTGGGTGTCATGGACCCTCCGGTCACCTGGCTGATGGTGCAGCAGTCCAGCGACCAGCCCGAGTTCCATCGCACCGTGGTGGATTGGAAGGATATCGCCCGGAGCATGCCCCTGTCCGTCATCGCCTCCGAGGACCAGCGCTTCATGACGCACAGTGGATTCTCCTGGGAGGCCATGCGCAAGGCCATGGACCGCAACAAGAAGAGTTCACGGGTGCGCGGCGGAAGCACCATCACCCAACAGACGGCGAAGAACGTGTTCCTGTGGCCGGGGCGGACCTACGTGCGCAAGGGCCTGGAAGCATGGTTCACCGTGCTCATCGAAGTGTTGTGGACCAAGGAACGGATCTTGGAGGTTTACCTGAACGTGGCCGAGATGGGGAAGGGCGTGTTCGGCGTGGAAGCCGCGGCCCAGCAGTGTTTCAACAGACCGGCCAGCCGACTGTCCGCATCACAGGCCGCCCTCATCACCGCCACCCTGCCGTCACCCCGCCGATTCAGTTGTTCACGACCATCGGGCTATGTCAGTGGCCGCCAGCAATGGGTGCTGCGCCAGATGCGCAACGTGGGTGACGTGCTGGACCCCGAGGTCCTCAAGCGACGCAAGGAGAAGATCGAACGCGAGGAGGAGCGGAAGGCCGCCAGGAAAGCGCGCCGTTCAGCCAGGGACTGACCTCACCTCCCTGATCGCATTACCCGAGTATTCCGTCTGCGTGGGATAGGCGAACTCCAACCCGGCAGCAGCAAAGCGACGCATCACGTCCATGTGTATCCTTGTCTGTGTTCTGAAGATGTCCGCCTCCTTCTGGATGTAATAGATGAAGAGGATGTTCAAGGAATACTCCTTGAATGCAATGAAGCTCACCAAACGCTCCGCTTCCAGGACGTCCTGGTGGTCGTTCACCACCTGTTCGAGGATCTGAACGGCCTCTTCGAGCTTGGCGGGAGGCGTCTCATAGATCAGGCCAAGTTCGTGACGCACCCTACGCGAGAGCTCCTCGCTCACGTTCTCCACCATGCTGTCCGTGAATTTGTGATTCGGAACCACCACCACCGGGCCTTCCATGGTGCGGAGACGCGTACTGCGGATGCCCACCTCGATCACCACCCCATCATGGTCTTGGATGCGGATGCGGTCGCCCACACGGAACGGTTTGTCGGCGAACACCGTGATGCCACCGAAGATGTTGGCCACCGTATCCTTCGCCGCCATCGCCAAGGCCAGCCCACCGATGCCGATCCCCGCCAACAACGCGCCCACGTCATACCCCCCGTTGTTCAAGGCCATCACCAGACCGAGGACCCAGACCAGCACCTTGATCGAACTGCGCACCACCGGCACGAGCTGCGCATCGACCATGACGGTCTCGTTCCGACTGGCCTTCGGTAACAGATATTCCTGCACCATGGTATCCAGAAGTCGCGCGATCAACCAGGTCAGCGCCAGTGCCAGTCCGACCTTGAAGGCCCTATCGGCCCAAAGCTCCACGCGGGGCGGTACATCCAGCTGCGTATAGCCCAGGTAGAACCCGAAGATGGTGATCAGGACCACCAAGGGACCGCGCAGGGTGGTGATCAGGATATCGTCCAGCTGTGTGGTGGTGCGGGCCGCCAGGCGTCTCAGCATGGTGGCCGAGCCCCAGTAAAGCAATTTGCCCATGACCCAGGCTCCCAAGGCAATGCTGAAGGCGGTGACCCATTGGCCCACACTGTTGTTGTAGAATTGCTGCGTCCAGATAGGGTCCATGGTGGCCGATACATTTGGGGTGATGGAGATCTGCCTCAAGATTGAAGCTCCATCTGATAGGCGAGAAACAAAAGTAGGGTCAGCATCCACAAGGCATGAACGCAGGACAGAGTAAGGAAGGGCTCGTGGTGGTCACGGGCGCGGGCAGGGGAGTGGGACGCGCCACAGCGAAGGCCTTGGCCATGGAATATGGTATCCAGGTGATCGCCTTGTCGCGCAACGCTTCTGCACTGGATCAGCTGGTGCAGGAATGTGCCGGTGGAACGGGAAGGGTCCACCCACTGGTGTTGGACATCACCTCATTGGACGCCGCAGCTCAGGTGAAGGCCTTTGTGGAGGGACGGCGCGTGTTGGCCCTGGTGCATAATGCGGGTCAGTTGCACAACGTACCCATGGGCCTGCACCAACGCAGGGAACTCATGGACCTCTATACCACCAACGTCATCGCACCCTTGGAACTGACACAGGCCCTGGCGGATGAGCTGGATGGGGATCCGCCCGGCCACATCGTACATATAGGAAGCATGGGAGGCTTTCAGGACAGCGCCAAGTTCCCCGGTCTCATCGCGTACAGTGCCAGCAAGGCGGCCTTGGCATGCATGGCCCAATGCCTGGCGGAGGAGTTCAAGGGCAGGGGCATCCGCAGTAACTGCCTGGCCTTAGGGGCGGTGGATACCGAGATGCTGCGATCGGCCTTCCCAGGCTATAAGGCGCCTGTTACGGCTTCGGCGATGGGTGCTTATGTGGCCGAATTTTGCTTGGCGGGGCATAAGCTCTTCAACGGCAAGGTCTTGCCGGTCGCGGTGAGCACTCCATAGGGGGGCTGGGTGAAAATATTCTCACCCCATTGTTAGGAGATGTGGGAAAGCTCTCTACATTTGCACCCGCTAACGACGAAACGTTCTTTGTAGCGACCCGGCAGGGGAGGATGAATTGAGGCAGGCAGGGAGGTTGAAGAAAATTTTTTCAACAAATACTTGCAGGTATCGAAACAAACACTACTTTTGCCGTCCCAATCGACCAGGGGTCACCCGGTTGAGAGGAACTTGAACTACTGAACACGACCGGCATAGGGCTTAGGCCCAGACCGATACAGTTCTTTGACTTATTGTCCAATCTGAGAACAGCAGGTGTCCTTGTGATCGACAGATCAACATGAGAGACCTCGTCAACGAACCAGATCAAACAAACTTTTACAATGGAGAGTTTGATCCTGGCTCAGGATGAACGCTAGCGGCAGGCTTAACACATGCAAGTCGAGGGGCAGCACGATGTAGCAATACATGGGTGGCGACCGGCGCACGGGTGCGTAACACGTATGGAATCTGCCCTTTACTGGGGGATAGCCCGGAGAAATCCGGATTAATACCCCATAACAATCGAGGTGGCATCACCTTGATTTAAAAGCTCCGGCGGTAAAGGATGACCATGCGCACGATTAGCTAGTAGGTGAGGTAACGGCTCACCTAGGCTACGATCGTTAGGGGGCCTGAGAGGGTTATCCCCCACACTGGTACTGAGACACGGACCAGACTCCTACGGGAGGCAGCAGTGAGGAATATTGCGCAATGGAGGCAACTCTGACGCAGCCATGCCGCGTGCAGGAAGAAGGCGCTACGCGTTGTAAACTGCTTTTAACCGGGAAGAAACCCCAGGACGTGTCCTGGGTTGACGGTACCGGAGGAATAAGCACCGGCTAACTTCGTGCCAGCAGCCGCGGTAATACGAAGGGTGCAAGCGTTATCCGGATTCATTGGGTTTAAAGGGTGCGTAGGCGGAGCGTTAAGTCAGTGGTGAAATCCTGCAGCTTAACTGTAGACTTGCCATTGATACTGGCGCTCTTGAGTGCGCTTGAAGTAGGCGGAATGTGCCGTGTAGCGGTGAAATGCTTAGATATGGCACAGAACACCAATTGCGAAGGCAGCTTACTAAGGCGATACTGACGCTGAGGCACGAAAGCGTGGGGAGCGAACAGGATTAGATACCCTGGTAGTCCACGCCGTAAACGATGATCACTCGTCATTGGCGATATACGGTCAGTGACCTAGCGAAAGCGTTAAGTGATCCACCTGGGGAGTACGATCGCAAGATTGAAACTCAAAGGAATTGACGGGGGCCCGCACAAGCGGTGGAGCATGTGGTTTAATTCGATGATACGCGAGGAACCTTACCAGGGCTCGAACGTACGTTGACAGGGGCGGAAACGTCCTCTTCTTCGGACAACGTGCGAGGTGCTGCATGGCTGTCGTCAGCTCGTGCCGTGAGGTGTCGGGTTAAGTCCCATAACGAGCGCAACCCCTATCTCTAGTTGCCAGCGGATAATGCCGGGGACTCTAGAGAAACTGCCCGTGTAAACGGTGAGGAAGGTGGGGACGACGTCAAGTCATCACGGCCCTTACGTCCTGGGCTACACACGTGCTACAATGGCGAGTACAGAGGGAAGCTACTGGGTGACCAGATGCAGATCTTCAAAACTCGTCTCAGTTCGGATCGGAGTCTGCAACCCGACTCCGTGAAGCTGGAATCGCTAGTAATCGCATATCAGCCATGATGCGGTGAATACGTTCCCGGGCCTTGTACACACCGCCCGTCAAGCCATGGAAGCCGGGGGTGCCTGAAGTTGGTGACCGCAAGGAGCTACCTAGGGCAAAACCGGTGACTGGGGCTAAGTCGTAACAAGGTAGCCGTACCGGAAGGTGCGGCTGGAACATCTCCTTTTTAGAGTAAGTTTTCAGGTCTCTGTTGGTCGTAGCAATACGGCCCTCGATACCTGCTGTCTCAGTTGGATAATAACTAACGGTACCGCCGTTACCATCTCCATAGTCCTGTAGCTCAGTTGGTTAGAGCGCTACACTGATAATGTAGAGGTCCGCAGTTCAAATCTGCGCAGGACTACCAAGGGATAGGCAACGGGGAATTAGCTCAGCTGGCTAGAGCGCCTGCTTTGCAAGCAGGAGGTCATCGGTTCGACTCCGATATTCTCCACTGCGCCATGGTAAACCCCGCTTCCAAGTGGGGTACGTCAGGCAGCCCATTGGGCACCGTTCTTTGACATGTTGTTGGACATACCAAAACAGACCGAGTGATCGGTCCACCGAGCAATTACGATCACGATAAGATCGAAAAGTTACTAAGGGTGTACGGTGGATGCCTTGGCTCTCAGAGGCGATGAAGGACGCGATAGGCTGCGATAAGCCACGGGGAGGAGCATAATATCCTGTGATCCGTGGATTTCCGAATGGGGCAACCCGATTGGTTGAAGACCAATTATCCCGCAAGGGAGGCTAACCCAGGGAACTGAAACATCTAAGTACCTGGAGGAAAAGAAAACAAGTAGTGATCCCCCTAGTAGTGGCGAGCGAAAAGGGGACAGCCCAAACCGGCGGCGTTTCGGCGCAACCGGGGTTGTAGGACCACAATGTGGACTCAGTATGTGTAGTGGAACCCTTCTGGAAAGTAGGACCATAGCGGGTGATAGTCCCGTACACGAAATGCATACTGTACCTAGTGGTATCCTGAGTAGGGCGGGACACGTGAGATCCTGTCTGAATCCGCCAGAACCATCTGGCAAGGCTAAATACTACTGAGAGACCGATAGCGAACCAGTACTGCGAAGGAAAGGTGAAAAGCACCTCGAACAGAGGAGTGAAATAGTCCCTGAAACCGTGCGCCTACAAGCGGTCGGAGTCCCTTCGGGGATGACGGCGTGCCTTTTGCATAATGAGCCTACGAGTTGCTCGTCACTGGCAAGGTTAAGGGGTTCAGCCCCGCAGCCGAAGCGAAAGCAAGTCTTAACAGGGCGTATAGTCAGTGGCGGCAGACGCGAAACCTAAGTGATCTAACCATGGCCAGGATGAAGTTCCGGTAACACGGAATGGAGGTCCGAACTGGTAGACGTTGAAAAGTCTTCGGATGAGCTGTGGTTAGGGGTGAAAGGCTTATCAAACTGGGAGATAGCTCGTACTCTCCGAAATGCATTTAGGTGCAGCCTCGAGTGTACTGTTATGGAGGTAGAGCTACTGATCGGGCTAGGGGGCTTCACCGCCTACCAAACCCGGACAAACTCCGAATGCCATAACATCATTACTCGGGAGTGAGCGCATGGGTGCTAAGGTCCGTGCGCGAAAGGGAAATAACCCAGACCATCGGCTAAGGTCCCTAAATACACGCTAAGTTGATCTAACGAGGTCGGACTGCATTGACAGCTAGGATGTTGGCTTGGAAGCAGCCATTCATTTAAAGAGTGCGTAACAGCTCACTAGTCGAGCGGTCCGGCGTGGATAATGATCGGGCATCAAGTGTGTTACCGAAGCTGTGGGCCCCAATGGGGCGGTAGGAGAGCATTCTGGTCAGCGTCGAAGGTGTGCTGTAAGGCATGCTGGAGCGTCCAGAAAAGAAAATGTAGGCATGAGTAACGATAAGGCATGTGAAAAACATGCCCGCCGATAGACTAAGGTTTCCTGATCAACGTTAATCGGATCAGGGTTAGTCGGGACCTAAGGTGTAGCCGATAGGCGAAGCTGATGGACAGCTGGTCAATATTCCAGCACCGGCTTGTATTGCGATGGGGTGACGAAGGAGTGAACGATCCGCGCACTGACGGAATAGTGCGTTAAAGGGTGTAGGTATAGGGATGGTAGGCAAATCCGCCAACCCTGCCGAACCGGACAGTACCGCGAGCCCTCGGGCAAGTGGATAGTGATCTTAATCAGACTTCCGAGAAAAACCTCTAAGCTCTAGATACAAGCCGCCCGTACCGCAAACCGACACAGGTAGTCAAGGAGAGTATCCTGAGGCGCTCGAGTGATCCGTGGCTAAGGAACTAGGCAAATTAAGCGCGTAACTTCGGGATAAGCGCTACCCATTTCGATGGGTTTCAATGAAAAGGCTCAGGCGACTGTTTAACAAAAACACATGGCTCTGCAAAATCGAAAGATGACGTATAGGGCCTGACACCTGCCCGGTGCTGGAAGGTTAAGAGGAGAGGTTAGCCGCAAGGCGAAGCTTTGAATCGAAGCCCCAGTAAACGGCGGCCGTAACTATAACGGTCCTAAGGTAGCGAAATTCCTTGTCGGGTAAGTTCCGACCTGCACGAATGGTGTAACGATCTGAGCACTGTCTCGGCCACGAGCTCGGTGAAATTGTAGTTTCGGTGAAGATGCCGGATACCCGCAGCGGGACGAAAAGACCCCGTGCACCTTTACTATAGCTTCACATTGACATCGGCTGCCCGATGTGTAGGATAGGTGGGAGACTTTGAAGCGGTGTCGCTAGGCATCGTGGAGTCAACGTTGAAATACCACCCTTCTGTCATCTGATGTCTAATCCCTGCAAAACAGGGAAACAGTGTGTGGTGGGTAGTTTGACTGGGGTGGTCGCCTCCAAAAGAGTATCGGAGGCTTCCAAAGGTTCCCTCAGCACGCTTGGTAACCGTGCGTTGAGTATATTGGCAAAAGGGAGCTTGACTGTGAGACAGACAAGTCGAGCAGGTACGAAAGTAGGGCAAAGTGATCCGGTGGTTCCGTATGGAAGGGCCATCGCTCATAGGATAAAAGGTACGCCGGGGATAACAGGCTGATCATTCCCAAGAGCTCATATCGACGGAATGGTTTGGCACCTCGATGTCGGTTCGTCACATCCTGGGGCTGGAGAAGGTCCCAAGGGTTCGGCTGTTCGCCGATTAAAGTGGCACGTGAACTGGGTTCAGAACGTCGTGAGACAGTTCGGTCTCTATCTGCTGCGGGCGTTAGAAGTTTGAGGGGAGCTACCATTAGTACGAGAGGACCGTGGTGGACGAACCGCTAGTGTACCAGTTGTCCCGCCAGGGGCATCGCTGGGTAGCTATGTTCGGATGGGATAAGCGCTGAAAGCATCTAAGCACGAAGCCCACCTCAAGATGAGACTTCTTCTAAGGGTCGTGGAAGATTACCACGTTGATAGGTTGCAGGTGTAAAGTCAGTAATGGCAAAGCCGAGCAATACTAATTACCCGTAGACTTTCGATCCGTCAAGATCGCTCCATGGAACGATCACCGGCTGTTTTGGTACTGTCCAACAACTTGTTATCGTATTTACGATTTCAGGTGACTATTGCGGTGAGGTCCACCTCTTCCCATTCCGAACAGAGAAGTTAAGCTCACCAGCGCAGATGGTACTGGGCCACAAGCCCGGGAGAGTATGTCGTCGCCGATCTGAACCCCGTCCAGCAATGGTCGGGGTTCTTTTTTTTACCCCCATCCCCAAGCGATCTTTGTCCCATGAGCATTCTTCTGCGGTCTGCCCTGGTCCTTTTTGTCGCTCTGGGCTCCCTGCTCGCCTCCGCACAGCGCGTTCGAGGAAGGTTCATGCAGGTGCCGGCCCCCTCGGGTCACGTCGTCTTGTTCGCCACCATCGGCGGAACGCTCCTCCGGGTCGATTCGGCTTTGATATCACCCAAGGGCAACTTTGATCTGGGGAAACGGACCTTGGAGCCCGGCTTCTACAAGCTTGCGATCAATGACACGGACCGGGTGGACCTGATCCTCGTGCCGACCGAACCCTTGGTGGAACTACAGTTCACCGGGTCTCCGCTTCAAGAGCACATCACTGTGCTGCGTTCCGAACAGAACACCACGCTCTGGGAGTATAAGGCCATCAGTCGCACACATCAGGCCTCCCTGGGCCAGGTCCGTTCGGAACGGGCCAACGCCGATCCCCGGGACTCCCTGCTCCTGCGCTCCTTGGACGATCGCGAGCGCAGGATCGGCCAGATCAAGGAATTGGAGCTGAAACGGATCACCTCGGAACACCCCAGCAGTTTTTTCTCCTGGGCTGTGGCACAGGATGCCGCCTTGATGTCCGCACTACCAGAGGGGTGGAGCGCGCTTCGTGGATCCGTGGACGTCAGCGATCGTCGATTGCTGCGGACGAACATCCACGCCAAGGCGGTGCTTGCCTTCTTGCAGACCAGTCCTCCAGAGCGATATTCCGCCACCTGTGATTCCTTGTTGGCCTGGTGTGCTTCGGATAGTCTGGCCTGGTGCACCGTGCGCGCCCAACTGGTGAACCTGTTCAGCACCTACGGACCGGATGCGGTCGCCCAGCACATGGTCGACCGCTACCTGGTCGGCTCGGGTGCGCTCTGGCCGGCCGATGCTGAACTGTCCCGGATCGCGGAAGATCAACTGCGCGTGGCCGTGGGAGCCCAACTACCCGAGTTGGCGCTGCCGCTGCCCTTGGTTTCCGACACCCTCGTGAGTTCGGCATTCTTCACGCGCCACACCTTCGTCCTGGTCTTTTTCTTCTCCAGCACCTGCGGGCACTGCCACGACCAGATGCCTGGGTTGCGCGATCTTTATCCGGAGATCCGCCAGCGAGGTGGCGAATTGCTGGGTGTGGCCTTGGACTCCGATCTCGAGGAATTGCGAAGTACCGTCACGACCGAAGGCCTGACCTGGCCGATCGCCAGCGAGCTTTTGGGCTGGGGTGGTGCCATCTCCACCGCGTTCGCCGTGAAAGCAACGCCCTCGTTCTTCCTGGTGGACAGCGCACGTATCATCCGCTCCAAACCTTATGACCACGTGGAGGCGCGGACGGCGATCGAGCGCCTGTTCGCTGGACCTAGGCCCAGGTAAGCGACCACACCTGATGGTCCATGGGCCAGGTCATCGTCGGGGGCTGTTCCTCGTAGATCCCATAGACCGTGGATCCTGAACCGCTCATCGAGGCAAAGGCCGCTCCCGTTGCGTAAAGCTTCGACTTGATGGCGGCGATCGCCGGGTGGTGCTCGAACACGCTCGGTTCCATGGTGTTGGGCAGCAGTTCGCGCCATTCCGCCACCGGTCTTTGAACGCGAAAGCCGAGGTCCATGAGCGATCCGGTCGGAGCAAGGTTCCGGTATGCCTCCGCCGTGGACACATGGATCCCCGGGTTGACCAACAGCACATGTTTGCCGCTGAGGTCCAGTGACAGTGGGCTGAGGATCTCTCCGCGGCCTAGTGCCAGCTGCACTTTTTCACGCAGGAAGAAGGCACAATCACTTCCCAGTTCCGCCGCGATCCCTTCCAGATGATCTGCACTGCAGCCCAGCTGGAGCAATTGGTCTGTCAGGACCAAGGCATGCGCAGCATCGCTCGACCCTCCACCCAATCCCGCGCCCATGGGGATCACCTTGTGCAGATGCACCCGAAGACCGGGAAGTTCGCGGTCCTTTTGCAGGGAGCTGATGGCCCTGACCACGAGGTCTGCCCGTGGTTCACCAGGTACGGACAGCCCGGAGCGTGTGTACACGATCTCATTCCGGGCCAACTCATCGTCGGTTATGATCTCCAGCACATCATGCAGGGGGATCGGCACCATGATGCTTTCGATATCATGGTATCCATCAGCCCGTTTGCGGACCACATTGAGTCCCAGATTGATCTTTGCGAACGGGAATGATAGCATCCTATGCTGCTTCGGTGGGGCGAAGGTATCGCTGTGGGTGTTGGTACATCACGGAGAGACGACCACCGTGCTACGATGATCCTTCTACCTTCGCTCCTCCAACGACCACGCATGGAGACCTATCTGGAATTTGAGAAACCTGTTCAGCACTTGGCCGAGCAGATCGCGAAGTTGAAGGAAGTGGCCCAGCAGGGTGAGGTGGATGTGAACGCCACGCTCCTCGACCTGGAGAAGAAGATGCTCGAAACGCGGCAGAGCATCTATGCCAACCTCAGTCCATGGGAGCGGGTGCAGGTGAGCCGACACCCGGACCGCCCCTACACGCTGAAATACATCGATGTGGTCTCGGGTGGATCGTTCATCGAACTGCACGGGGACCGCACCGTGAGGGACGACAAGGCCATGGTCGGTGGATTCGGGTCCATCGATGGAAGGACCGTGATGTTCATCGGCCAACAGAAGGGCATCAATACCAAGATGCGACAGTACCGGAATTTCGGGATGCCCAATCCGGAAGGCTATCGCAAGGCTTTGCGCCTGATGAAACTTGCCGAGAAGTTCAACAAACCGGTGGTGACCTTCATTGACACTCCGGGAGCCTTTCCCGGACTGGAAGCGGAGGAACGTGGGCAGGGCGAGGCCATTGCGCGGAACCTGTTCGAAATGATGCAGCTACGTGTTCCGGTGATCTGTGTGATCATCGGTGAAGGCGCATCCGGCGGGGCCTTGGGTATCGGCATCGGCGACAAGGTGCTCATGTTGGAGAACACGTGGTACAGCGTGATCTCGCCTGAATCGTGTTCCTCGATCCTGTGGCGGAGCTGGGATTACAAGGAACAAGCCGCCAAGGCCTTGAAGTTGACCGCCACGGATATGCTGGCGAACAAACTCATCGATGGGATCATCCCAGAACCCGTCGGCGGCGCGCACACTGCACCGGAAAAGGCCTGTGAACTGGTGAAGGCCGAACTGGTGAAACACCTGAACAAGCTGGTGAAGACAGACCCGGACAAGCTGGTGGACCGCCGCGTCCGTAAATTCTGTGACATGGGCGTGGTGCTCCAGGCGAAGACCTCGGGTAAACGCTCCTGATCAGCGGTTCAACAGGGGAAGGATCACCCCCACAGGAGCGGGGACGGACCATTGCTCCACGATGCTCCCCGTGTTTGCATCCAGGCGCAGTACTTGTTGCCCCTGGCCCACATAGACCGAGCCGTTGGCGGGCCCATGGGCCAATGCACCGGCTACCATCCCTGGTGCGAGGTAGGTGTAGCTATTGTCCGTGGTCCGGACCCGCGCCACGCCGCTGGACAGCGCAAGAAAATACTCCTGTTCGCTCAATTGCGCCACGGCGAAGACCTCCGTTCCTGCGAACACCAAATGATCGAAGGATCCACCCTGCGTCAGATAATTGGTCTGCACCACTGCGTCGGTCCCCCGTTGTCCGATGCTTAGTACGCGATCGGAGGCAGTCCTGAACAGGGCGATCGGTGCGTGGTCCAAGGGACGCTGCTCCAATGCGTTCCCGGAAACATAGGCGTGCGACACCAGCGTCCATTCCTGTGTGACCTGGTCCAACGCGGCGCTCATCAGGCGATCTGCAAGCGCTGCCGTGAGCATGCTCCGGCTTCCGGCGATGCTGGTCCCATTGAACACCTGGGTGCCGGCCGCTGAGAACCCCAGGATGGTGCCATCGGACCGACCGACGTAGATGCGATCATCGAAGGGGTCGCGCACCGTCCCGTTGAAGAAGGGAAGAGATGAACCGGCAGGAGTGTTGTTCGGGGTAAGCACGGAGGACGCGCCGGTGTTGGCGTTCCACCGCTCGAAGGGCGCGCTGACCGTGCCGGCCGTGTAGATGACCGGTTCCAGGACGGCAGCACCGCCCAATTCGGGCAGGGTGAGCCAGGTGGTGAGCGTGCCGAGACTGTCGATGCGATACAGCGTGGCCGGGGTTGTTCCTGCCGGTGGACCGATGAACACGGAACGCGTACGGAGCGGCGCTGCCTGCAGTGTCAGGGAAACGAAGTCCCGGCCGTCGTTCCGGCCGTCCGTGGCCCGCGCGATCAGGGTGTAAGAGCCTGATGTGATCCGCTCATCGCTGACAATGAGCGCTCCTTCCACCGTAGCCGATGAACTGCCCACGGCGAGCGTCAGCGAAGGGGCGATGACCGCTCCGTTGGCAGCCTGCAAGGTGATCACCACGCTGTTCACCTGCTGGTCATCCGTAACGGCGACGCGGACCATCAGGGTGTCGGGGACCTGTCCGGTGTATGTTGAGGATGGCAAGAGGATGGTGACCTCGGGCGCTTGTGTGTCCAGCTCCTTCCGGCAACCCCACAGCAGGGTCACCACAAGCATCAACAGGACCGACCGAAGGAACATCACCATTGGACGCAAGTTAGCCAAGGACTCAGCCTGCTTCGTCGGTCCACTTGTGCACCGGCCCACTGTTGACGGTGTGCTGACGAGTTGTTGACATCGTGGTCGACCGCACATCGCCTGGGGTCTATTTTTGCTCCCCGCATTTTTCTCACCACTCCGCTTTCCCTGATCCGGCCTGTCCAGCGCAGCGACGATCATCGTACCCGACCTCCCCGAATGCCATCATCGTCCACTTCCAGGCCCACCGACCGCACGCGCGGCACCACCGCTCGCAGACCTGCCGCTTCGTTGTTGGAGACCAGTCTTGAGGCGGGGAAGCTTCCGCCACAGGCCCCCGAACTGGAGCAGGCCGTTCTCGGTGCGCTGATGCTCGAGCGCAATGCGGTCAACGAGGCGATCGACATCCTGCAGCCGGAGAGCTTCTATGTGGAGGCCCACAAGAAAATATTCGACGCCATCCTTGGACTGTTCCGGAACGACCAGCCGATCGACATCCTTACGGTCACAGAGGAACTGAAACGTCGCGCAGAGCTGGACGTGGTGGGCGGCCCGTTCTACATCAGCCAGCTCACCAACAAGGTGGCCAGCAGTGCGAACGTGCAGTACCATGCACGCATCATCAGCCAGAAGCACATCCTGCGCGAGCTCATCCGCATCAGTGCCGAGATGACGCGGGATGCCTACGACGACACCTCTGATGTGTTCGACCTGCTGGACAAGGCCGAGCAGGACCTGTACGCGATCACCAGTGGCAACCTGAAGCGGAACTACGAGCCCATGAGCGAGCTCATCCAGGGTGCCATCGCCCAGATCGAGAGCGCCAAGAACAAGACCGGTGGTGTGAGCGGTATCCCCACCGGCTTTGTGCAGATGGACAAGCTCACGGCAGGGTGGCAGCGCAGCGACATGATCATCGTCGCCGCCCGTCCCGCCATGGGTAAGACCGCATTCGTGCTGAGCATGGCGCGGAACATCGCTGTGGAACACCAGCGCGCCGTGGCCGTGTTCAGCCTGGAGATGAGCAGCACCCAGCTGGTGACGCGTCTCATCGCGAGCGAGGCCGGCATCAGTTCTGAGAAGCTGCGCAAAGGCGACCTGAACGATTCGGAGTTCGCCATCCTCCACCAGCACATCGCCCGGCTGACGAACGCACCGATCTTCATCGATGACACGCCCGGCCTGAACATCTTCGAACTGCGCGCCAAGGCCCGTCGCTTGAAGAGCCAGCACAATGTGGACCTCATCATCATCGACTACCTGCAGCTGATGACCGCCGGGGGCGACAGCAAGGGCGGGAACCGGGAGCAGGAGATCAGCAGCATCTCCCGTTCCATCAAGAGCATCGCCAAGGAATTGGACATCCCCATCATCGCCCTGTCGCAGCTGAGCCGTGCGGTGGAGACCCGCGGCGGGGACAAGCGCCCGATGCTGAGCGATCTGCGAGAATCGGGTGCCATCGAGCAGGATGCGGACATCGTCTGTTTCTTGTATCGGCCCGAGTACTACAAGATCTACGAGGACGAGAACGGCAGCACGCTCGGCGTGGGTGAGGTGATCGTGGCCAAGCACAGGAACGGTGCGGTGGACACGGTGCGACTGCGCTTCATTCCCGAACTCGCCAAATTCGCCGACCTGGAGACGATGCCGGCCAATTTCGGCGTTGGTGGCACGGGATCGGATGACGCCATGGGCAATCCGTTCCGCACGATCACCCGTCCAAGCCGCTTGAACGATGATACCGACCTGGATGACATTTCGCCGTTCTGAGCTCCTGGCCTGCCTGGGCGCGCTGCTCCTGCTGCTCTCCGCGGGCCGGGTGCAGGCCGCCAAGTTGCTGGTGCCCATGGACGGCTCTCAGCGCGACCATCTCAAAGCCTACGGCGTGGCGTTCTGGGCGCTTCAGCGCGAGGTGCCCCTGGATTGGCTGTTGAACTACAGGGGTGGCAGCTTCCTGCTGGACCACTACAAGACCGTGGAACAGGAGCTCACCATCCGGGGGGTCACGTTCCAGGTGATCGCGGATGGACAGGCGAACGCCATCCTTGCGGAGATCTCCGACCCGGAAGTGAACATGGAAGTGGTGCGCCTGGAGAAGGCGCCCCGCATCGCCGTGTATGCGCCGGATGGCTTTCAACCGTGGGACGATGCCGTGGCATTGGTGATGACCTATGCGGAGATCCCGTACCAGCGCATCTACGACAGGGAGATCATCAGCGGGGTGCTGCCTCAGTATGATTGGCTGCACCTGCACCACGAGGACTTCACCGGCCAATACGGCAAGTTCTACCGCAACTACCGCAACGCCGCTTGGTATCAGACCCAGGTGCAGGACAGCGAAGAGATGGCATCCTCACTGGGTTACGCGAAGGTGAGCGAGATGAAGCTCGCTGTGGCCTCCAAGATCCGCGACTACGTGGCCGGTGGTGGTTACCTCTTCACCATGTGCTCAGGCACTGATTCCTATGATATCGCCTTGGCCGCGGAAGGTGTGGACATCTGCACGCCCGAGTTCGACCACGACCCCATTGACCCGCAGGCCCAGCAGAAGATCGACTTCACGCGCTCGTTCGCCTTCAAGGATTTCAAGCTGGTCACCGATCCGAACATCTACGAGTTCAGTGACATCGACGCCACGGACATCCATGCCCGGATCGGCCAACCGCGTGACTTCTTTACCCTCTTTGATTTCAGTGCGAAGTGGGACATCGTTCCCACGATGCTGTGCCAGAGCCACGAACAGGTGGTGCGTGGCTTCATGGGCCAGACCACGGCGTTCCGCAGCGCGCTGGTGAAGCCCGGTGTGACCGTGATGGGCGAGAACAAGGCGCAGGGCACGGTGAAATACATCCATGGCGAGTTCGGATTGGGGCAGTGGACGTTCTACGGCGGGCATGACCCGGAGGATTATCAGCACATGGTGGGCGATCCCCCAACGGACCTGGCCTTGCATCCCAACTCGGCCGGTTATCGCTTGATCCTGAACAACATCCTCTTTCCTGCTGCGCGCAAGAAGAAGCAGAAGACCTGATCCGCACCGTGGATTTTCGGGCGGCGAGTGGCGAAGAAGGCCATGAAAGCGCGCCGACACCGGAACCAAGGTGTAAGTTTGTCCGACCAACGCACCCTATCGTAATGGACCTCACTAAGATCATCTCCGTGGCCGGCAAGTCGGGCCTGTACCGTGTTGTCGCACAAGGCCGCCAAGCGATCATCGTGGAATCGCTGGAGGATGGCAAGCGTGTACCGGTGCCGTCGAGCGTGCGGGTGAGCTCGCTCCAGGAGATCAGCATGTTCACCACGGGCGATGATGTCCCCCTGGTGCAGGTGCTGGAGAAGTTGCATGGCGTGCAGAAGGGGGCCGGACTGGACCCGAAGGCTTCCGAAGCTGACCTCTTCGCCAAACTGGGAGAGGCACTCCCCGAGCACGACCGTGAGCGCATCTATCCCAGCGATGTGCGCAAACTCTTCACGTGGTACGGTCTGTTGGTGAAGTCCGGCGAATTCGACCAGAAGGAGGAGCCCGCGGTGGAGGAGAAGAAGGAGGGCAAGGCCTCCAAGACCGCCAAGAAGGCACCGGCCAAGGAAGGTGCAGCGAAGAAGGTGAAGGCCGATGGCACCAAGACGGCAGCCCCCAAGCCGGGTGCTTCCAGCAAGCCCAAGGCTTCCACCATGCGGAAGTCCGCCCAGCGCGGTAGCTGATCGCCCTCGCGGGAAACCGCGGTATTGCTGAACTTCTTATTCCTGCGGAACGTTCAAGGTTTCAAGTGACCTTGATGATCGGCAGGTGCATGGTCGCGTCCATCGTGGTAATTTCGTTCCGTCCGCAAAGTGAATTCCATGGCCAAACCGTACTCCGTCGTAGCCCGTACCTCTGTCATTGCCCTTGCCCTGGGCGTTGTCGGCCTCTTCGTCGCATGGCGTGAGGGCCGCCTCCCAAGCGCCAGCGCGCATCATTCGGCGGAGGAACTGGAGGCGTTCCGCGGCGGCGGAAGCACGGCGCTGGCCTTCGGTCAGAATACCTACTTCATGGCCAGCGGCAATTGCCAAGGCTGCCACGGTCCGGATGAGCTGAACAATTTCTCCATGGTCGATGAGGACGGGAATGACGTGAACGTCGGCGATGATTGGCGCAGCACCATGATGGCCAATTCGGCGCGCGATCCCTTCTGGCGTGCCAAGGTGAGCCATGAGGTGAGCGTGAATCCGGGTCACCAGGTCGCGTTGGAGGACAAATGCACCTCCTGCCATGCCCCCATGGGACGCTTCGACAAGTTCTACACGGGTGGTGGGCCGTACACCATGGAAGAGCTGGTGCACGATACCGTGGCGCTGGACGGTGTGTCCTGCCTCTCCTGCCACATGCAACGCGAGGAGGGCATCGGTACCGAGTTCTCCGGTAACCTCCACTTCGATACCATCAATGTGCTCTACGGCCCGTATGGCAACGTGTTCGGCTCGCCGATGACCTCCTTTGTGGGCTATGAACCTTTATTCGGCGCGCACATTACCAAGGCCGAGCTCTGCGCGGGCTGTCATACACTGATCACCGAGACCGCCGACCTGGAAGGGAACCTGACCGGTGACGAGTTCGTGGAGCAGGCCACCTATCACGAGTGGGTGAACTCCATCTACGATACCGATGCGAACCCGGAAGGTGGTGTGACCTGCCAAGGCTGCCACGTGCCACGCATCGATGATGCCGTGGTGATCTCGGCCAACTACTTGTTCCTGCAGGGCCGCAGCCCCTTTGGGCTCCACCATTTCGCCGGGGCCAACACCTTCATGCTGAACCTGCTGAAGAACAACATCCAGGAGCTTGGTCTCACGGCCACGGAAACACAGTTCGACAGCACCATCGCCCGTACTGACCGCATGTTGCAGAACAACACGCTGCTGATGGAGACCCAGGTCGCCGGCCGCGACCAGGATACCGCCTACATCGCTGTGAAGCTCTCCAACCTGGCCGGGCATAAGTTCCCTTCCGGCTACCCTGCGCGACGTGCCTTTGTGGAGGTGGTGGTGACCAATGCCACCGATGATACGCTGTTCCGCAGCGGTGGCTGGGACCCCACCTACGAAGTGATCGGGCACGATGAGAGCTGGGAGCCGCACCACGATGTGATCCGCTCCGAGGACCAGGCCCAGATCTACGAGATGGTGATGGGTGATGTGAACGGCGACAAGACCACGGTGCTGGAGCGTGCGAAATTCTCGCTCAAGGATAATCGCCTGACCCCGGTGGGCTTCTCCACGTCCCATCCGTCCTACGATACCACCTTGGTGGCCAATGTTCCCGATACGGACATCGATTTCAACCGCGATGAGATGGGTATCGAGGGAAGCGGTTCGGACGTGGTCCGCTACCATGTGCCGATGTCCGGTTATCTGGGCCTGATCCGTATCCGGGCCAAGGTGTGGTATCAGAGCGCGCCGCCCCGCTACATGCAGGAGATGTTCACGTTCAACACCGAGGATATCGATGCCTTCCGGACGATGTACGAGGCAGCGGACGGTTCACCGACACTTGTCAAGGAACAGGAGATCACCGACCTCTCCGTCCAGGTGGATGACCTGAGCGAGCTCGGCCTGCGCATCTTCCCCAATCCGGTGCATGACGGACAGTTGCGCATGGAGGGTATCGATCCACGCATCACGTCCATTGAAGTGTATACGCTGAACGGTCAGCGCGTGGGCGGACTGGTCCCTTCCGGACAGCACCGGTGGCAGTTGAAGCTTCCGAGCACTGCTGCCACGTACTTGGTGGTGGTCCGTACAAAGGATAAGCAGTTCGTGGAGCGCGTTGTGGCTTACTGATCACGGCCTGGCAGCTCGCTGAGCGCTGCGTGGCGTGTGACCCTACATTTGGGATCATGAAGCAGGTCCTGTTGTCCCTTGCCCTTGTCGTTTGTCCGGCGCTCGTGCGTGCGCAGAACCCCGTCATCCAGGGCATACTGGATGCGGTGAGCATCGATTCCATGATGCTCTATGTGAGCGAGCTATCCGGCGAGCTGCCCGTGGACCTGGGCTCGGGCCCGGTGACGATCGCGAGCCGGCATACGAACAACGCAGGGAACGCCCTGGCACAGGCCTATCTGGAACAGAAGCTTGTCCAGTTCGGATACGTACCCGAGATCCAGACCTTCAGCGCCACTGGGCGGAACATCCTGGCCACAAAGACAGGTACCACCTTCAGCGATGAGGTGGTGATCCTTTGCGCCCACTACGATGCCATGCCGGCCGGCATCATGGATGCTCCGGCGGCAGATGACGATGGGAGCGGTGTGGCGGCCGTGCTGGAAATGGCGCGGCTCGTGCAGGCGATCGATTTCGAGTACACGATCGTGTTCGCCTTGTGGGATGAGGAGGAGCAGGGCAAGGTGGGCAGTGAGTTCTATGCAGGTGTGATGGCTGCCAATGACGCGGTGATCAAGGGCGTGGTGAACATGGATGCCATTGCCTACGATGGCAACGGCGATACCAAGGCCCGCATCCACACACGTCCCATCGCCAACTCGTTCGCGCTGGCCGATACCGTCTTCGCGATGCGGGAGGACTACGGCATCGACCTGGACCTCCTGCTCACCAACCCCGGGGCCACCTACAGTGATCACGCCTCTTTCTGGACCGAGGGCTACGGTGCCATCCTGGTGATCGAGGAATTCGGTGCGGACGGAAATCCTTACTACCACACACCGAACGACCGGGTACAGTACTTCGATGTGCCGTATTATGAGAAGCTCGCCAAGTTGTCCATGGCTACGGCTGCCGCCCTGGCGATCCCCAGCGGCGGTGTACAAGCCGTTCCTGACGAGCATGATGCATCAGCGCCCGCCCTGTATGCCTACCCCAATCCCACTTCCACGGATACCCAGATCTGGCTGGAGACCACCGTGGTCGGGAACTATCGTGTACGCCTGGGTGATGTGATGGGCCGCACGACCACCACGATACAGGAAGGCCTGCTCGCCACCGGCAAACAGGCCTTCATGGTACCGCTCGCTGCGCTGGCGCCCGGTGCGTATCTCGTTACCGTGGAGGGGCCTCAGGGCATCCGACAAAGCCTGCGGGTGGTGCGCACACCCTGAGCGTTACCCCATCAGAGCTTCACGAAGCGACGGCTCGTGATGCGGCCATCCAGGGAGGTGATGCGTGCGATATACTGACCGGCGCCAAGACCGCCAACGTTCACCTGAGCGAGGGCCTGCATGTCGCCGCTGAAGGTGTTCACCACACGACCATCCAAGGCAAGGATGGCGACCTGGGCGATGCTGCTCCCTTCCAGTTCCACGGTGAGCACGTCGGCCGTGGGCACAGGGTAGAGCTCCAGTGCGCCGGGCGCCACGGACTCGGCGACCGATGTGGTGTTCACCACGGTGATCGTTCCGAACTGGGTGGCACTGTGGCCCTGCTGCGTGCAGTGGTAGTTATACACTCCTGCTATGGTGAAGGTGAACTGGAAGGACCAGGCACCGCTCTGCGGGCTGCCGGACGAAAAACTCTGTGGGTTCGCCGGAAAAATGGTGGTCGTCCCGTTCACGTTGTGTGTGCCCGTGGTGTTCGTCCAACGCACGATATCACCCTGGTCGATCGTGAGGTTCTGCGGGTTGTAGAACGGAGGAGGGCCACCAGCGGAGCTTCCACCCACGGTCACGTTGTGAAGGGTTTGTGCGGATCCGAAAAGGGGCAGGAGGCAGAAAAGGGCGTACAGGTGTTTCAAGAGCAGAAGGTTAAGGATGCGAAGTAAGCTGCGTTGGCGTGGTTCCAGGGGACGAAGATGCGCATTCCCTTGGGATCCATTCCAGGGAGATCATCGCTGTGGCAACATTCGGGCATCGATGTATCGCAGCACCTTTTCCATCAAGTGCAGGCGGTCCTTGCCACGCACATTGTGGCCGTGGCCGGGATAGTCGAAGAAATCCACGGCAACACCCTTACTGATGCAGGCTTTCATGAACGAAAGGCTGTGTTGCGGAAGGACGACATCATCCGCGCCGCCGGTGATGAGGAGCAGATCCTCCTGGAGCTTGTCCGCCAAGGTCGGGAGCGTGGTGGCGGCGTATCCGTCGGGGTTCTCCGCAGGGGTGTCCATGTAGCGTTCGGTGTACATCACCTCGTAGAGCGACCAATCCATCACCGGTCCACCGGCCACGCCCACCTTGAACACACCGGGATGCCGGGTGAGCATGGCCGTGGTCATGTGTCCGCCGAAGCTCCAGCCGTGCACTGCGATACGCTGGGCATCCACATAGGGCAGGCCCTTGAGGAAGTCCACTCCGCGTATCTGGTCCTTCACCTCCACGATCCCCAATTGGCGGTGCACCGCCTGTTCGAAGTCACGGTCGCGGTTGCCGCTACCGTGTCCGTCCAGGGTCCACACGAGGTAACCGCGTTCAGCCGCCTCCAGCATCCAGTGCGAAGCGCCGCCGATAAAGCTGTTGCTCACCAGCTGCACATGCGGGCCGTTGTAGACGTAGATCAGCACCGGGTACTTCCGCGCGGGATCGAAATGGCTGGGCTTGATCAACCTCGCGTTGGCCCGATCACCGTTCTCGATCGGCACGCTCATCAGTTCGATCTCCCCGATCGTGTAGTTCTGCAGTGGGGCCTTGGAGGTGAGCAGGTTCTTGATCAGTGCACCGGACCGTGTATCCCGCAGGTCCGCACGGCCGGGCACCATGGTGCTGCTCCAGAGGTCCAGCAGGAACTGGCCATCCTCCGAGAGCAGGCCGTGGTGCGTGCCGGCATCGCTGGTGAGCCGCGTGGTCTTGCCGGTGGCGAGCTCCACCCGGTACAGGTGTGTTTCCATGGCCCCGGACGGGTTCCCGGCCTCCATGATGCCCGTGCCTTCCACGATCGCGAACAGTTCCTTGCGGTCCAGGCCCAACACCTCCTTCACCACCCAGTTCCCCTTCGTCAGCTGGCGCACCAGCCCGGCCTTCACATCATAGAGGTAGAGGTGTTCCCAGCCATCGCGTTCGCTGCGCCACAGGTACATCCCCGGGCGTGTGCGCAGGAACTGTGCGGGATGCTCGGGCTCCAGGTACTTCTTATCCTGTTCGGTCAGCAGCGTGGCCACAGGCTGACCGGTGACCGCATCGTAGCGCACCAGGCGGAGGTTCTCCGACCTGCGGTCGAGGTGAACCACGTGCACGAACCTTCCATCGGCGCTCCAACTGATGTTGGTGAGGTAGTCGTCCGCGGCACCATCCGTCTTCAGGAAGCGGGTGCTGCCATCGCGCAGGTCGAACACGCCAACGGTCACGTGGTGACTGGTCTGTCCGGCCATGGGATAACGGATGGCGTTGAAGGTGCTGGGCTTGGTGCCGATGTCCTCCAACTGGTAGGTGGTGACCATGGACTCATCCATGCGGTAGAACGCGAGGCGCTCTCCCTTGGGTGCCCAGAAGGTGCCTTTGGTGATGCCGTATTCCTGGCGATGCACGCTTTGTCCGTTCACGATGCCATGCCCTCCGTCGGTGGTGATCCGTGTCGGTGCCTTCGCACCGGGGCGTGCCACGTACAGGTCATTGTCCACGGTGTACGCAACGGCGAGTGAACTGGGCTCCACGTCCTCGTTCGCGCCATCGGCGCTCCATTCGACCACCGTACCCAATGTGCTGTTGTTCCGGTCATAGCGGTACAGCCGGCCGGCATGAAGGAAGCGGAACGCGTTCAGGTCGATCCAATTGACGGCCGGTATGCCACGGAGCGGCGTACTGTCGGGTAGTTGGGCGTTCAGCGTGGCGAGGTCCACCACGGGAAAGTCCAGGCTCTTGCCCACAGCACCCTGCATCAGCAGGCTGTCCTTCACGTAGCTGAACTGTTGCGCTCCGGTGATCCATTGCAGCCCGCGCAGGCGCTCGGGGGCCAGGTCGGTGCCCGCTTTCAGCACCGCGTCGCGCAGGGTGAGCTGCTGTTGGGCCGAGGTGAACAGGACCGTGAGCAACAGGCCCGTGAAAAGGAGTGTGCGTTTCAACATGATCGGAACGGTAAAGGGTGGGCGAAGATGGCGCTAAGCACCCAAAGTGTCAGTGGGGGGCACTGAACGCCGGGTCCGTGAGGAACCCTTGATCCGTGAAGGCGTGTAGGAAGGCCACCAGATCGGCCCTTTCCTGCGCATCGAGGTCCACCATGCCCAAGGTCCATCCGAACATGTGTTCATCCAGGTTGGGGTCGTTGAGGTCCACGTCATCCGCATAAAAATCCACCACCTCCTCCAAGGTCGCGAAGCGCCCATCGTGCATGTAGGGAGCCGACACGGCGACGTTGCGCAGACTGGGATTCTTGAACCGACCACGGTGCGCCTCTATTCCGCTGACGCCCATCAATCCGAGGTCGTCATCATTCCGACCCAGGCCGATGTTCTGCACGCCATGGTCCTGGATGCGGGGCGCTGCATGGCAATCGTTGCAATGCGCATCACCGAAGAACAGGTCCATGCCACGTTGCTGCTGCTCGGTGAGGGCATTGGCATCACCCCCGTGCACGAAGCGGTCATAGGGCGAATCGAAGGTGAGCAGGGTGCGTTCGAACTGCGCGATGGCGAAAGCCACCCGGAAGCTGTCGATGCCCGTGGTTCCGAAGGCCTTCTCGAAAAGACGGGGGTATTCCGGGTGTTGTTCCAAGCGCTGCACCACGGTGGGCCAGGTGTTGCGCATTTCCAGGTGGTTCGTCACAGGAGCCAAGGCCTGCAGTTCCAGGCTGAGGGCGCGCGTATCCCAGAAGAAGAAATGGTCCCAGGCCACGTTCTGGATGGTCATGCTGTTGCGCGTTCCCATGCTTCCATCAGTGCCCACAGAGAAGCGGCGGGGATCGCTGAACGCATGCTCCTGCCGGTGGCAACTGGCACAGGACATCGAATAATCGTTCGACAGGGCCTTGTCATAGAACAACAGCCGGCCCAGTGCGACACCTTCCACAGTGAGCGGATTGTCGTACGGAAGGTTGAGCGGATGGATGCTGTCCAAGGCCCAGGCCGGGATGTTCAGGGTCAGGGGCGTGGGGCCCGATCCGGCCGTGGGGGGCGGGTCCATCGACGGGTCCTTGCGGCAGCCGTGGAGCGCGATGGCCCCTGCGAGCAGGAGGAGGAAGGTACCCGAGCGGTTCATGATAGCGTACGAAGATCGGTGATCGGTGCGTGGTAAAGCAACCTTCGCACGCCCTCTCGTGGGATCCTGAACGCCCGGGATCACAGGATGTTCACCTCCCGCTCCAATTCCACACCGAAGCGTGCGCGCACGCTCTGGAGCACCTGCTCACTGAGGTCATAGATCTCCAGGCCCGTGGCCCCGCCATGATTCACCAGCACCAGGGCCTGCCTGTCATGCACCCCGTGATGTTCGGCACGATGGCCTTTCCAGCCCGCCTTTTCGATCAGCCAGCCTGCGGCCAATTTCATCTGCCCCTCGCCGGCGGGATAGGCCACCGCATCGGGATGGGCCTGCTGGATCGCTTCCGCCACGGCGGTGCTCACCACCGGGTTCTTGAAGAAACTGCCCGCATTGCCCAGCACGGCGGGGTCCGGTAGCTTGCTCCGGCGGATGGCGATCACCGCATCGCTCACGTCCTTGATGGTGGGTCCTGAAATACCCCGGCGGTCCAGTTCCTGCTGGATGTTGCCATAGCTGGTGTTCAACACATGGGGCGCCTTTTTCAGCCGGAAGGTGACGTTCAGGATCACGTACTGGTCCCTGCCTTCGCGCTTGAAGAAGCTCTCCCGGTATCCGAAGCGGCAGGCTGCACGGTCGAAGGTGAGCAGTTGACCGTCGCCGATCCGAAGTGCTTCCAGCGAATCGAAGGTGTCCTTAAGCTCCACACCGTAGGCCCCGATGTTCTGCATGGGTGCCGCACCCACTTTTCCGGGTATCAGGGAGAGGTTCTCCATTCCGCCCCAGCCCTGGTCCACACAATGGACCACCAACTGATGCCAGGGAACACCGGCACCCGAGCGCACCCACACGTGCTCGTCGTCCTCCCTGGCCACGTCGATGCCCATGATCTCGTTCAGCAGCACGACGCCGGGCCAGTTGCGGGTGAAGAGCACGTTGCTGCCACCGCCAAGGAACAGACGTGGTAGGCCGGCAAGCTGTGGATCGGTCAGCAGGGCGCGGAGCTGGTCCACGTCACTGAAGCGGCCGAGGAATTCCGCCTGCGCGGCGACGCCGAAGGTGTTGTAGGGACGGAGGTCGGCGTGGCGGAGGAGGTGCATGGTGTGGGATGCGGTGGGCAGGACAAGTTTACCGGAGGCGCTCCTGTACTTTCACGCCCTGCCCGAAGGTCTTGTACACAAGGGTCCGAGGAAAGCCATGCGCCGCGCTATCGTCTGCGTCACCAACGATCTGGGCACCGACAACCGTGTGCACCGCACCTGCGTGGTGCTGCGCGAACTGGGTTGGGATGTGCTCCTGGTGGGGCGCGAACTGCCCGGAAGCCTTCCACTGCAACGGCCCTACGGCACACAGCGCATGAAGCTGCTCTTCCGGAAGGGGGCGCTGTTCTATGCGGAATTCAACCTGCGGCTTTTCCTGTTGCTGATCCAGCGCAAGGCCGGGCTGGTCGTGGCGAATGACCTCGATACCTTGCTTGCCTCCTTTCTGGCGGCGCGCCTGAATGGGAGTGAACTGGTGTACGACAGTCACGAGTACTTCACCGAAGTGCCTGAGCTCCAAGGACGTGCGGCGCGCAGGGTCTGGCTGGCCTTGGAACGCTGGATCTTCCCGAAGCTGCGCCACGTGATCACCGTGAACGAGAGCATTGCCCAGGCCTATCGTTCCCGCTATGGCATCGACCTGACGGTTGTCCGCAACATCCCGATGCACCGCGAACTGGGCCCGCTGCCGCTCCGCAGAGAACTGGATCTGCCCGAGGACCGCTTCATCCTGATCCTTCAGGGTAGCGGTATCAATGTGCAGCGTGGTGCCGAAGAGGCGGTGCTGTCGATGCGCGAACTGCCCGATTGCCTGCTGCTGCTGGTGGGTGGCGGAGATGCCTGGCCTGTCCTGGAGCGCATGGTGCAGGAGCACGACCTGCAGGACCGCGTGCGCCTGCTGCCCCGGATGCCCTACGAGCGCATGATGCAATATACCCGCAACGCCGACCTGGGCCTTTCACTGGACAAGGACACCAACCTGAACTACCGCTACAGCCTGCCCAACAAGCTCTTTGACTACTTCCGTGCGCATATCCCGGCGCTGGTCACGGACCTTCCGGAAGTGGCGGGTATCGTGCGGCGATGCGACGCCGGAGTGGTGATCCCCGCGCCGGAGCCCGCGCGGATCGCGGCCGAGGTGAAGGCGCTGATGGGCGACGAGCACCGCCGCTCGGCCCTTCGCCAAAACGCTATTTTCGCGGCCGCTTCGCTGGATGGCGAACGCGAGAAAGCCGTCCTGACGGCGCTGTTCGACGGTCTTGACTGAGCACCACCTGCATATCGTCAGTTTCGATGTTCCATCGCCCCCGAGCTACGGTGGGGTGATCGATGTGTACTACAAGGTGAAGGCCCTGGCGGAACTGGGCGTGAAGGTGCACCTGCATTGTTTCCAGTACGGCAGGCCCAAGGCCAAGGACCTTGAGCGGCTCTGTGCCTCGGTGCACTACTACCCCCGACGGACCGGCAAGCTGCAATTGCTGAACAGCCTGCCCTATGTGGTGGTGAGCCGCCGCAGCGAGGTCCTGATGGACCGCTTGTTGAAGGATGAGCACCCCATCTTGTTCGAAGGCCTGCATTGCTGCCATGCCCTCGGTGATCCGCGGTTGCACGGCCGCAAGCGACTGGTGCGCGCACACAATGTGGAGCACGATTATTACGGTGCCCTGGCCAAGGCGGCAACGAACACCTTCCGCCGCACCTACTTCATCAACGAGGCGCACAAGCTGCAACGCTTCGAACCCGTGCTGGCCGAGGCCGACCATGTGCTGGCCATCTCCCCCAAGGACGAGGCCTACTTCGGCTCGCACTTCCACAACGTGGTGCACATCCCGGCCTTCCATGCCGTCGACAAGGTGGCGGTGCCCGATGGCTTGGGCGACTTCGCCTTTTACCACGGTGCGCTCGGCGTGCCCGAGAACGACCAGGCCGCGCTGTTCCTGGTACGCAAGGTGTTCAAGGACCTCGACGTGAAGCTGGTGATCGCGGGCAGTGATGCCAGTACCGAACTCCGGAAGGAGGTGGCCCACGCCACGAACGTGGAGCTGCGCGAGAATATCGGGACGGAAGAGATCCACCGCCTGGTGCGCGATGCCCAGGTGAACGTGCTGCCCACCTTCCAGGCCACGGGGATCAAGCTGAAGTTGCTGCTCTGCCTGTTCACCGGGCGACACGTGGTGTGCAACACACCGATGGTGGAGGGCACCGGTCTGGAAGGGCTATGCCACGTGCACGACGATCCCGGAGCGATGCGCACCAGCATCCTGGCCTGCATGGGCAGGCCCGCGAACGGACAAAGCCTCGAACGACGCGCCCAGGTATTGGAGGAGCGATTCAGCAACCTGCGGAACGCGGAGCGGATCGTAGGGTTGTTGGGGTAGGTTGTCCATGGCCCAACGTCCCATGGACTTCGTGCTTCGCACCAACGTGTCTTCTCAAACTGTTCCCGCCGCGCTCAATTCCAGCAGCTTCGCCTCCTCGCAGCGCACCACGCGGGTATTGAACTTCTTCATGTGGGTGTAGTCGTGCGTGGCCATGATCACGCTGCGACCGCTGCGGCTGATGTCGAAGAGCAGGTCAAGGATCTCGCCGGTGGTCTCGGGGTCCAGGTTGCCCGTGGGTTCGTCGGCGAGGATCAGTTCCGGATCGTTGAGCAGGGCCCGGGCGATGCTTACGCGCTGTTGCTCCCCACCGCTCAGTTCATGGGGCATCTTGTAGCCCTTGTTGGAAAGCCCCACCTTCTCCAGCACCTGCTGCACGCGCTCATCCATGCGTTTCGCCTCCTTCCAGCCGGTGGCCTTCAGCACGAAGAGCAGGTTGTCGTTCACCGTACGGTCCGAGAGCAACTGGAAGTCCTGGAACACGATGCCGATCTTGCGACGGAGGTAGGGCACCTGCGAACGCTTCAGCTTGGACAGGTCGAAGCCGCACACATGGCCCTCGCCCTCCTTCAGGGGAAGGTCACCGTAGAGGGTGCGCATCAGGCTGCTTTTCCCGCTGCCGGTGCGGCCGATGAGGTACAGGAACTCGCCCTTCTGCACGGTGAAGTCCACGTTGTTGAGGACCAGGTTCTCGCGTTGGAAGATCCGCACGCCGTGTAACAGGATGATGGGGGAGTTGCTCATGGTCCGCGGGCACCGCTGTGGAAGGGGCCGGTCCAAAGGTCAAAATTTCAGAGGGACGAACGCGTTGAAAGGACGGGTAGTTGTCAGAGGGTGGTTGTGAGGCGTAGTGGATGTGCATCCTGCCAGAGCATTCCCCCCACCTCCAACCCTCAGGAACGGCCCGGGATCTGCCTGTGCCGTTCGCCGGAACGACGGGCTCCAGGTGAACATGGCCGCGTGGATAAGTACACCCGCTTCAAGTAAGGTCCGGACTACAGCCCCAAGAACTTTGACCACTTGATGAAGACCCTTCTCCCGATGGCGATACGAAGCGCGCTGCTGGCCGTTCCCATGGCCCTGCTGCTGGCAACGAACGTGGCGGCCCAGCGCCCGGCCCACTACGAGCATCGCAATGCCGACATGGCCAATGCCATGGACCTGTTCAGCAAGGCCAAGTACGGCGCGGCGCAGTACGAACTGGCCCAGGTGGTGGCCCGCATCGCAGACCGCCACGACCCCACGCGTGTGGAGGCGGAGTTCTACAGCGCGCTCTGTGCCGTCCGCCTGTTCAACGACGATGCCGGCTACCGCCTGCTCACCTTCATCGCTGAACATCCGGAAGACCTGCATGTGGCCAGCGTCCGCTTCGAACTGTTCAAGCACACCTTCGCGCAGAAGAAGTGGAAGGATGCCATTGCCTGGAGCGACCAGGTGGACCGCTTCGCGCTGGATCCGGATGAACTGGAGGAATACCGGTTCAAGCGCGGCTATGCCTATTTCCAGGAGGGCGACAAGGAGCGTGCGCTGGGCGAGTTCGCCGAGGCGCAGAACAGCACCGGTACCTACGCCGTGCCCTCGCGCTACTATGCCTCACACATCCAGTACGAGCGGGGCAACTACGAGACGGCGCTGACGGGCTTCCGCTCCCTGGAGACGGATGAGAACTTCAGCAAGGTGGTGCCCTTCTACATCGCCGAGATCCTGTTCCTGCAAGGCAAGTACGACGAGCTGAACGCCTATGTGAAGCCCTTGCTGGAGAATCCCGATGGGGCCAAACGCATCAACGAGATCAACCGCCTGGCGGGGGAGGCCAACTACCGCCGCGGCAATTATGCCGAGGCGCTGCCCTACCTGCAGAAGAGCGCCCAGCGTGTGGGTGTGGAGCGCGGAGACCGTTACATCCTTGGTTACACATACTACCGCACCGGCGACTGCCAGAAGGCACTGGCCGAGTTCAACCTGGTGGCGAACGGAACGGACAGCATCGCCCAGATGGCCACCTACCACATGGCCGATTGCTACCTGAAGCTGAACGAGAAGAACTACGCCCGCAACGCCTTCAAGAAGGCCTATGAGATCGGCAAGGACCCCCAGGTGACGGAGGACGCCCTGTTCAATTACGCCAAGTTGAGCTACGAGCTGAGCTTCGACCCCTATCACGAGGCGATCAACGCCCTGCGGAACTACCTGCGCACCTACCCGAACACGCCCCGTAAGGACGAGGCCTACGAGTTCCTGCTGAACGTGTACCTGAAGACGAAGAACTACGAGGATGCCCTGGCCTCCTTGGACGAGATCCAGAACAAGGACCTGCGCCTGAAGGAGGCCTACCAGAAGCTGGCCTATGACC
Source organism: Chryseobacterium gleum (assembly GCA_945872795.1). GTDB lineage: Bacteria > Bacteroidota > Bacteroidia > Flavobacteriales_F > PHOS-HE28 > PHOS-HE28. The sequence goes on from CAMCAZ010000029.1 coordinate 35,826, forward strand.
GCGGTGTCGAACTGTACGAAGGCCGCAAGTATGCCGATGCCGCGCTGTTCTTCGAACGCGCCCTGAAGTTTCCCGTGAGCCAGGAGGTGAACGCCCGTGCGCACTACTGGATGGCCGAGAGCTACTACGGACAGGGCGACATGCCCGCTGCACTGCGCAAGTACGATGACCTCCGCAATTCGCCCGGCGCCTACAGCACCGACCTGTACGAACAGGCCGGATATGGCATGGGCTACACCTTCTTCAAACTGAAACAGTACGATGAGGCCGCGACCTCCTTCCGCAGGTACGTCGCCGGCAAAAAGGGGGAGAGCCGCCAGCGGGCCGATGCCATGCTGCGGATCGGCGACTGCTACTTCGTGATGAAGGACAACGTGCAGGCCATCAAATGGTATGACGATGCCATGCGCACCGGCTCGCCGGACCGCGATTATGCCCAGTACCAGAAGGGTGTGTGCCAGGGTCTGCAACGCCAGTTCACCGAGAAGATCGTGACGCTGAAGGGCCTGCTGGACGAAAAGCCCGATTCCCGCTACGCGGCGGACGCCAAGTTCCAGTTGGGCGAGACCTACATCAACCTGGAGAACGACGACCAGGCCATGAGCTACTACGCCCAGGTGGTGCAGCAGCACCCCAACAGTCCGCATGTGCGCCAGAGCATGTTGCAGAGCGCACTGATCCATAAGCGCCAGGGCCGGGTGGATGAGGCCATCGCCGGGTTCAAGGCCATCGTGGAGCAGTACCCCACCATGGACGGTTCGCGGGATGCATTGGCCGGACTGGAGAGCATCTACGTGGAGAAAGGGCAGGTGGGAGAGTACGAGACCTATGTGCGTACCCTGAAGTTCGTGGACCCCGCCACGCTTGACCTCGACGAGAAGTACTACCGCAGTGCCGAGAAGCTCTACTTTGATGACAAGTGCCCGCAGGCCATCGGCGCCTTCGGCGACTACCTGAACAAGTACCCCAACGGCGGTTTCGCCCTGAACGCCTTGTTCTACCGCGGCGACTGCAACTACCGCGCGGGCAATTACGAGCAGGCGCTCCCCGACCTGGAGGCCGTCATCGCGCGCAATGGCTCGGATTTCATGGAAAGCGCCTTGTTCGGTGCCAGCGACATCCTGTTCCGCGACGAGCGCTGGGAAGGCGCTCTGGAGCACTACCGCCGCCTCGAGACCGTGGCCAGTTTCCCGCAGAACACGCTGGCCGCCCAGGTGGGCCAGATGCGCGCCCTGAAGGAACTGGGCCGCGCTGCGGAAGCGGCCACCGCCGCCGAGAAGGTGGCCGCCAACAGCAATGCCACCGCCGACCTGAAGGCCGAGGCCGGACTGATGGCCGCCCATGGCCTGCTGGCGAAGGACGATACCGAAGGAGCTTACTCGAAGTTCAAGAGCGTGAGCAATGCCAGCACCAATGCGCTGGGCGCAGAAGCGAAGTACCACATGGCCTACGTGCGTCACCTTCAGGGCCAGTATCGCAAGGCCGAGACCGAGATCTTCGATCTGGTGAAGCGCTACCCCTCCTACGACCATTGGAAGGCCCGTTCCTTCATCCTGCTCGGCGATGTGTATGTGCAACTGGAGGACCGCTTCCAGGCCAAGGCCACCCTGCAGAGCGTGATCGACAACTGCCAGGAACCCGACCTGGTGGCGCAGGCTCGCCAACGCCTGGACGCCATCAACGCCAGCGAAGTACAGCAGACCACCCCGACGCCCCAGGAGGAAATGCTGGTGCCCCTTCCCCAGAACACCAACGGCCAGTGATCGCCATGAAGAACGCCCTATCGACCCTATGCCTTGGCCTGTTGGTGGCCGGTGCCTCGGCCCAGGTGACCACGCCCGGAAGCGAGTACATCATCCAAGGCGTCTACAGCCCCACGCTGATGGATGCGCAGAAGATCGACCTGCGTCCCCAGCCCATCGATACCATCCTGCCCGACCTGCCGGTGCGCTACGAGATGCTTCCCGCCAAGGCCGAGATCCCGGCCAAGGTGGATAGCATCGCTGCCGCCAAGCTCAGTGTGCTCGCGCCCCAGCCCAAGCTGTATAAAGGCTTTGTGAAGGCCGGCTTCGGTCTGTACACCACCCCGCTGGGCGAGCTCTACTACGATCAGACCCGCTCGCGCAAGAACGGCTATGGTCTCCACGTCAAGCACTTCAGCAGCAACGGTGGACTGGACGACGTGGGCCCCAGTGACTACAGCTTCAACAGCATCGACGGTTACTACAAGCACTTCCTCGACGACCATGAGGCCAGCGGCAAGCTGATCTACGACCGGCGCAGGATCAGTTATTACGGATACCCGAGCAACGACAGCATCCAGGAGGCCTTGGATGCGCTGGAGGCCCCGGAGGACGCGTTCAAGCAGTTCTACAACGACATCGGGTTCGCCGGTCGGCTGAGGAGCCTGTACACGGACAGCACCAAGCTGTCACACGACATCGGCCTGGAAGTGCACAGCTACAGCAACCTGAGCAAGAGCCGGGAGACGAACATGCGCCTGACCGCCGCCGGGCAGAAGACCTTGGGCAAGGAGACCTACGGCGGGACATTGCTGATCGACAACAACGCTTACCGCGGTCAGATCAGCGATGAGCTGGGCGACTTCCGGCAGAACGGTACGCTGGTGGGCCTTGAGCCCTGGGTGAGCACCAAGGGCGATGCCTACCTCGTGCGTGTGGGCGTTGGCCTGTTCGTGGATGCGATGGGGGCCACCACCTTCCACTTCTTCCCCCAGGCCTATGCACACTACAGCCTGTTCAACGACATCCTGATCCCCTATGCGGGCCTGCAGGGCGAGCGGCGCCGGAACAGTTTCCGCAGCCTCACACGCGAGAACCCCTGGCTGATCGGTGGTCCCAGCCTGACGAACAGCAGCCTGCTCTACGACCTCTACGGCGGCCTGCGCGGCAGCTTCAGCAGCGACCTGGGCTTCGATGTGCGCGTGAGCAAGAGCCGGGAGGATAACATGCCGCTCTTCGTGAACACCCCGAACCAACCCTTCGGCGACCGCATGGCCGTGGTGTACGACCGGGTGGACATACTGGACCTGAGCGGCGAGCTGAACTACCGCCAGAAGGAGGCGCTGTCCTTCACGGCACGGGTGGATGTGTTCACCTACGCCACCAAGGTGCAGCAGGAGGCTTGGAACCTGCCTCCCTACCAGTTGAGCTTCGGTGCCCGCTACGACATGCGCAGCAAGCTGATCGTCAAGGCCGAAGCACAGTTCCTGGGAAAACGTCCCGCCTACCGGCTTGCCGGGCCCTTGGAGAACGGCGTGCTCGTGGTGCAAAGCGAGCAGGTGGACCTCGACGGCTTCCTCGACCTGTATCTGGGGTTGGAGTACCGCTACACGAAGCGCCTCAGCCTGTTCATCGACCTGAGCAATCTGAGCGCGAGCAAGTACGAACGCTGGTACCGCCATCCGGTCCAGCGTTCGCTGCTCCTTGGCGGGGTCACGTACGCCTTCTGAAGGCGTTCATTCCCAGCGGGTTGGCTGCCTGATGGTGGCCTTGCTGGCCATGCCCTTGGGTGCGCATAGTACTTCCGGCTGAAAAGGCCGTTCCGAAGGGTTCGTTAATTATCAACAAAACCCTCGTCTTTGTTGGGAAATTGAGCCTGCCGGACGGGTGGGAAGAGGTATCTTCGCAAGCCTTCAGGAACAGGGGGCGGAATCAACGGGAACCATGTCAGAGACAGCAGTCGAAATGAGCGATAAGAAGAAAGAGGCCGCGAGCTATTCGGCCGACAGTATCCAGGTCCTCGAGGGCCTTGAGGCGGTGCGGAAGCGCCCTGCCATGTACATCGGCGACATCGGGGTGAAGGGTCTGCACCATCTGGTGTATGAAGTGGTGGACAACTCCATCGACGAAGCTCTCGCCGGCCATTGCGATACGATCAACGTCACCATCCTGCCCAATAACAGCATCCGGGTGAAGGACAACGGCCGTGGCATCCCCGTGGACATGCACGCCAAGGAGGGCAAAAGCGCTTTGGAGGTGGTCATGACGGTGCTCCACGCCGGTGGCAAGTTCGACAAGGACAGCTACAAGGTCTCCGGTGGTCTGCACGGTGTGGGTGTGAGCTGCGTGAACGCCTTGAGCGACATGCTTCTCGCCGAGGTGCACCGCCAAGGCAAGATGTACCAGCAGGAGTACAGCGAAGGGAAGCCGAAGTACCCGGTGAAAGAGGTGGGCCCGACCGAGTATCGTGGAACCATCGTCACCTTCCACCCGGACGCCACCATCTTCCAAGCTTCGGAATTCAACTTCGACACGCTGGCCGCACGCCTGCGCGAACTATCCTTCCTGAACAAGGGCATCAAACTGACGCTGACCGACGAGCGCCACACCAACGAGGACGGCAGCTTCGTCAACGAGACCTTCTACAGCGACCTCGGCCTGGTGGAGTTCGTGAAGTACCTCGATGGCAACCGTCAGAGCCTGATCGAGGACGTGATCTACATGGAAGGCGAGAAGCAGGGCATACCTGTGGAGATCGCCATGGTCTACAACGACTCCTACAGCGAGAACCTCCATTCGTACGTCAACAACATCAACACCCACGAAGGTGGGACGCACCTGGCCGGTTTCCGCAGCGGCCTGACCCGGACGCTGAAGAAGTACGCCGATGCCAGCGGTGCCACGCAGAAACTGAAGTTCGAGATCTCGGGCGATGACTTCCGCGAAGGCCTCACCGCCGTGATCAGCGTGAAGGTGCAGGAGCCCCAGTTCGAGGGCCAGACCAAGACCAAGCTCGGCAACAACGAGGTCAGTGGTGCGGTGAACATCGCAGTGGGGGAGATGCTCGAGAACTACCTCGAGGAGCACCCGCGCGATGCCAAGCAGATCGTGGATAAGGTGATCCTGGCCGCCACCGCCCGTCACGCCGCCCGCAAGGCCCGTGAAATGGTGCAGCGCAAGGGCGCGTTCTCCGGTGGTGGACTGCCCGGAAAGCTCGCCGACTGCCAGAGCAAGGACGCCAGTGCCAGCGAGCTCTTCTTGGTCGAAGGAGATTCCGCGGGTGGAACGGCCAAGCAGGGCCGCAACCGCGAGTTCCAGGCCATCCTTCCACTGCGTGGAAAGATCCTGAACGTGGAGAAGGCCATGCAGCACAAGATCCTCGACAACGAAGAGATCCGGAACATCTACACGGCGTTGGGCGTGCACATCGGCACCGCAGAGGACAGCAAGGCGCTCAATATGGAGAAGCTGCGCTACCACAAGATCGTGATCATGTGCGATGCCGACGTCGATGGCAGCCACATCCAGACGCTGATCATGACCTTCTTCTTCCGCCACATGCAGCCGTTGATCGAGAACGGCTACCTGTACATCGCCACACCGCCCCTCTACATGGTGAAGAAGGGCAAGGAGCAGGTGTACTGCTGGAACGAGGCCGAGCGCGATGCTGTGATCGAGCGCATGAAAGGTTCCAACAAGGAGGCCAGCGTCGGTGTACAGCGCTACAAGGGTCTGGGAGAGATGAACGCCGAGCAGCTCTGGGAGACCACCATGGATCCCACGCGTCGTACCCTCCGCCGCATCACCATCGAGAGCGGAGCTGAGGCGGACCGTGTGTTCAGCATGCTCATGGGCGACGAGGTCCCACCACGCCGCGAGTTCATCGAGAAGAACGCGATCTACGCGAAGTTGGACGTGTGATCCGCAACTGATAATGAACGAAAAAGCCCGGCGGCCAGCCGGGCTTTTTCATTCGGGTGAACTCGTTCACTTCAACACCGACACATGCCCGATGCGTTCGATCAGCTCACCGGTGAGCTGGTCCTTGCACGTGAGCTTCCAGACGTAGACCTCCGTTTCCACCATATCGCTGCCGTAGCGCCCGGTCCATTGCTCGTCCACCGTGCGGCTCTCGAAGATGCGCTCACCCCAACGGTTGAAGATCAGGAACTCGTAATCCGACACCCAAGGCTGGTTGAACACCGGTGCGAATCCATCGTTGAAGCCATCGCCGTTCGGGGTGAAGGCATTGGCCACATGTACCAGCAGGAGATCGAAGACCTGGATGGACGCACAAACTGAATCGGTGCAACCATTGGCATCCATTGCGGTGAGGCACACGGTGTACGTGGCACCCAAGCCGCCGGGGAAGCTGTAGCTCGGTGAGGTCTCCGTGGAGGTGTCACCCGTGCCGAAGTCCCAAAGGAACGTGGTGGCGTTGCTGCTGGACGTGTTGATGAGGTCCGCGGTGGGCTCATCGATGAACAGGGTGTCCGGGTTGAACAGGAAAGCCGCTTCCACGGGCATCGGGCTGCCGATGACGGCCACGCCATAGGATGTGCAACCGTTGGCATCCTGCATCATCACAGTGTACTCACCAGGACAGAGACCGTTGAAGGAGTTCGCAGCTTGTACGTTCTCGCCACCATCGATGCTGTAGAGCGTACCCTCCGGGTCCTGCACCACGACCTGTCCATCGCAGGTTCCAGGGCAGGTCTCGTCCACATCGAAGATGGCGTCGATCACCAGTGGCTCCGGCTCACCGATGGTGAAGGTCGCGGTGGCATTGCAGCCGTTGGCATCGAGCACAGTGACGCTGTATGTCCCAGCGCAAAGACCCGTAGCCTGAGCCACATTGCCGGCAGCGGCATCGGACCAGTCGTAGTCGTAAGCGCCGGCGCTGGTGTTTCCGCCAGTGGCCAGCACCGAAGCACTTCCATCGCAGGAGCCGTTGCATACCGCATCCGTCGCGCTCACCACCGGGATGATGTCATCCGTGAAGGTGATCGAGACCGTATCCATCGCGGCACAGCCCTCCGCTGACAGGGTGGACCAGGTCAGGGTGTAGGTCCCGCCCTGAAGTGCACCCACGGAAGTTGACCCAGAGCTCACGTCACCGAAGGTGATCCCGCTGGGACCGCTCCATGTTCCGGACACCCAATCGCCCTCGGCGGTCAAGGACGTGCCCAGTGTGCAGGTGAATGCATCCGGCCCAGCGTCCGGTTGCGGCACCACATGGATGGTGACCGTAGCACTGGCGGAGGCGTCGGGGCAGGGTGCCGTGCCAGTGACGGTATAGGTGTAGGTCCCGGGGATGTCCTCCGAAGGAGTGAAGGTCCCCGTTCCCGAAAGTCCTGTGGGGCCGATCCAGGCGCCACCAGTGTCCGGTGATCCGCCCAGCAGGGAGAACAGGTCGATCGCAGCAGATCCCGGGCAAACGGACAGCGACCCATCCGCACCCGCGTCTGGCAAGGGGTGGACGGTGACCTCCACCATGGCGACCGCATTGGGGCAAGGGGCTGAAGCCGTCACTGTGTACTGGTACGTACCAGGCAGATCCGTGGCTGGAGTGAACAGGCCGTTGGAAGATCCGCCAGGGCCGTTCCAGCTGCCACCCGGGTCGGGTGCGCCACCCAAGCCGTCAAAGAGCTCAATGGATCCATCGTCGGAGCACAGTGTCACACTTCCATCGAGACCTGCGTTCACCTCCTGGGTAATGGCGATGGTAACGACCGAGGTGTCGTTCAAACAGGGTGCCGGGACAGCCACGATGTAGGTATAGATGCCTGCGATCTGTGAGGAGGGGTCGAAGGTCCCGTTCACGGCATTTCCGAAGGGGTCAAACCAATCTCCTCCGGCATCCGGGGTGCCCCCCAGCAGGTTGAACAGTGGTGATGGCGGGTTGGAACCGCAAAGTGTGATCGTGCCATCCACGCCGGCATCCGCATCGGTGATCACGTTCACGGTGATCACGGCCGATGCCGCAGGGCAGGGCGGTGTTCCCGCTACGGAGTAGGTGAAGTCACCCGCCTGGTCCATACCCGGGGTGAAGACCCCCGTGAAGGCAGCACCCGTTGATGTGGTCCAGACACCAGCTGGATCGGCGGTGCCCAACGTTGGGAACAGATCGACAGGAGAGCCGGTGATGCAGAGGTTGACGATGTCATCCGTACCTGGTACCGGCGGTGCGATGAGGGAAACAGTGACGATGGCAATATCCTGAGGACAGGGCGATGTGCCGCTCACCGTGTATACCAGATCACCTGGGCTGTCCGTGTTCGGGTCGAAGAT
>CAMCAZ010000030.1 GCA_945872795.1 Chryseobacterium gleum
CACTTCCAAAAGGCCGTTGAAGAGATCGACAAATCGATCGACCACCTGCAGAAGACCAAGGACGCTCTGTTGGGCACCGACCGCAACCTCCGGCTTGCGAACGACAAGGCCCAGGACGTGACGATCAAGAAGCTGACGCGCAAGAACCCGACGATGGCGGCCAAGTTCGCGGACCTGAAAAGGACCGAGAACGAAGGTGAGGTGGGATAACTTTTCCCGGGCTGTACACCCCTCCGATGGCTTGACAGGGTTAAGTTGTTACCTGCACCTTGCCAGAAAGTCCGTCAAGCCGCTCCCATGACCGATCCTGCACAGACCGAGTTCTTACTATATACCACTGCTGATGGGCAGGTGAACGTCTCTGTCCGGCTGCAGCAGCAGACAATTTGGCTTCCCCAGAAGGATATCGCCACGCTGTTCGGCGTGGGCAAAGCCGCTATCAGCAAGCACCTGAGCAACATCTTCGAGAGCGGCGAGCTGGAGGAGGATGCAGTAGTTTCCATTTTGGAAACTACTGCGGAGGACGGTAACAGCTACACGAGTAAAGTGCTGCGTTAGTCCCTTTGTATCTTCAATCCATGCCCAAGGCCAACCGACCCGACCGGCCACTGAAGGTGGTGAAGAGCACACCCAAAGTGAACAAGCACGTCAAGGTGTTCGACGCGACGAAGTTCTTCGGCACACTGCCCGACCTGAAGACCGAGGATCTTACTGCGATACGGCGCGAGATGTGGGGTGGAACGGACGAGGTGAACGAGCAGGCCTCCACCTACGAACGCACCACGCCACGAAAGCGGACGAAGAGGGCCCCGAAACGTAAGGGCTACAATGCAAAGAAGTATACAGGCATGATCACCGGCATCGCTGATCGCATGGTTGAGTACTTGAAAACCGTTCGCGATGACCGCTGAGCGCGTGCTGGTGGATACCAACATACTGATCCACCATATCAGTGGGGACAAGCGCATAGAGAAGTTGCTCCAGGACCGGACCATCCACATCTCTTTCATAACGGAAGTGGAGCTCCTGAGCTTTCCGGGCTACAGTGATGAAGAACGCGAGGCCATAAAGACCTGGTTGCGAGAGTTCATGATCAGCGGCGTATAAGAACAGATCAAGTCCATCGCGATCGATCTACGTGCCCGCTACCGCCTGAAACTGGCCGATGCTTTCGTGGCTGCCACGGCCGCTTACTGGAACATCCCACTGATCACCGAGGACAAACACTTCCGCAAGTTGAAGCAGGAGATCGCCTTGACCCTGGTTGAACGTTAGGCGGCCAGCGCCATAATGGATGAGCACTACTTTCCAGGCATACCAGAGTTATTCGAAGAATTCGAACAACTGCCCAGCACCAACGCATGGTGCAGGTGCTTGTGATGGGCAGTACACGCGATAGGTCCTTTGGTTCATCATGGCGTGACCCCCGATGCCAACGACCAGCGCACAAGATCGCTTCGTCTTGGGGCCTGCTTTCACGACATGCGTATGATGCCTTGGGTCGTGAAGTATTGCAGTCCCGCCTCGTTGAAGCCCGAACACCGCTGACCCTACCGACCGGCTGCATGTAGGTGATCGTCCTTCGTCAGGCAGGAGTTCCTTGAGCACAACGGCGCTTGGTGGTGCGTTGCAGAGTTGGCCTCCAACACGGCCCGCTACCTTCGCGACCCATGACGCCACCTTCCAACAAACAGTACATCGACCTCAGCTTCCTTGAGGGTCCACGGTCCCGCTGGAAGGAGTTCCAGAGCGTGGTGAACATCTCCCGCGAGTTCATTTATGGCTTCCGCAAACTGCACTTCGTGGGGCCCTGCGTCACCTTCTTCGGTAGTGCGCGCTTTGCCGAGGACCATCCTTACTACAAAGCGGCGCAGGAATTGGCGGGGCGCGTTGGTCGAGTGGGTTTCACCATCATGACCGGTGGCGGACCCGGCATCATGGAGGCGGCCAATCGCGGAGCGCGCGAAGTGGGTGCCCGCAGTGTGGGATGCAACATCGCGCTGTCCATGGAGCAGTACACCAATCCCTACCTGGACGTGAGCCTCACCTTCGAACGGTTCTATGTCCGAAAGGTGCTGCTGCTGAAATACAGCGTGGCCTTTGTGGTGATGCCCGGCGGTGCCGGCACGGTGGACGAGCTCTTCGAGACAGTGACCCTGATCCAGACCGGCAAGGTGAAGAACTTCCCCATCCTGCTCTATGGCAAGGATTACTGGGCGCCGATGCTGGCGCAGATCAATCGCATGATCACCGAAGGCACCATCGGCCAAAAGGAGCTCGAGTTCGTCTTCGTGGCCGACAGCGTGGATGAGGCCACCTCACTGCTCCAAGACAGGCTGGTCGTGATGTGGCAGGAAGCCCGCAGTCGGAAGGACACCCCGAAGTGGCGGTTCCTGGAAGACCATGTTAACGGTGGGTTAACAAAGTAGGCCCCCAGCCTAACAGATCGTTAACGCGGGGCCAAGGACCGGGTAACACCTGGGCTGGACCTTTGCAGTGCGAAAGGCCATACAGGTCTTCGCATCTGCGATGTACCGGATCATTACTGTATTCCTTGCACTCATCCTGGCCGGCGCACTGCTGGCCCAGAAGGGGACCATCACGGGCACCATCACGGCCAATGAGGGTGGAAAAGTGCAGCCCATGCCCTTCGTGAACGTGGCCCTGAAGGGCACCAACACTGGGGGCACCACGGACCTCGATGGTAAGTTCAGCTTCCAGGCGGAACCCGGCGCGCATGTGCTGGTGGTGAGCTTCGTGGGGTATGAGCCCGTGGAACGGCCGCTGATGGTCTCGGCAGGAAGCTCCGTTACCGTCGATATCCTCATGGAGAGCGAAGGGATCGACATCAAGGAATTCGAGGTGGTCACCACCATGGACCGCGAGCGCGAATCGGCACAGCTCATGGAACGCAAACAGTCCGTTGCCCTCGTACAGAGCATCGGCGCACAGGAACTGAAGAAAAAGGGTGCCAGTGACGTCGCCGAGGGCCTCCAGAAGGTGGTCGGGCTCAGCACCGTCGGTGGCCGTTACCTGGTCGTACGTGGCTTGAGCGACCGGTACAATTCGGCCTACCTCAATGGCCTTCCCCTCCCCTCTCCCGACCCGGACATGAAGGTCCCACCCTTGGACATTCTTCCCACCGATGTGGTGGAGAGCATCTCCGTGACCAAGGCGTTCACGCCGGACCTGTACGGTGATTTCTCCGGTGGTGCCGTGAACATCGCGACGAAACGGGCCACGGGCGAGAACATCCTGAAGGTGAGCCTCGGAGGGGGACTGAACACACGCAGCACCTTCCAGGAACAACGTTCCTATAACGGCGGTGGCAGCGATTTCTGGGGGCGTGATGATGGTACCCGGGCAGTCCCCCCCGGCGTGCTTTCGCAAGGCGTCGCGGTCGGTGGCGAGAGCCTCCCCTTCGCAGTGAACTTCAATCCCACCAGCAGCAAGGCTTTACCGGACCTCAATTTCGGGATCTTCGGCGGAACGAGCTTCAAACTCTCCGAATCCATCAAGCTGAACGTCCTCGCCACGGCGAACTACCGCAACGAGAACAGGTACCGTGCCGGCAAGGTCCGCATCATCAATACGAACAATACGGCGCTCATCGACTACGACTCAGAGAGTTGGCTGTTCAACACGCAGTCCTCGGCACTCGCTTCCCTTTCCTTGGACCTGGGGCGTAACCACACGATCGGGTTCACCAGCCTCTACATGAACCTCTCGTCCGATGAGCACCGGATCACCTACGGCGATCACTTCGACTACAACGACAAGGTCTATGCCCGGCGCTACACGTTCCGGCAGAACACCTTGATCACCAATCAGGTATCGGGTCGGCATGCCTTCGGCATCAAGGACCGACTGGTGGTGGATTGGAGCGGGTCCATGAGCACGGCGGATGCTGCGGAACCGGACCGCAGACAGCTGGTGTACCTCTACCAGCCTGGCGACAGCGAGAACGCTTACCGCTTCAATGCCATCGACCGCCTGGAGAACCATCGCTGGTACAGCGACCTTCAGGAGGAAGAGACCGCCGCACGCGCTGGCCTGAGCTATCGCCTTGTGCAGCGCGAGACCGCGGACGGCATCAGCCCCGTGCTTGTGATGCGTACCGGCGCCCAACTGAAGCGCAAGGACCGCAACTTCGGCTATGACATCTTCGCTTACAGCCTGCAGACCGTCAACGCCAACAATCCAGGCGGCGTTGCATTGAACTCCCCGGACGATTATCTGGACAATGAAGCTTACCAAGCCGATGAGTTCAACATCGCCAACCTGAGCGGACCCGAGGCAGACCATACCATCCAGCAGGACATTACCGCCGGATACCTGGACGCTGAATATGATGTGGTCCCCTCCAAAGTGAAAGTCATGGGTGGTCTCCGCGTGGAACAAGGCGAACAGCAGATCCGCTACCGGAAGCAGAGCGATTCGTTCTACCAGGCACCACGCTTGGCCAGTATCTCTTCGGTGGACCTGCTTCCTTATGCGTCCTTGAAGGTGGACCTGACGACCAAGAACGTCCTGCGTGCCAGTGCGAGCAAGACGATCAGCCGTCCAGGGTTCCGCGAAATGGCCCCCTTCGAGTACACGGAGTTCTTCGCTGGCACCAAGAACGTGGGCAACCCCGATCTCCAGAACGGTGAGAACTACAATGCGGACCTTCGCTATGAGCGCTACCCCGCACCCGGTGAGCTGTTCGCCGTTGGTGTGTTCGGCAAACTGCTGGACAACACGATCGAGAAAGTGGCCATCGCGACCGCCAGCGGCCAACTGCAGTCCTTCCGGAATACGGGACGCGCTCAGGTAGCCGGCATCGAGGTGGAGGCCGTCAAGAACCTCGGAGCCCTCCTCGGCACCGATAGTGCCATCTGGAACTCGATCAGCTTCGGAATGAACGCAGCCCTGCTCTATTCCGAATTGACCATCAACAAGGAACAGGGACCCACCACAGGGGCCGCAGTTGTCCTGACCAACGAGTCCCGGCCCATGCAGGGAGCATCACCCTACCTGCTCAACCTCGACCTGAGCTACGAGCGCACGTTCTCACCGGAGTTCAAGGGTACCGTCACCGTGGCTTACAACGTGTATGGACCACGCGTCTTTGCTGCCGGTGCCAATGGCCTTGGAGACCAGTATGAATTACCTGTGAACACACTCAATCTCATCTTCCGTGGCGATATCGGCAAGCGTTGGCAGGCCAATCTGAACATCCGCAACATCCTGGATGCACGCTACCGCATCGAACAGGAGACCCCGAACGGCTCGTCCCTGATCAATGATTTCCGGGTGGGCATGAGCCTCGGCGCCGGTATCAGCTATCGCATCCTGTGACCAGGGGTGGTGGCCAGCCCGCCGCTGCTATCCGCTGATCTCCGTGTACCGGTCGAAGGCTTCCGCCTTCGACCGGTACTTGCTTGGGGATGCCAGCCTCCTTCCACGGAAGGATCTAACACAGGACCACCATTCGTTAACGTAAAAATAAGGTTTGGCAAATGCCATTTTAAGGTGGCGCCCGGAGCTTTGCTGCCACAGAAATAACGAACCCAGGATCGACCATGCAACTGAACACCAAGACCCTGCCGAAGAGCCTGCTCTTTGCAGCACTGACCGCCGTGATCGCGGCCCCATTGACCTCCTGTAGCAAAAAAGAGGGATGCACCGATCCCACAGCGATCAACTTCGACGCTGATGCCGACAAGGACTGCTGCTGCGAATATGCCACCCCCGCCGCGGACCCCACGACGGTGATCAATGGTGTCACCTACTACATCCTGTCCGGCAACGTCAGCAGCAGTCGTACTCTGACGTCCGACCGTCCCTGGTTGATCTCCGGCGGTCTGTTCGTGACCAACGGAGCGACCCTTTCCATCCAGGAGGGAACCCGCATCTACGCCGCTGACGACGCCACCACGCCGTTCCTGAGCATCCAGCGCGGCGCTCGCATCAATGCCGTGGGCACGGCCAGCGCACCCATCGTGTTCACCACCATCAAGACCATCACCGGCGGCGCCGATCGCGGGGCCTGGGGTGGTATCGTTATCAACGGCTACGCTCCCATCAACATCTGTGGCACGGCTGATTGTACCGCGGAAGGCGAAGGCGGTTCCGGCGTGTACGGCGGAACGGCCCCCAACGACAACAGTGGCACCATGAAGTTCGTACGGGTGGAATATGCAGGCAAGATCCTGGGCACGGACAACGAACTGAACGGTTTCTCCTTCAACGGTGTCGGCGCTCAAACGGTGCTTGAACACCTTCAGTCCTACAAGGGCAGCGACGATGGCTTCGAGTTCTTCGGCGGTACCGTGAACCTGAAATGGGCGGTATCCTCAGGCAACAGCGACGACAGCTTCGACTGGACGCACGGATGGCGGGGGAAAGGCCAGTTCTGGGTGGTGCAGCAGGATGCCGTGACCGGTGACAACGGCATGGAGTGCGACAACTGGGAGACCAACTACACCGTCACTCCCTTCAGCGAGCCCATGATCAGCAACTTCACGCTGGTCGGTGCTGATGATGGATCCCCCAACCACGGCATGCGGCTGCGCAATGGAACCAAGGGCAAGCTCTGGAATGGTCTGGTCACCGGCTTCGCCCAGGGTGTGCGTGTAGGCAGCGAATGCGATGCCTATGTGGCCGACGGTTCGCTCTTCGTGAAGAACAGTGCGATCTATTCCAACGTCACCAACTTCAACAACGCCGGAACGATCGAGACCGACCCCACCAACAGCGTGGCAGGCCCTTCACTCTCCGGTTTCGTCGGAACTGAAGCGGTCGGAGCTGTCGACCCCTCGACCGTGGATGCCTGGTTCTCCAGCGTGTCCTACAAGGGTGCAGTGCCCGCTTCGGATGACTGGACCGCAGGGTGGACCTTGTCCCTTTGATCGATAACTGAGTCCGGTACATCGCAACTGACCCGCTCGGTAAAGGAGAGGCCTCGCGCAAGCGGGGCCTCTCTGCGTTCACCCCCCTGCCTGACGCGATCAGCGGACCAAGGCCAGCACTGCCGCATAGCGCAGGGCCTTGCCCAGGAACATGAACAGCGCGGTGGTGAGCAGATGCGTTCGGCCGAGACCCAGGGCGATGGCGATGGGGTCACCGATGATCGGCAACCAGCAGAGCCAGGCCGCCCAGGCCCCATGGCGCTCCAGCCGCACGCGCCAGGCCTGTGCCTTCGCGAGATCGGTGCGCAACCATCGGGCGATACGGTCCGGATCACCCAGCCTGCCCAAGCCATAGGAACTCATACCCCCCAGCCAATTGCCCAGGCTGGCGACCACCCAAAGCTCCGGGGTGCCCCAAGGCCCCACGGTCATGGACAGAAGCACGAACTCCGAACTGAAGGGCAGGATCGTGGCGGCCAGAAAAGATGCCAGGAACAAGCCCAACAACCCCATCTCCAGCCACCATTCCCCAAGTTCCATAGCGATCAACGCCCCGTAGGACGTGCCCCAAAGGTACCCGCGCCGCATTCGGCATAGGTTTTGGTTTTAGTTTGCGTAGGAACTTTCTGACCATGCGTGCCCTTCTGCTCCTCTCCACCCTGCTGCTCGGCCTGACCACCGTCGCCCAGCGGGAACCCCGGCAGCGCCGCACCGCTACAGTGGGTGGCGGTCTCGAGGTGGGCATTCCGCGCGGTGCCTTCAATGACAGCCTGGACAAGAACATCGTGGGCTTCAGCGCCAACTTCACCATCCCCATGCGCCTCCTGCCCTTCGATCTGGGCTTTGATTATTCCTATGGCACACTGGCCAGCGAAAGCCAGGAGGTGGAGATCCAGGAGGAGGCGCTGACGGCCACCACCGGCGACCTGAGCATCCGCAGCACGGTGATGGGCTACCACGGGCTCCTGCGATTCAAACCCCTCAACGGGAAGGTGATGCCCTACATCGAGGGCATGGCCGGTGCACGACACTTCGCCACCAGAACGACCATCGAGGTGGAGGGCCTCGACGAGCCCCTCCGCGAGGAGCGCAACGAAACAGCGCTCTCCTGGAGCACTGGCTGGGCGGTGGGCCTGCAGATCGCACCGTCCCGGGCGTTCTACGTGGAAGGACGCGTGGAACGGCTCACCGGAAGCGAGGTGTCCTACGTGGATCCACGTTCCCTGGCGATCACGGGCGACGGGACCATCTCCTACGACACGCGTAGCTCACGCACCCACGTACTGAACATCCACCTCGGCATCGGCCTCCGCTTCTAGAGCCGTTCGCCGGCCCGGCTGTTGGTAACCTTTGCGTAACACCTCAAGGCTTTCCGGGGCGACACGGTCCTTTTGGCTGTAAACTTGTGCCGTTATCCACGGCAACTTCGTACGCAGACCACATTGGACGGGCAAAAACGTATCCAGAGCGCGCTCATATCCGTGTTCCACAAGGACGGGCTCGAACCCGTCGTCCGTGAACTCGACCGGCTGGGCGTCCACCTTTATTCCACCGGCGGCACGCAAACCTTCATCGAAGGCCTTGGGCTGGCCGTGACCCCCGTGGAGGACCTCACCTCCTACCCCAGCATCCTGGGAGGGCGTGTGAAAACACTGCATCCCAAGGTCTTTGGGGGCATCCTGGGCCGGCGTGACCTGGACAGTGATGTGGCCCAGTTGGAGGAATATGACATCCCCCCCATCGATCTGGTGATCGTGGACCTGTACCCTTTCGAGGCCACGGTGGCGGCTGGAGGAACGGAGGCAGACGTGATCGAGAAGATCGACATCGGCGGCATCAGCCTGATCCGCGCAGCGGCCAAGAACCACGGCGACGTGGTGATCGTGCCCTCCATGGCCCACTACGCTGAACTGTTGCGTCTGTTGACGGAACAGGACGGAAACACCACCCTGGCCCAGCGCAAGGCCTTCGCCTCGGCCGCCTTTGCGGTCAGTTCCCATTACGATGGCGCCATCTACAACTGGTTCAGCCAAGGCAGCGGAGACCTGCGCCTGAGCGCCGGACCCACCCAGGTGCTGCGCTACGGCGAGAACCCCCACCAAAAAGGAGCCTTCCACGGCGACCTGAACGGCATGTTCGCCCAGCTCAACGGCAAGGAGCTGAGCTACAACAACCTCCTGGACCTGGATGCCGCCGTGGAATTGATCGACGACCTGGCCACCCTGCCGGGTGTACCGTTCGCGATCCTGAAGCACAACAACGCCTGTGGTGCTGCCGTGCGACCCACGGTGAAGGAAGCTTGGGAAGCCGCTTTGGCCGGCGATCCTGTGAGCGCCTTCGGAGGCGTACTGATCACCACGGCCCGCATCGACAAGGCCACAGCCGAAGCGATCGACCCCCTGTTCTTCGAGATCATCGCCGCGCCCGGCTACGATGCGGAAGCCTTGCAAGTGCTGATGAAGAAGAAGAACCGAATGATCCTGGAACGCAGGTCGGCCGCGCGCTCACACATGAAGGTGCGCACTGCATTGAACGGCATCCTGACCGAGGAGACCGACCGGGTGGTGGCCAATTCCGGCACCATGCGCACGGCGACGACCAAGGCGCCGACCCCCGAAGCGGTGGCGGCCATGGTGTTCGCCACCATCCTGGTGAAACACACCAAGAGCAACGCCATCGTACTGGCCCGCAACAACCAGCTCCTCGCCAGCGGCACCGGCCAGACCAGCCGGGTGGACGCCTTGGAGCAGGCCATCGCCAAGGCCGGAAAGTTCAACTTCGACCTGAACGGGGCCGTGATGGCCAGTGACGCCTTCTTCCCATTCCCCGATTGCGTGGAGATCGCCCACAAGGCGGGGATCACCGCGGTGGTGCATCCGGGGGGCAGCATCCGTGACCAGGACAGCATCGACTACTGCAACGCACACGGCATGGCCATGTGCATCACCGGCAACCGCCATTTTAAACACTGATCGAACCGACCATGAGCTGGTTCAACTTCTTCACCCAGGAGATCGCCATCGATCTCGGCACGGCGAACACGCTGATCATCCACAACGACAAGGTCGTGGTGGACGAACCGAGCATCGTCGCCATCGACCGCACCACGGGCAAGGTCATCGCTGTGGGCCGACAGGCCCAGCAGATGCATGGCAAGACCCACGAGAACATCAAGACCATCCGGCCACTGCGCGACGGGGTGATCGCCGACTTCAAGGCCGCGGAGGACATGATCAAGGGCATGATCCGGATGATCAAGCCCGGCAGGCAGCTCTTCACCCCCAACCTGCGCATGGTGATCTGCATCCCCAGCGGGATCACCGAGGTCGAGAAACGCGCGGTGAAGGATAGCAGCGAACATGCGGGCGCCAAGGAGGTCTACCTGATCCATGAGCCCATGGCCGCTGCCATCGGGATCGGCATCGATGTGGAGGAGCCCATGGGCAACATGATCATCGACATCGGCGGGGGAACCAGCGAGATCGCGGTGATCGCACTGGGCGGTATCGTGTGCGACAAGAACATCCGCGTGGCGGGTGACGAGTTCACCAACGATATCGAGGAGTACATGCGCCGCCAGCACAACATCCTGGTGGGTGAGCGTACAGCGGAGCAGATCAAGATCGAAGTGGGCGCGGCCATGACGGAGCTGGACAATCCTCCGCCCGACTATGCGGTGCGCGGACGTGACCTGATGACGGGCATCCCCAAGGAGATCACCGTAACCTACAGCGAGATCGCCCAGGCCTTGGACAAGAGCATCAGCAAGATCGAGGAGGCCATCCTCAGCGCCTTGGAGGCCACACCGCCCGAACTGAGCGCCGACATCTACAAGACGGGCATCTACCTGGCCGGTGGCGGGGCCTTGTTGCGTGGGTTGGACAAGCGCATCAGCATCAAGACCAAACTGCCGGTGCACGTGAGCGAGGACCCGCTGCGCGCCGTGGCCCGCGGTACCGGTATCGCCCTGAAGAACATCGATCGTTTCCAGTTCTTGATGCGGGAGTAGGGGCGCATGATCATGCGCCCCTACCCCGCATTGCCATACCGGTGATGCAACGGCCCAATGCGCGACCTCTTCCGCTTCCTCTTCCGCATCCGGAACACCCTGGTGTTCCTGCTCCTGCTCGCCTTCTCCCTCGTCCTGCTCGCCAACGGGAACGCCCATCACCGTTCCGCCGCCATCAGCTCAAGCAATGCCACCGTGGCCACCATCTACGGATGGCGGAAGGAGATCACCGACTACGCCAACCTCAAGGAGGTGAACCGCCGTTTGGCGGAGGAGAACGCGGACTGGCGCAACCGCCACAGCAGCTCCTACGCCCCTGTCGAAGACCTTTTCGTGCGCATCAACGACACCATCCGTCGCCAGGAATACAGCGTGTTGACGGCCAAGGTGGTGAACAGCACCTGGCATAAGCAGAAGAATTTCCTCACGCTGAACAAGGGTGCCACGGCAGGCGTCCACGCGGACATGGGGGTGATCGGCAGCGCTGGCATCGTGGGCGTGGTGCGCGCCGTCAGCCCGCACTATGCGTCCGTGATCAGTGTCCTGAGCCCGGATATCAAGACCAGTGTTCAACTGCGGCGGACCGGCCATTTCGGCCTGCTCTTCTGGGATACAAATGACCCTCGCACGGCCTCGGTGATCGACATCGCCAAACATGCCCGGGTGCAGCTGGGAGATACGGTGGAGACGCGGGGTGGTGACCGCACCTTCCCCGCCGGCGTACCCGTGGGTATTGTGACCGAGGTGAACGCTCAGCCGGGCAGTAATTATCACGAGATCATCATCGAACTGGCGGAGGATATGACCCGCTCAGGATTCGTCTATGTGGTGAAGGACCTCCAACGGGCGGAGCGCGATTCGTTGGAAAAAGCCCATCAGCTCCCATGATCACCACCATCGGGGCCAACCTCCTGCGTTTCATGGTGCTGTTGCTCCTGCAGGTGCTGGTGCTGGACCATTTGGATGTGGCCAATGGCTACATGGTGCCCTACCTCTACGTACTGTTCCTGCTGATGCTCCCGTTCGAGCTGCCGGAATGGATCACCCTGCCGATCGGCGCCTTCACCGGGCTGGTGCTGGACACCTTCAGCAGCACCCCTGGCATGCACATGAGCGCCTGTGTGGTGATGATGTTCGCCCGCATCCACCTGCTGCGCCTGCTGGCACCGCGGGAGGGCTATGAATACGGCATGCGTCCCACCATCCCCGGCATGGGGATCACCTGGTTCATCACCTATGCAGGCGTGCTCATCCTGGTGCATCACCTCTGGCTTTTCTTCGTGGAACTGTTCCGATTCGAGCGCTTCTTCGGCACCTTCTTCCGCGCCGTTCTCAGTGGGGCCTTCACCCTGGTGCTGGTCCTCCTGGCCCAGTTCCTCACCTCACGGCCCAGCCGCGACCGGTCATGAACTTCGAGTCGCGGAAATACGTCCTGATCGCCGCGGTGATCTTCATCAGCAGCGTATTCATCCTGCGCCTGTTCTGGATCCAGGTGGTGGACCCCAAGTGGAAGGCCGAGGCCGCGAACATGGCCGAACGCAAGGTGACGGTCTACCCCTCCCGCGGCCTGATCTATGACCGACATGAACAGCTCCTGGTGGCCAACACCCCGGTCTATGACCTGATGATGGTGCCCAAGGAGGTGCTGGTCTTTGACACGGCCGCGTTCTCCGAGCTGATCGGTGTCTCCGTCCCCGACCTTCGCGAGCGTATCCGCACGGCCACTTCCTATTCGCGCCACAAGCCCAGCGTGATCGAGAAGCAGATCCCGGCCGACCAGTTCGCGGGTATCAGTGTCCACCTGCACAAGTATCCCGGCTTCTACGGCCAAAGCCGGACCCTGCGCACCTATCCGCCGCATGCCGCAGCACACCTGCTGGGCTACCTCAGTGAGGTGAGCCCCGCCAGGGTGGAGAAGGACCCCTACTACCGGGCCGGTGACGTGGTCGGTGTGGGCGGTCTGGAGTCGTACTACGAGGAACAGCTGCGCGGGCGAAGGGGTGTGAGCTATGTGCTGGTGGACGTGCACAACAACGTGAAGGGTCCCTTCAAGGAGGGGATCTACGATACGCTCGCCGTGGAGGGCAAGGACCTGTTCACCGGCATCGACCTGGACATGCAGCTGCTGGGCGAACGGCTGATGGTGAACAAGAAGGGCAGCATCGTGGCCCTGGACCCGAAGACCGGGGAGGTGCTCTGCCTGGTGAGCAGCCCTACCTACGACCCCGAACTGTTGGTGGGCCGTGTGCGCAACACGAACTACGGCGTGCTGCAGCGCGACCCCATCAAACCGCTCTTCGACCGGGCCTTGCAGGCGCAGTACCCCCCGGGCTCCATCTTCAAGATCGTGCAATCGCTGATCGCCCTGGAGACGGGCGTCATCCAGCAGAACACCGGGTTCCCCTGTGCCAAGAACCTGGTGGGCTGCCACAACCACCCCACCGCAACGGACATCGAGAAGGCCATCCAGTTCTCCTGCAACCCCTATTTCTACCAGGTGTTCAAACGCCTGGTGGAGCGCGATGCCGACCCGAACCGCTTCAAGGACGCAGCCCTGGGGCTTGCCGACTGGGAGGAACGCATGAAGCTCTTCGGCATGGGCCAGCGGCCGGGCATCGACCTGCCCGCGGTGAAGGGGGGCAACCTGCCCGGTCCAGCCTACTACGACCGCAAATACGGCAAGGAACGCTGGGCGTTCAGCACCATCTATTCTGCAAGCATCGGCCAGGGCGAAGTGCTGGTGGCGCCCCTGCAGATGGCGAACCTTGCCGCGATCTTTGCCAACAAAGGCTGGTACTACGACCCCCATGTGGTGCGGGCGGTGGGGCATCCGGACAGCCTGCAGACGCGCTACATGGAAAAGCACCAGACACAGATCGACACCCGTTGGTACGACCTGATCCAGGAGGGCATGCGGCGGGTGGTGCACGAACCGGGTGGGACCGCAAGACAGGCCCGCATACCGAACATCAACGTATGCGGCAAGACCGGGACCGCCGAGAACCCGCACGGACAGGACCATGCCGTGTTCATCGCCTTCGCCCCCATGGAGGACCCCAAGATCGCCATCGCGGTGTACGTGGAGAACTCCGGCTTCGGTGGAACCTGGGCCGCACCCATCGCCAGCCTGCTGATGGAACAGTACCTGACGGACACCATCACACGACCAGATGTGGTGGAACGCATGGTGAACGCCGACCTCATCGAGGCGGAGAAGAGCTACGTGCGCAAACCCAAGAAACCACGTCGCCGATGAGCGCCCGGGAGAACGTGGCCGCCAACTTCGACCGGCCCATCCTGGTGCTGTATCTCCTGCTCATGTTCATGGGCTGGGCCAACATCTATTCGGCCGCCTACGACCCCACGCACCCCAGCATATTCGACCTCGAGAAGGAGTACGGCAAACAGGCGGTTTGGATGGGGATCAGCTTCCTGCTGGGTGCCGGCATCCTGCTCATCAGGGGTGAGGTGTTCCGCGATGCCGCCAACGTGATCTACGCCTTCGTTCTGCTGTTGTTGGTGGCGGTGCTGCTCTTCGGGAAGGAGGTGAACGGCGCCAAGGCCTGGTTCGCCATCGGCGGCTTCGGCATCCAACCTGCTGAGTTCGCCAAGTTCGCCACGGCCTTGGCGCTCTCCCGTTACCTCAGCGGGCTGAAAGCCTTGGTGGATGTCCGGTCCCGTGTCATCAGTGCCGTGATCATCCTGTCGCCGGTGGCGCTCATCATGCTCCAGCCCGATACCGGCACGGCACTGGTCTCCGGTGCGTTCATCCTGGTGCTCTACCGCGAAGGGCTATCGGGCAACGTGCTGCTCTTGGCGATCCTGGCGGCGATCCTCTCCGTGCTGTCGCTCATCTTCAAGGAATCCACCTTCGACCTCCCGTTCACCGATCGGGTGATCGGCGGCCAGTACTTCCTCATGATCGTGATCATCGTGGTGGCGCTGCTCGCCTGGCTCTTCGTGTACAACCTGGTGCTGAAGCGTCTGCGCAGGCGGTTCTACGGCTACATCATCATGGGTTCGCTGGCATCCGTGTTCTTCATCGGCAGCGTGGATTACGCCTTCGAGAAGGTACTGGCCAGCCACCAGCGCGACCGGATCCTGGTGATGCTGGGACAGATGGAGGATCCCCAGGGCCTGGGCTACAACGTGAAACAAAGCCAGACCGCCATCGGAAGCGGTGGCTTCGCCGGCAAAGGATACCTGGAAGGCACGCTCACGAAATTCAAGTACGTGCCCATGCAGAGCACGGACTTCATCTTCTGCACCGTGGGAGAGGAATGGGGCTTTCTGGGGACCACCTTCGTCGTGGTGACGCTCACGGTGCTCATCCTGCGCATCCTGCAGATCAGCGACCGGCAACGATCCAAATTCACGCGGATATACGCCTACTGCGTGGCCAGCATCTTCTTCCTGCACCTGATGATCAATGTGGGCATGACCATCGGCCTGGCACCGGTCATCGGCATCCCGCTGCCCTTCTTCAGCTATGGCGGCAGCAGCATGATGGGCTTCACCATCCTGCTGGGTATCCTGCTGAGACTGGATGCCGAGCGTTTGAGCCAGTTGCGGTAAGGCAGGGTCCAGGTCCGAACATCCGATCGTTATGGCACGCGTAAAGCGGACCGCCCGACCTGTTCGACCCCGCTGGTTGCATTTGGTCCAGAGGACGACAGCGCCCCCTTGGGCCTATCACATCACTGCATGGCCATGGTCCCGGATGACCCACACCAGGGCCCTGAACGACGAACGCCGGCCCAATGGACCGGCGTTCGGGTGGATGCAATGGTCGATCAGTAGTAGAGGCTGCGATTGTCCTTCACGCCGACCGCTTCGCGCAGGGCGTTGAACACGCCGTTGTCGACACGTCCCTGCGTACGCTGCAGCAGGCTGGACTTCTCCGCACTCAGGTCGGTGGCCTCACCTGCCGGGGTCTTGTTCGTCATGCTCACCACGTACACGGCGTTCTCACCTTTCAGTGGAACGCTGGTCTGGCCGTTCTCCAGTGCGAAGAGACGACCCACCACTTCGAACTCGCTGTAGCCGCCGGGGATGCTGAAGCTGTTGTAGAGCATGTCCGTTGCGGACTGCACACTTCCGCCCAATTCCGTGGCCAATCCATTGAGGTCGGTCTTGCCCTGCATCTTGGCGATGTAGGCTTCGGCCTTCATGGCCTTGGCAGCTTCCTTGGTGAACAGCTCACGCACATCCTCCAACGCAGGCACACCCTCTTCGCGGATACCCGTCAACAAGGCCACCACGTAGTTGTCACCAGCCTCCAGCGGCTCGCTCACCTGGTCCAGTTCAGCGCGGTTCACCCAGCTGATGGTGCTGTTGGGTTCCTGCAGGCCACTGACGAAGCGCTGGTCAGGACGAAGCTCCTCAACCGCGGTCAGCTGAAGGCCGGCCTCTTCAGCAGCGGCCTTCATGGCCTCCTCGGTCTTGTTCCGGAGCGAGAAGTCGTTGGCCTTCTTGTACACCTCCTTGAAGGTGGCCGGCGATGGCTTCATGGCGCGCTGCAGGCTCACCACACGGCGCTCCTGACGGGTGCGCTGCCCCAGCACTTCCACGATATGGAAACCATAGCTCGTCTTGGCAATGGTGATCGCACCCACCTTCTGATCGAAGCTGGCGGCGGTGAACTCGGGCACCATGCGCTGCTTGTCGAACCACTCATACACACCGCCGGTGCTCACGCTTCCCGGGTCGTTGCTGAACTTGGTCACCAGGTCCTCGAACTTGCTGCGGTCCTTCTTCACCACGGCCAGTAGGCTGTCCGCGAGCTGCTTCTGTACGTCCTCGCTCTTGCCTTCCTGGGTGCTGAGCAGGATGTGACGCACACGGGCCTCGGGCACATCGGCGAGCTCCTTCACCTTCACCAGCTTCCAGGTCTCCCCTTCCGAGAAGGGACCCACCACGTCGCCCACGGCTGCGTTCACGATCAGGGAATCGTTCAACTTGTCGGCCGTGCCCTCGGTGTAGGGGGCCTTGTTGTAGGTGCGGTCGTCACTGTTCGCGATCACGAAGAGGGAGTCGTTCGTGGTGCTCAACAGGTCCGCACGAAGGCTGTCCAGCTCGGACAGGGTCTGCTGACGATCTGCCTCACTGGCCTGAACGGGGAACAGCACGTACGAGAATTTGCGGGAAGGCTTCTGCTTGTACTTGAGCTCGCTCTTGTGCTCATCGTAGAACCGACGCAGGTCCTTGTCGCTCACCGCATACAGGCTGTCGGCCTCGGAATCATAGCGCTTGGCCACGAAGCTGAACGAGGCCTTGAGGTTCTTGCCCTCGTGATCATCGCGCGCCTGGGCCGTGTTCACGAAGACGCTCTTTTTCACCAACGTGGTGTACTTCGCATACAAACGGTTCTCCGTGATCCGACGCTTTTGGATCTCGTGGTAGACCGGGGCGTTCAGCTGAACGTTGCTGAAGTACTGTTGCAGAGCCTCCTTGTTGGGCTGGCCGTCCGGGCCCTGGAAGTTGGGCTGGCTTCGCAAATCCGGAAGGATGTTGTTCCCGAAACGGATATCGTCGTATTCCGCCTTTGTGAGTGCGAAGCCGGCATCCAGGACCTGGCCCAGCATCACCTTCTCCTTGACCATCTCGTTCCAGACGCTATTGCGCACCTGCTCGGTCATCTGGGCGTTCACCTGTTGTCCGAAATCGTTTTGGTAGCTCTCGATCTCGTCGCTCACGCGCTTCTCGAAGTCCATCACGCCGATCTCCTCGCCGCCGACCTCGCCCAGCACCGCGTCCTGCCGACCGCTGCCACGACCGGAGAACAGGTCCGTAAGGATGAACGCCGCCATGGCGCCGCCAACGATCACCAGGAGCAGTCCGCTTCGCTCGCGGATCTTACCAATTACTGCCATTTGCCTTGGGGGAATAGGGGTGCAAATATAGGATCCGGCCCGGTACGCGGGGGATGGACCGCATCAAACCCTGCAAACACTACGCTATCAGGGCCTTGCAGGCGTCATTCCGGGAGGAATCCGGACTCCGGGTCCAGTACGTCGAGCCGCACTAGGTCAATGCGGCCATGCTCCACCTGGGCCACCGTGAAGCGGAAGGGACCCAGATCGATGACCTGGCCCTGGTCCGGCATTTCGCCCGTGCTGTGCATGATGTAACCGGCCAGGGTGTCGTACTCCTCGCTCTCGGGAATGGCCAGCAGGTGGGTCTCGCGGAGGTGTGGGACCTCCACCCGCGCGCTGAACAGGAACTCGGTGGGTCCCAAGCGCTCCTGGACGTCCTCCGGGGTATCGTGCTCATCCTCGATGTCGCCCACGATGGTCTCCACCACATCCTCCATGGTCACCATGCCCGCGGTGCCGCCGAACTCATCCACCACCACGGCCACATGGTTCCGCTGCTTGATGAACAGCTGGAGCACCTCATCCGCAGGCATGGTGCCCGGTATGAAGTTCACGGGACGCATCACCGCCTTGATGCTCTTGGGGTGCCGGAACAGTTCGTATCCGTGCACGTACCCGATGATGTTGTCGATGCTGTCCCTGTAGGTGAGCAGTTTGCTCATGCCGGTGCTGATGAACAGGGCGTGCAGTTCCTGTACACTGTCCTCCACATTGATCGCTTCGATCTCCGCGCGTGGCACCATCAGCTCACGCACCTTGATATTGCTCAGCTCCAAGGTGTTCCGGAAGTACTCCACCTCCGCATCCATGTCCGTGCGCTTGTTGCCATCGGCGCTCACCTCCTTGAGGAACTCGTCCAGGTCGATGCGACCGAACACCAATTGGGCATTGGCGCTCTTCACACCGAACAGACGCAGGACCAAGGTGCTGATCCCGGTCATGAACATCATCGGGGCCCAGAGCACCACGTACAGCACCTGGAGCGGAATGGTGAAGTAACTGATCGCCCCGTTCGGATCCAACCGGAACAGGGTCTTGGGAAGGAACTCGGCCAGGACCAGGATGACCAGGGTGCTCAGGAGCGTTTGCCCCACCAGCACGAAGCCTTCGCCCAGGCCGAAGGTGCGCAACCAGGGCTCCATGAGGCTGGCCATGGCGATGCCATAGAGCACCAAGGCGATGTTGTTGCCCACCAGCAAAGCTCCGATGACGCGTTCAGGACGCTTGAGCAGCGTGCTGAGGAGGCGCGCCCAGATGGCACCCCGCTTCCGTTCCAGTTCGATGTACAGCTTGTTGCTGCTCAGGAACGCGATCTCCAGGCCCGAGCACAATGCCGAGACCACGATGGAGACGACGATGATGATGAGATCGGACAGGCTGGGACCCACAGTGTATGCAGGCGTGTTCGGCCAGCGAGGGCGAAGATAACCTGCTGCGGATCAGGACGACCTCTTGGTGGCCTCCATGGCCTCCAGGCGTTTGCGGGTGAACTTCCGGAAGAAGAACATGGCCAGCGCCACCGCCGGGAACACCCACCACTGCAAGCCTGCCTGTACCCCGTCCTGCACGGTGACCCATGCCGCAGCGATGGCCGTACCGATGGCCACCGCCAGCCAGAAATGCTCCATGAAACGGGCCAGCTTGTTCATTGCGCGGCCAAGGTATCATCCGAAGCGATACGGAGCGTTCCCGTGATCCGCCGCACGCTGTACTTGCTGAAATCCTCGGCGGCCACCAGGCCCTGCCCATGGATCACATCGCCACCGCGCTGGATGCGCACCGCCTTGTCGGTGAAGATCTTCGCACTGTCCTGGTACCAGATCACC
Organism: Chryseobacterium gleum; assembly: GCA_945872795.1. Classification (GTDB taxonomy): domain Bacteria; phylum Bacteroidota; class Bacteroidia; order Flavobacteriales_F; family PHOS-HE28; genus PHOS-HE28. Next base: position 19,604 of record CAMCAZ010000030.1, read on the forward strand.
TCCTCGGTCTCCAAGCGCTCGCCCTTGGCGTTGATGAACACCACCTGCTCATAGGCCTCCATGCGCTTCTGCCCGGGCAGGATCACGCCCCGACGCGCGGTGAGGACGCTCCCCTCAGCCCCGGCACTGTCGAAGAACACCAGCTCCAGGCCTTCCGTGATCTCGGTCCGCTTGGGCTCCAACGCCCACTCAGCGATCCGGCCTGCACGCAGCCGGTAACGGACGCGGCCCGAATCGGTATAGATGTATTCGGCCTCTTGCGTGAGGCGGTCGGGAGAATCCTGGACCATTTCGATGGCCGCCACATTGTCCAGATCGTTGCTGCACGAAACAAGCATTCCCGCCACCAGGGCGGGAATGCTCCATTGTTTGATCACTGACCGAAGGGCCACTGCTGCTATTTACGGGTGCGCACCGTGGTGGTCTCGCCCAAGCCACCGCAGGCCACGGTAACGGACTTGCCATCGGTGAGCTGGTAGAAGAACGCCTCCTGCTGCGTGGGGAAGCGTGCTGACATGGACCCCATCCGGTCGCCGGCCTTGTCGGCCACGCTGGGATCGAGGCTGCGAGCGCGCTGGTAGTAGTCGTAGGCCAGCCAGTATGCTCCCCATGAGTCCGGAGCTTCGCAGCTACCGCCCTGTGCGGCGATGGCATTCCCGATCAGGATGAGCGCTTCGCCGTTCTTGGTCTCCACCTGCAGCACCTGGTTGGCATAGCTGCGGGCCTGAGCATGGCTGCCGCTGGCGCTGGCCACCTGGCCGGCCTTCAGCAGGTACTTCACCTTGTCGCTGCAGCCACTGCACAGGTCCACAGCCTCTTTCATGTTCTTCAGGGCACCCGACATGTCGTTCTGCTTTGCCTTGTAAAGACCCAGGCTGTAGGCGCTTTCACTCGTGGGGTTGGCCCGGTGAACATCCTCGGCGATGGTCAGGTATACCTTTTCGTCCGTGCAATCCTTGCCGTTGAGGACCTTCAACAGACGGTTCTTCATCTCCATGTCGTCCGGCTTGGCCTGGATCATCTCCCCAGCGATGCGACCGATATCGGCGCAGTCCGCCACCTTGAAGAACAGGCTGTTGACCACATCACGGGCCTTGTTGAAGTACTCACGGCGCTCCTCCTTCAACCCTTCATCGGCGAGGTTGGCATCGATGTGCCCCATCACCATCACGTAGTCCTTCAGCATCTGGTCCTTCGTCGCCTCCCCTTTGCCGTACATGCAATTGAGCGCTTGGTAATACGCGCTCAACGTGCCGGCCTCGCTCTTGGCGCCGCCCAGTTCGATACTTTCCTTGAGGATGTCATGAGCCTGCTTGCAACGCTCGGGTGCATAGCTCAGCAGGTCAACGCCTTTGCGACCCAGGACGAAGGCCCGCTCGCCGAAGTGGGTGATGCGCAGGTCGTATACCATGGCCAGGGAATCCACCAATACGCCCTTTCGGGCAGGGTCCTTCTCCTCCTCGATGAAGGTCGTCAGGATCTTCACTCCGTTCTGGTACACACCCTTGCTGGAGGTGGGGCACGTGTTCACCACTTCGCGCCAGGGGCCATAGGCATCCTTGATGCCGCCCTGTTTCATGAACTCCTGGTAGAGCGACAGGTTCTGCACGCACCTCACGCTGTCCTCGGGGGTGTTACCGTATTTGCCTTGTGCCTGAGCACCGGTCGTGAGGGCGATGGCTGCCACCATCCCCGCTCCATGGAGGAAGTTCTTCATTCGATCATTCGTTTCTTGAACCATTGTTCTCTGAGGTCGGGTGTGATGGAGATCCCGATGTACACGTCCGCAAATCGTTCCTTGATCAGACCGTCCGCCAAGGTTCCTCGCTCGCCCAGTTCAGCGCCGAAGGTGATCCTGCTTCGTGTGGAACTCCCCATCACGGGAATGGACATTCCAAAGGACATGCCGAACTCGGATAGCTGTGTCTCGTTGATCACCAGATAATCCTGCAAGTAGCGCAGCCCCATGCGGTAGATGGAACGTTCCCAGAAGGTGCCTCCCACATCGCCTGCAGGCCGATAACTGGCACCGAGGGAGGTGATGCCCTGCAACGCGAGCGTCCCCCGCTGCTGGATGCCATCCCCATCGCGGGTGAGCTGGGTCCAGTCACGCCGGCGATGCTCTATTGAGATGTTCCAATGGGTATTGAACACCCCGGCACCGATACCGATGCTTGCCGGAAGGCTGATGGACCCCTTCGCCCCTTCGATGGACCGGGTGGTATCGTAAGGGATCTCCACCCCGGTGGAACCATAGTAGAACGAACTGACCAGTTCGGTGCGTTTGGCGCCGAGTTCGGTCCCCAGCTCCGCGGAAATGCCCACCATGTAACGCAGACCACTGGACTCCAAGGAGGACCGCTTCACCAGGTCGCCTTGGAACTGCCCGCCCACGGTGAACATCACATCGCCCACATAGAGGGAGTTGTATGCCGTGGTGTTGTAGAAACCACCCGTTGGATAGATGGCCTTTCGGGTCTCATCCACCCGACCGAACAGGTAGTTCAGGTTGGCGCCCAGGCTCAATCGGTTTCCATGGCCCAGCGAATCGCGCTTGCCTTCAATGGATTGTGCCAGACCGAAATAGGCCTTGTTCAGCCCGCCATCACCACTGTACTCGTAGCGAACATCCCCTTCTCCTGAACTGAGCGGCTCACTGTTCGAGATAAGGTATCCCACCTCGGTGACCGGGGCAAGGCCCAAGGCCAAGCCGGACCTGCCCCTGTTGAAAGGCACCCCCAGTGAGAAACCCAGGTAATCGGCCCGATTTCCGGTGCTGTTCACCTCTCCAGCACTGAACCGCATATTGCGGAGGGCCACACCGGTCTCGAACACCGGACGGTTCAGGCCTGCATAAGAAGCGGGGTTCGAGGCATCGACGCCATAGGGGTCGAAGGTCGCAATGCCCACGCCCCCCATGGTCGCACGCACCACCTGCGTACTACCCAGAAGCTCTCCAAAGCCGTACGCTGAATAGGGTGACCCGCTACCCTGCTGCCCTTGGGCCAGCACCGCCATGGGACAGGCGGCCGCCAAGCTCCAGATGATGGTCGAGTATCGCATGCAGGCCTTCAAGGGTCAGGAAAGGGACGGCAAAGATGCCATTTTTCAAGGCGCGGGCGGCCCGAAGCCCATCCCCGCCGGTGAGGATAACGACAAGCTGCGGGAATTGGTCTGCGTACTGGCGGATGAATCCGGACATCTCCGCCATGGCACCGTGGTGAACGCCCGCCTGCAGGGCCTCCTCCGTGGTACCGCCGAGCAAGGGGGGCGAGGCTGCCAGTTCCACCACGGGGAGCCGTGCGCTGTATTCGTTCATGGCCTTCACCCGCATCCGCAGGCCGGGGCTGATGGCCCCCCCGCGGAAGGTGCCCGAGGCATCGACCAGGTCATAGGTGATACAGGAGCCCGCATCGATCACCAGGACATTACGGCCGGGAAAGCGTCGCACAGCGGCCGCTGCGTTCGCGGATCGGTCCACGCCGAGCGTCAAGGGTGTACCGTAAGCGTTACGGATGGGCAGCGGCGTGGAACCGGCAACGACCAATACAGGCGCCAACTCGTTCAACTCATTCGCTAACTCGGTCACGTCCTGTGCCACCGATCCGATCACGACGGCCGTGGGACGGATGCCATCCAGGAGGTCCAACACGGCTGCCGCGCTGCGGTCGCGCAACACCGTGCTGCGGACCACTGTACCACGGTCGAAGAGCACCGCTTTGGATCGCGTGTTCCCGATGTCGATGACCAAGTGTGGGTCGTGATATGGCACAGATCGAAGACTTATCTATATTTGCGGCCCTTGTCCGGTGAACGCCACCAGCACTGCCGGTCAAAGTAATGGTGCCTTAGCTCAGCTGGTAGAGCAATGGATTGAAAATCCATGTGTCCCCAGTTCGATTCTGGGAGGCACCACGTGAACGAAAGCCTCCCTGAACGGGGGGCTTTTTTCATTCCGGATGCGCGGCAAGCCATTCCTTGACCTTGCTCAAGTGCGCCTGCTTCACCGGCTCGCGCAGCTGCTTGTTGGTCACGGTGAAATACTGGTGGCGCTCCAGGAAGCGCACCTGCAGTTCATTCCACTCCCGCTCGGTCTTCAATACACCATAGACCTTCATCTCCTCAAAAAGCTGGCCGCCGATTGGAAAGAAGTCCCCGCGGCCCAGGTAATCGAGGTCCGCGTCGCAGAGGATACGCGCCAGCTTGTTCCGGGGGCTTTGGGGTATGCGCGTGGCCAGGACCATGTCACAGACCAGCTCCACCTGCCGCGGGGTGAAGCCGAATTGTGGGAGCTGTTCGCGGATGATCATACAGCCCGCGTCCTCATGTTCCTTGTCCTGGATCACGAAACCGGAATCGTGGTAAAGGGCAGCGATCTTCAGCAGGGTCAGGCCTTCGCCGGTCACGTCTTCCTTCTCGGCGATGTCGATGACACTGGCATACACATCCAACGTATGTTCAAGGCTGTGGTAGGTGCGCGTCAGCGGAAGCTCGTTCCTGAGCCGTTGCAGAATATACGTCCGTGCCGCTTCTACGTCCATGGTCCTCGGGCCAGCCAAGATAAGGCGCCTGACGCACCCGCTACCTTTGTTCCCCATGACGAACCGTTCGCACAAGCGCACCTTGCTGTTGTTCGGTGCGCTCAGCATCTACATCGTGCTCCAATTCACCTGGTGGGCGGTGCTGCTGCTCCGCAAGGACCGCGAAGCGTTGCAATTGGCCTTGGAGGTGCAGGCCTTGGGCGGCCCGATCGTGGACCAGCCCGACCCGGACCGTGGCCTGCGCATGGTCGTGGGTGAGGCCAGCGTGTTCTTTGCGTTCCTGCTGGGCATCCTGTTCCTCACTTTCCGGGCTGTCAAGCGTGACCTTGCATTGGTGCGCACGCAGCAGAACTTCCTGTTGGCCGTGACCCACGAACTGCGGACACCCATCGCTGCCATCAAGCTGCAACTGCAGACCCTGGCACGCACAGGCCTCACACAGGAACAACGCGATGACCTCCGCCTGAAAGCCCTCACCGAATCGGACCGGCTGGCCCTGCTGGCGGACAAGGTCCTTCTGGCGACCAAGGCGGATGACGGGCTGCTCACCTTGGAGCTCGCCGACATGGATGTGGCGCGTGCGATGCAGGACGTGCTGGCCCGGGCGCGCGTGCATGTGGCCCGCAACCATCCCCTGAAGTACGAGGGCCCCGGATCGCTGATGATCCGCAGTGATGAGCAGGTCCTGCGCAGCATCGCGGACAACCTGGTGGAGAATGCCGCCAAGTACTCCCCAGAAGGACACCCCATCACCCTGACCGTGGAAGGCGGCGTCAATGGTTGGCGATTACTGGTGAGCGACGAAGGCCCCGGTATCCCCGGGCATGAACAGCAGCGCATCTTCGAGAAGTTCTACCGCAGCGGCAATGAGGAGACCCGAAGCGCGAAGGGCACGGGCCTGGGGCTCTACATCGTGCAGCGCCTGGTGCAGCGGCTGGGCGGCGTGATCCAGGTCAGGAACGCCGCGGAGCACGGGGCTATCTTCGTGGCCTCCTTTCCCAAACACTGAACATGGCAACGAACAAGGTGGTCCTTATCGTTCTGGACGGCTGGGGCATTGGGGCCGGCGATGCCACGGATGCCATCGCCATGGCAAGCACCCCGTTCATGGATGAACTGGTGCGGACCGCACCGAACGCCACCCTGCTCACCGATGGGGAGCATGTGGGATTGCCAGAAGGCCAGATGGGCAACAGTGAGGTGGGGCACATGAACATCGGGGCCGGTCGCATCGTCTTTCAAGACCTTGTGCGCATCGATCGCTCCATCCGGGAGGGACAACTGGAACACGACCCGGGGTTGCGGGAGGCTTTCGCCAAAGCGGGACGATCCGGCGCCCGCCTGCACCTGATGGGACTGCTCTCCGATGGTGGCGTGCACGCCATGCGCACCCATGCGGAAGCACTGTGCCACATGGCCGAAAAAGCGGGTGTGCCGAACGTGTTCGTCCATGCCTTCACCGATGGTCGGGATGCCGATCCGCGAAGCGGCAAGGGTTACATGGAACGCTTTCTGGCGGCTACGGCAGGCACGGGCACCCGGGTCGCCAGCGTGGTGGGCCGATACTATGCCATGGACCGGGACAAGCGCTGGGAACGTGTGGCCAAGGCCTACGACCTGCTCGTCCATGGAAAGGGGAAAGCGATCCGCGATCCCCTGGAGGCCTTCGACGGGAGCTACGCCGCGGGCCTCACGGATGAATTCGTGGAACCCTTCATCGTCATGGACACGAACGGTGTTCCACTGGCCACCATCCAACCGGGAGACGTGGTGCTGTGCTTCAACTACCGCACGGATCGATGCCGCGAGATCACCGAAGCATTGACCCAGCGTGCGTTCCCCGAGTTCGGCATGGAGCCTCTGGACCTGCATTACGTGACGATGACGGAATATGACCCCACGTTCCGCAACGTGCAAGTACTCTTCCGGAAGGATGACCTGGCCATGACGCTCGGTGAGGTGGTGTCCCGGGCCGGGCTCCGACAGATCAGGATCGCGGAAACGGAGAAGTATCCGCACGTCTCCTTCTTCTTCAGTGGGGGGCGAGAGAAGCCCTTTGACGGGGAGTCCCGTCTGATGGTGCCATCACCCAAGGTGGCCACCTACGACCTGCAGCCCGAGATGAGCGCACAGGGGATCGTGGATGCCATCGTACCCGAGCTTCAACAGGGGAACCCGGACCTCGTGGTCCTGAACTTCGCGAACCCCGACATGGTCGGACATACCGGGGCGTTCGATGCCATTGTGAAGGCCGTGGAGACCGCGGATGACTGTGCCCGCCAAGTGGTGGAGGCCGGCTTAGCTTCCGGCTACTCGTTCGTGATCATTGCCGACCATGGGAATGCCGACAAGGCCCTGAACCCGGATGGTTCACCCAATACCGCCCACAGCATGAATCCGGTTCCCATCATTGTGCTGAACGGCTTTGTCAAAGGCCTTCGTTCCGGCATTCTGGCGGATGTGGCCCCCACCATCCTGGACCTGATGAACGTGGAAAAGCCCGCCGAAATGACGGGCTCTTCCCTGCTTATCCGATAGTCGTAGGCTTAACGAAGCACCGTCAGGTGGCCCGTGTAGGGCTCATCACGCTGCTCCACCACCACTTCATAGAAGTACGTCCCATCAGGCACATCGCCCCCGTTCCAGGTGTTCCTGTAGTTCGTCGCTTCGTACACGATCTGTCCCCAGCGGTTGAAGATGCGCACCGAGTTGGACACGTATTGGATGCCTTCGATGAAGAACAGTTCATTGTTGGCGTCACCGTTCGGAGTGATCACGTTGGGGATGATCACATCGCAGATGAGGGCGACCTCAATGGTCTCTTCCACGGAACGCCCGCAGTCATCCGTGGCGGTGACCGTGTAGGTTGCGCGCTCCGAGGCCGTCACCCAGGCTGTGTTCCCAATATCGCCCGTGGACCATTCGATCTGCAGGACACCGACACCGCCCGACGCATCCACCGCCAGCAGCAGGGAGTCGTTGGAGCAGGGTACCAGCACATCCTCACCGCTCAACAGGATGGCCGGTGCATCCACTATGGTGAGCGTCACGGACGCCGTGGCCGTGCGGCCGCAGGCATCAGTGACCGTGGCGGTAATGATGGCCAGTTCACCATCGTCATCGATACCATCCTCCAACGGGGCGAAGGGCACCTGGACGTTCAGCACACCATCCGGGATCACAGTGGTGCCCGGGAGCACGTAATCCTCGCCGAACACCGCATCACCGGAACCGGTAAGGGTCACCGTCAGATCACCGGTGGTACCGATGGGACGGATGATGTTCAGCTGACTGCTTTCACACGCTTCGAGCAGGGTGTTCGAGCCGATGATCGTCATCTGAACAGGGTTCAGGGGAGTGAGCTCCACAAAGAACTGGGCAATGGCCGTGGACCCGCAATCATCGGTCACCGTGGCCGTATAGACGGTGTTATCCAGTGGGGCGACCTCAAGCGTGGGACCTGTTGAACCGTCGGACCATACTACAGAGTAGGGTGGAAAGCCACCCGCGATCACCGGTTCAAGGATGGTGGAACCCAGGCAGGGGATCTCCGCGAAGCCACCAGTAATGACCAAGGTGGGTCCGGATTCGATGAAGAAGATGAATTCGTTCACGATTTCGATGCCGGAGCAGACGGACTGGGAGGTCAGGGTCAGGATGATGGTCTCCTGACCATCCAGGTCGATCGGGCAGTTGAAGGTGAACGACTGCACGGTATCCCCCGGCAGGAAGATCAGCGAATCAGGGAACGGGGGTACAAAATCGATGCCTGAAGTGGCGGTGCCGCCCACGGTGATGTACACCACACTAGTATCGTAGCCCGCTCCCTGCTGCAGGAAATCAAGCGTGACCGGGTAGCAGCTCTCGAGGATGGTGTTGGTGCCCACGATGCCCGGACCAGGGGTGAGGGTGGGGATGAACGGAGTGCTGAGGAAGCTGCCCGCCTCTAGGAACACCGCCGAGTCGAACGCGGTATCCCCACCATCAGCGATGGCCATCTTGATGTGGTAGGTCTGGCCGCAGATCACCTCGGCCCGGGCCGTGAGCAGCACCGTCTGACCGTCGAACTGCACCTCCACGCTCACTCCATTGTCGATGTAGTAGATGTTGTTCGCCGTCCAGTTGGGGTCCAACGAGGAACAATTGATCAACTGGCCGTTGGTGCCCACCGTTCCGTTATTGACCGTATTGATGGACACCGGAACGCTGGTGCCAGGCACCAGCGCCAAGTTGATGGCATTGTCGGTGAACGTACCGGTGATACCGGGGCCGCTCAGGAAGAAACCGAACACGTCATTCACCGTTCCGCAGACATACTCATTATACTCCTCGGAAGCGAACACATACCGGAAAGTGACCGAGTCACCGACCGGAACAAAATCGAACTCCAGAATGGAAGCATCGTTCGTGGCCACTCCGGCAAGGACCTGCAGGTCCGGGTCCCCGAAACCGAAATTGCCTCCGCCCTCGGTGGCTGCTCCGTTATTGTTCGGGCCCAAGGCCACGTTCACGTTGCCGGTAGCCAGAATAACGCCGGCGTCCAGACCGATGCTACCGCTCGCACCGCTGAACGCGCCGGCCTGTTCGTTCAACACATCACCGGACGCTCCGTTATACGTCACGTTGGTGACCGTGACCCCTCCTCCCAAGAGGACATCCGTAAGCAACTGGGCAGGTGTTTGGGTATTGGTCACCTGCAGTTGACCAAAGACGGGGACCGCCAACAGAGTGGAAGCCAGAAGTGCTGTGAGTGAGGCCTTGCGCATGTGCTGCTCGTTACTGTGCCGTTGTTGTTCCCCGAATGAGGGTGACATGACCATATCCTTCCAAGGGAGCGAAGTAATGACCTGCGACCCTGAATTTGTAAACATACACACCGGTCATGGCTGCATCGCTGCCGTTCACCGAACCATCCCAGGGGGTGTTCATGGACGTGGACGTGAATACCTGCTCTCCCCAACGGTCGAAGATGGACAGCTCATATTCCGTGATCTCGGCGCCCACCGGGGCGAACAGGTCATTGACACCATCCCCATCCGGCGTGAATGCATTCGGGAAATGGAACTGTGCGGGCGGTCTCAAGAGCACGGAGTCTTCGCCCAGGCAACCGTTCGGGGTGATGATCGAGAGGTTCACCCAGTGATCGTCCGTGTCGAAGTAACTGTGGTACACCTCGTCGTTCCTGAAGCGGTTGCCATCGCCCATGTCCCAGACCCAGGTCTGTGCATAGGGCAATGTGGCGGCCTGCAGGTACCAGTCATCCTGGCCCTTGTTGGTGACCACGATGCCCACCTCTACATGTTCCACCTGTAGGACAATGCTCTCCGTAAGCTCCTCCCCGCAGCGGTCCTGGACGGTCACCGTGTACTGGGTGTCCTCCATGGGAGCCACCCAGCGTGTGGGGTCGGTGTGCACGCTGTCCGACCAGGTGATGAAATAGTACCCGGAACCGCCGGCCACAGCAGCCCGGAGTTCCAAACTATCCCCGGCACAGACCCACTGGTCCAGGGGAAGGGTCAACTGGAAGGGAGCGTATTGGGGCAAGATCGTGCTGACCATGGCAGTACCTGTGTTCCCGCACTGGTCGACCACTTCGATCGTGTAGGAGGCATCGGCAGGAACGGGAACCGTGATGGCTGCGCCAGTGCCCAGCACGGTTCCCGCCGCATCCGTCCAGGACCTGGTGTACACACCATTACCGCCCGTGATCGTGGCGATACCGACCACGGCCGTATCACCCGGGCAGATCACTGTGACGTCCCCGGTCGTGGTGATCACGATGGGGTCCAATGGCACCGTGCTCACCAGCACGCTGTCCTGAACGGAAGTGCCGCAACCTTCGGTCACCGTGGCCACATACCAGGTGGGTGGACCGGAGGGCACCGAGATGGTGGCCGTGTTGCCCACCGTCACGCCGGCCAAGGTCCATTCGTAAATGAACACGTTGTTTCCACCCACGGCACTGACCACCGAGATGTCCTCGGTACCCAGACAGTTCACGGCCACATCGGGTGACACTTCGATCGCCAGGGGCTCATACACGGGCAGGGTTACCGTGATGCTGTCCTCCACGGGAACCACGGCGCAGATGTCGCTGACCGTGAAGTAGTAGGTGGTGGTGACGCCGGGTGATACCGTGACAGAGGGCGTGGTCTCCCCGGTGCTCCAGAGGAAGGAGTACTGTTCCATGCCTCCGGTCACCGCGGGGCTCAGCGTATGCGTTTGCCCACAGACCCCGTTGATGTCGGTGGAGACCACCTCCAAAGGTGGGGGGCTGTCGATGGTGAAGGTGAAGATCGTCTCCACCACGATGCCGGCGCAGGCGACCAACTGTTCCACGTTGATCACCAAGGTCTCCGGGCCATCCGCGTCAAAGGGGACATTCAGGGTGTATACCAAGGACTCCACACCAGGGTCGAAGATCATCTGGTTGGGCAGGGCGGGGAAGTAGTCCACACCGGCCGTCGAGGTACCTGCATAGAAATAGGTCACCGTGTCCGAGTTGTTCAGGTCACCCAGACGCGTGAACACCAGTTCATAGGGACCGCAACCCTCCAGTATCAAGTCGCCGTTCACCCCGAAGCCGTTGGTCAGCGTGGGCTGCACCTGGCCCGTGCTGGTGAAGCTTCCCGCTTCCAGGAACACGGCCGAGTCGAAGGCGGAGTCCCCTCCGTCCGCGATGGCCATCTTGATGTGGTATTGCTGGCCGCAGTCCACCAAGGCGAAGGCTGTGAGCACCACCGTCAGTCCATCATACTGGATGGTGTTGCCCGTGGCGTTGGAGACGTAGAACACGTTGTTCGCCTCCCAGTTGGGGTCGAGATCGGAACAGTTGCTCTCCGTACCATTCGCCCCCACCAGACCACTGTTCACCGTGTTGATGGACACCGGGATGGTGGTGCCGGGTATCAGGGCGATGTTGACCGCATTGTTGCTGAACGGGCCGTTGAACCCCGGTCCGCTGAGGAAGAAGCCGAACGCATCATTCACCGTACCGCATACATACTCATCGTATTCCTCCGAGGAGAAGACATAGCGGAACTTGAGCGAATCACCGGTCGGGACGAAATCGAACTCCAGCACGGCCACATCATTGGTGACCACCCCGCTGAGCAGTTCCAGGTCAGCGTCACCGGCGCCGAAGTTGCCACCACCTTCGGTCGCGCCACCGGCATCGTTGGGGCCAGGGGCCAGTTGGATATCACCGGTGGCCATGATCACCCCGCCACCAAGGCCTACAATGCTGGTGGTGCCGTCAAAGGAGCCCAGCTGCTCGCTCATGACGTTCCCCGGCCCACCATTGAAGGTGATGTTCGTGGCGGTGACCCCGCCCCCGAGTAGCACGTTCTGCACCAACTGTGTGGGGAACAAGGTGTTGTTCACCGTCAATTGGGCCGTTGCACCGATGGTCAGCGCCAGGCTGGCAAGTGTCAGGGGAACACGCGATCTCATGGTACCTGAAAGCATTGAAGCGATGAAAATAGACGATCCGGCGTTAAGCAGGACCCATGGGCCTGCCAAAAAGTTGCCCCGGCGTGCCTTACTGCCCTCTCTCCCCCTCCCAACTATCTTTGCCCACTTCTAAAAACCGCCCTGCCGTGCAAGCAACAGACCAGTACATCAAGTCCAACGAGGACCGCTTCCTGAACGAACTGCTGGACCTGCTGCGCGTGCCCAGCGTCAGCGCCGACCCCAAGTACAAGGCGGACGTGGCCCGCTGTGCCGAAATGGTCAGGGTGCGCATGCAGGAGGCCGGCCTGGACAAGGTGGAGGTCTGCCCTACCGCCGGCCATCCCATCGTGTACGGGGAGAAGATGATCGACCCAACACTGCCGACCGTATTGGTATACGGCCACTATGACGTACAACCTCCTGACCCACTGGACCTTTGGCACAGCGGCCCCTTTGAGCCGGTGATCAAGGAGGGAATGATCTACGCCCGTGGCAGTGCCGACGACAAGGGCCAGTTCTACATGCACGTGAAGGCCATCGAGGCCATGATGCAAAGCGGAGGACTGCCCTGCAATGTGAAGGTGATGATCGAGGGCGAGGAGGAAGTGGGCTCGGACAACCTCGGCCTCTTCGTGGCCAACAACAAGGAGCGCCTGAAGGCGGATGTGGTGCTGATCAGCGACACCTCCATGATCGCCAACGACACGCCGAGCATCAATACCGGCCTGCGCGGACTGAGCTACGTGGAAGTGGAAGTGACCGGCCCGAACCGGGACCTGCACAGCGGTGTGTACGGTGGAGCGGTGGCCAACCCGATCAACGCCCTGTGCGAGATGATCGCCAGCCTGCACGATGCCGACCGCCGCATCACCATCCCAGGGTTCTATGAGGCCGTGCAGGAGCTGAGCGCTGCCGAACGCGCCGCTTTGGCCGAGGCCCCTTTCGATGAGGAAGAGTACAAGAAGGACCTGAACATCAGTGCAGTACGTGGCGAGAAGGGCTATTCCAGCGAGGAGCGCAGCAGCATCCGCCCGACGTTGGACGTGAACGGGATCTGGGGAGGCTATATCGGCGAGGGGGCCAAGACCGTGCTGCCATCCAAGGCCTACGCCAAGCTGAGCATGCGCCTGGTGCCGAACCAGAAGAGCGATGCCATCACCAAGCTGTTCAAAGACCATTTCGAGAAGATCGCTCCTCCCGGCATCCGGGTGGTGGTGAAGCCCCATCACGGTGGTGAGGCTGCCGTGACGCCCATCGACAGCCCTGCGTACCTGGCCGCCAGCAAGGCCATGGAGGAGACCTTCGGCAAGAAGCCGATCCCCACCCGGGGCGGTGGAAGCATCCCCATCGTGGCCCTGTTCGAACAGGAGCTGGGACTGAAGACCGTGCTTTTCGGTTTCGGTCTGGATTCGGACAACATCCACAGCCCGAACGAGAAGTACGGGGTGTTCAACTACTTCATGGGCATCCGCACCATTCCGCGCTTCTTCCAGCACTTTGCCGCCTCCGGCTTCAAGGCGTGAGCGGGCGCGGTACGGCGTTTGACAGGCCTTCGGCATGAACCACCTTCCAACGGTGCACCGCGTTAAGCGCATCGGAAATACAGGACCGATGAGAACGGCGGTGTTCTATGCGCCACTGTTCGTCATTCCACTGCTGGCCGCAAGCTGTTCGGCGTATGAAGAGGTCGAACTGAAGGACATCACCCATGTGGAGGTGCTGCATATGGACGGCCGCACGATCGCCCTGCGGGTGGACGCCTTGGTGTCCAACCCCAACGGGTCCAAGATCCACGTGGAGGACCCGGACGTGGACCTGTACATGAACGACCAATACGTGGGCAAGGGTGCGCTGGACTCCGCGCTGGTCCTTGACAGGAACAGCACCAAGGTCTACCCCATCCACCTGCATGCCGACCTGGCCGGCGGACCGCTCCTGATGATGCTGCTATCGGGCGCCCTCTCCGGAGAGATGAAGCTCGGGGTCAAAGGCACTGTGGTGGGTCGATCGGGCCTGTTGCGCAAACGCTTCCCCTTCGAGCTGGAGGAACGCATCGACCTGCGCTCAAGACCCTGAGACGAAGGGCTCCTTCCGCACCACCACCGGAATGCCGAAGAGCCCATCGGCCAGCGACACGTGGACCCGATCACCCACGATGGCATAGCTGTCGCGGTGCGATGCCCGGGCGAAGGGGTACGCTGCCAGGAAATCGTCGCGGAACTCGTAGAAGAGCACGCCGTTGACCTGCTCCACCTTCCGCACATCATGGTCCGTGACCTGCACCGGGCCATGGCCCAGGTAGTTGGTCCACAGCAGCAGGCTGGTGAAGATGGGGCCCACGGCCAGCAGGTTGAACAGGAACCATTCCAGTCGCTCCATCCCCAGTCGCAGCCCCGATCGCGCATAACCGATGATGTTGCCCCCGAAGCAGAACCCCAGGAAGACACGGAACAGCACATCGGGGTCCATCAAGGTCCACGGCACCACGGTGAAGAGGGTGCCCAGGGCCACGAAGATCCCCAGGCCCATCAGGGTTCCCGGCCATTGCTGGTCGCGCACCCTCCCTTTCACCGCACGGTGTTGATGGGCAGGCCCGGCACCGCGTCCGGCGGACACCACGCCGCTGTTCCTTTGGGGTGACATGGCAGCGAAGGAAGAGAACAGGACGCGAACCGCCAACCGGCTCGCCCAGGAAAGCAGTCCCTACCTGCTGCAGCATGCCCACAATCCGGTGGACTGGCACCCCTGGGGCGATGAGGCCTTTGCCAAGGCCAGGGCGGAGAACAAGCTCGTATTGGTGAGCATCGGCTACAGCAGCTGCCACTGGTGCCATGTGATGGAACGGGAGTGTTTCGAGAACGACGCCATCGCGGCCGTAATGAACGCCCATTACGTCTGCATCAAGGTGGACCGCGAGGAACGGCCGGATGTGGACCACGTGTACATGGCCGCCGTGCAGTTGCTCACCGGCCGTGGTGGCTGGCCCCTGAACTGTTTCACCCTCCCCGATGGCCGCCCCATGCATGGCGGAACGTACTTCCCGCCTGCCCAGTGGCAACAGGTGCTGGAAGGCCTGCACGCCACCTGGCAGCGCGAACCCGAGCGGGTGGTGCATCACGCCGAAAAACTACGCTTGGGGATCGTGGCCAGCGATGTGATCGAACCCGTGGAGAGCGATACTCCCTTCGATGTGCGGGTGCTCGACCAGTTCGTCGCCGCCCTGAAACCCCGTTTCGACCGCCTGTATGGCGGCACGGACCGTGCGCCGAAATTCCCCCTGCCGAACGAGCTCCAGTTCCTGCTCCGACAGGGCCTGCTGGGCCGCGACGATGAACTGCTGGACCATGTGCGATTGACCTTGGAACGCATGGCCACCGGTGGGATCTTCGACCAGCTGGGGGGAGGCTTCGCCCGCTACAGCACCGATGTGCTCTGGAAGGTGCCGCATTTCGAGAAGATGCTGTACGACAATGCCCAGTTGGTAAGCCTGTACAGCGAAGCATACCAGCACGAAGCGCGTCCGCTGTACCAGCGCACCGTACGCCGGACCCTGGACTTCATCGCCCGGGAGATGACCGCACCGGACGGGCTGTGGTACAGCGCGCTGGATGCCGATACCGAAGGCGTGGAGGGACGCTACTACATCTGGCAGCGGCAGGAACTGGAGGCCTTACTGGGCATGGAGTTCGACCTTGCCGCAGCCTACTATTCCGTGAACGAACGCGGGCACTGGGAACACGGGGAGCACATCCTGCTGCGGCCGGCTGATGACGCGGTATTCGCTGCGGAGTTCGGCATCAGTGCCGAAGAGCTGGGCATGCGCATCGCCGCTATTGAGGGCATCCTGCTGAAGGCCCGTGACCAGCGCACCCGCCCAGGACTGGATGACAAGTGCCTGACAAGCTGGAACGCGCTGATGGTGAGGGCCCATTGCGATGCCTTTGCAGCCTTCCGGGAACAGCGCTGGCTGCAGGCTGCGGTGACCGGCATGGAGCGCGCACTGGCCTGCTGCAAACGACCCGATGGTGGGCTGTGGCACAGCGTGAAGGCCGGCAGGGCCACCATCAATGGCTACCTCGAGGACCACAGCTTCATGATCGAGGCGCTCCTGAGCCTGTACCAAGTGAGCTTCGACGAGCGCTGGCTCCAGGAGGCGCGCGCCCTGGCAGAGCACGTCATCCGGCACTACCACGACCCCGGCACCGGGCTGTTCCACTTCACCAGCGACCTGGACCCGCCACTGATCACCCGGCATCGGGAGGTCACAGATTCGGTGATCCCGTCATCCAATTCGAGCCTGGCCCGATCCTTCTTCGTGCTGGGCCTTCTATTCGATGACAAGCGCTACAGCGACCTGAGCGATCGCATGCTCACTGCCATGCTGGCGCGGATGCTGGAGCATCCCATGGGCCATGCCAACTGGGCCCAACTTTTGCAGTTCCACGCGTATCCATTCGCAGAGATCGCCATCACCGGACCGACCGCAGTGGAGCTTCGTGCACAGTTCGCCCCGCATTTCATCCCCAACAGCATCTTCCTCGGTAGCCGCACCACATCCGACCTGCCCCTGCTCGCCGGTAAACCAAGCGCCGATGGACAGATCTTTGTGTGCGTGGACCATGCCTGCAAGTTGCCCGTGTTGACCGTGGAAGAAGCCATCCGTTCGTTGCCATGAAACGCATCCTCATCGTCCTTTCCCTGATCCTCCCGCTTGCCGCCGCCGCGCAGATGGTGGCCGTGCGTCCCGGCACCGACGACCCGGGAGAGCTGGTGTTCAACGAGACCTTCATCGCCCGGAACCGTGTGAAGGCCGTGGTGGGCCAGCGTCTTGTCAAGCGGGACAACCAGCCGATGTATCCCCAGAAGGAGAAGCACCTGTACCGCTTCGACACGCAGGGGCGCACCACCTACGCCAACCACTCCTACGGACAACCGGGCAGTGGCCGGGACACCACCTCGATGATGGTGACCTACGACGAGAACGGCCTGGTGAAGCAGCGCATGCGGAACGACCTGTCGGGTCACTTCGCCCTGAACATTGAGCGGGATGCCGAGGGCCGTGCCGTGCGCCAGACCTACACGCGGATCGCCAATCTGGGCACCGACCGCTACGCGCTGCAACCCGGCGAGGTCACCGCGATAAGCGACGAGCACTACCGCCATGAGGTGATCAACGACAGCTGCTGGCGCCAGGTGTTCCTGAACGAACTGGGGCTGCCTTACCGTGAACAGGTGCACCGCAAGGACCGCCTGGGATATCTGCGGAGCATCGAGGACCGATACCTGATCAGCAACCGCACCTCACGGATCACCTTCCGCTACGATGAACAGGGGCGGCTGGCCGAACGCACCGAGCAACCCGACCTGCAGCGGCCGAGGACCATGCGCCGCACCTGGACCTATGACCAGGCGGGAAACGTGATCTCCGGAACCTTATGGCATGACGATGTGCAGATGGACCAGGATGAATACCTCTACGAGGAACATTCGATGCTGCTGAAGGCCCGCCTGACCCGGAACATCGCCAGTGGCATCATTCATGTGGTGCGGTATACTACCGAACACTACTGATGATCCGCGCGCTCATCGTCTTCCAACTGCTGCTGCCTGCGGTCCTGAGCGCGCAGCAAGGACTCATCCGTTGGGCCTACGGACCCTTCGGCCAGGTGGGCGATGCGGCATTCGTAGTGGAGCGCGACCGGATCTATCAGGCGGTGGGTCCCTTCGGCCAGAAAGGCCCCTGCATATACGTGTTCAACGCCGGGGAGGTGTACCACAGCGCCGATGCCTTCGGCTCCAAGGGACAGGGCGCGTTCCGCGCCGAGGGCGGCAATTTCTTTCGCTGCCAGGGCTCGTTCTGCTCCAAAGGCAGCTGTTCCCTGATCCTGGAAGGCGCCAAGGTGTTCCGCGGTGATGGCGCCTTCTGCACCAAGGCGGAAGGAGCCTTCCTCATCGAGGGCAACACGGTATTCCTGGCCGAAGGACCTTTCGCACGCAAGACCGATGGCATCCTCCAGGTGGAAGGTGATGTGCCGATGATCGCGCTGCTGGCCGTCCTGTCCGGGTTGTGAAGGCCCCTCCCGCTGCTTAACATTGCATGACCAACATCACAGTCATGCGCACGCAAGTCCTCCTCGCTTTGGCCCTGTCCGTTATGCTTGGTGCCTGCACCCGGGATGACGATACCGATGCCCGACCACCCTTCAGCGAACAGGAGCTCAGCGGTTATGAGTTCGGGTTCAAGGTGAAGGCCGAGGACTGGGAGACGCAGGGTACCCCGGGCGATGACACGCAGGGATATTCCGCCATCAGCGAGGTGTATCTACTCACGGAAGAGATCATCCAGAACGGTACCGTCCGCGTGTATGTGCAGCGTGGCATCAACAACTGGGCGGAACTGCCCATGCAGGCCTCGCAGAACGCTCCTCACGGCGTCAACTGGCGCTTCACGTGCCGGGCCGGATCCGTGCAGGTGCTGATGGACCGCAACGGTGAGTCCTTCGACCCGCCGGGTGAGCTGATGGTGTTCAAGGTGGTGGTCTTCCCGGGATAACACCGGTCACCGGCCGGGCACCTCCTTCGCCTTGCCCACGTTGGCGGCCTTGCCATAGGCCGGTACCAGGTAGGCGAGGTCATCGTGCTCGCCGGCTGAAAGTCGCTCTTCCGCGTCTTTCAGCATGGCGCCCGCCGAAGGCCGGATACCTCCCAAGTGAATGATCGTAGCGTGGGCGGACCAGAGATCGGCCACCTTGTCGGCCCCATCACCGAACACCGTTCGCGGACCGACCTCCATGGCCCAGGCCTCGTCCAGGATCAGGGGTGCGACATCCGACAAGGGCTTTCCTTCTGCAGCATGCGGCTGCGTGAACACCTCCATGCGGCGTGCATCGATCATGGGCCACAGGATGCCATGGAGCGTTCCGCAGTTGGCGCGTGCTGCCTGCACCAAGGTGCCCAGGGTGTTCAGCCCGATGATGGGCTTGTCCAGCGCATAGCACAGGCCCTTGGCGGCACTGAGGCCGATCCGCAGTCCGGTGTACGAGCCGGGCCCGATGCCCACGGCCACGGCATCGAGGTCCGTGAGCGACAGACCGCTCTCGGCCATCACCTCGGCGATGAACAGGTTCACCTTCTCGGCGTGGATGTGCTGGTCACTCTCCAACTCACGCAGGGCCAGGATCTCTCCATCGCGCCCCAAGGCGACGCTGCACAGTTTGGTGGCGGTCTCGATGGCGAGGATCAGTGGCATGCGCCGCGAAGGAACCGCACCCGATCGGGAACGACAAGTTAAAGTGTGAGCGGCAGGCCCTGCAGGATCTCCAGGGACTTGAGCGCCATCAGATAGCTGTAGCGCGCAGTGATCATGTCCGCGTTGGACCGGTTCAGGTTGGCCTTGGCGGTGCTCAGCTCCAAGGCGGTCACGGCGCCCTGTTCAAAGCGTTCATTGGCATAGCGCAGCGATTCACCGGAGGCCTCGAAGGCGTTCAGGGCTGCGCGGTACTGGCGGAAGGAGGCGCGCTGATCGGCGATGGCCTGCTGCACATTGAGCTGCAACTGCTGCTCCTGGTCGGTCTGTTGAAGCCGCGCCTGCTCATAGCGGATGCGGGCCTGCTGGGTGCCCGTCCGGGTGCGCAGGTTGTTGAAGATCGGGATGCTCAGCGTCCAGGCGGTCGAGTAGTTGACGTTGTCCTGCAACTGCTCCCCGAAGGACTTGGTGGCCGTGTTATAGGATACGTTCGGCGTGTACACCGCTTCACCGGAGGCCGTGGAACCTGCCAGGACCGGTGCACCGAAAATGGGTTCGCCCACCACGATCTTGTCCAGGCCCGAATAGCCCGAAGCCACGTTGGCGCTGAACTGGAGCGATGGGATGCCGCCCGCCCTGGCGATCTCCACGGAACGCTCCGCGCTCTCCACATTGAGCTTTGTTCGTTTGTAGGCGGGATGCGTCTCCAGGACACGCACCATGACCTGCTCCACACTGGCGGTGGGTTCCTGGGGCTCGAAGGACTGGAGCTCCGGTGCGGTGATGCTGAAGGCCTGCGACTCCTGCGGGGAAAGCTGCAGCAATTGGGCCATGCGCAGCCGTGCCTGCTGGTACTGGTTCTCGGCGGTGATGATGTCGTACTCCTCCCGGGCGAGCTGCGAGCGGATGTCCAGCAGTTCCACGCGGGCGGTGCGGCCCGCCTCCACAAGGGCTTCGGTGAGGGTGATCTGCTCCCGCGTGCGGTCCGCATTGATGGTCGCCGCCCGGATGCGCTCCTCGGCGCTCAGCATCTCCATGAAGCGGGCCACCACGGCCGAAAGCACATCGACACGGGCGGCCGCCAGGGCCTCCTCGGCCGAGAGCCGGTCGATCTCGGAGCGCTTGAACTGGTTCTGCTGGCTGAGGCCACCGAACAGCGTCCAGTTGCTGCCCAGGTAGAAGTTGTTGGTGCGAACACGGTCCGTGGCGAACTGGTTGGTGTATCGGTCAATGGTCTGACCCCAGTTGTAGCCGTGCGTGGCAGCGGCGTTCAGGTCGGGCAGGAAGCCCCATTTGGCACCGCGCTCCCCTTCCACCGCGAAGTCCCGGTCGTAGGCGGCCGCGCGGATGCTCAGGTTCTTGTCCTCGGCACGGGCCACACATTGCTCCAGGGTCCATGCGCCTTGGGCGTGGACATCGAACATGGACAGGATGAACAGGATGGGAAGGAAGGAGCGCATGCCGATCGGTCCGGGCCTTGGGGGGCACTCGGAGCAACCAAAATTATCCGGTAGCGGTCGCAAGACCGGTGCCTTATGACGAACGGTGGAGTTCCGGGGCGAAAGGTGCCGTGCGGCCCGCCCGACCCGATCACATGGCGATGACCTTGATCTCCACCCGACGATTGGCCTCGCTCTGCTCCTTGTTCTTGGGTTCGGGGAAGAGCATCTGGGAGTTGCCCAGGCCGAGGTAGGCGATCCGCTCCGGCTCGATGTCATTCACCAACAGAAAGTCATACACCGTCTTGGCGCGCGAGGTGCTCAGGTCAATGAACTCCTTCTTGTTCTTGAAGGTGGGGCCGTTCACATGCCCTTCGATCTCGATCTTCACCTTGGTGTTCTCCTCCATGAAGCGGAGCAGGGTCAACAGCGAGGCCTCGGATTGACGCATCACCTGGTACTCGTTCCCCACGAAGCGGATATCGTCCAACACCACGCGTTCGCCCGGCCCGATAGGCGTGAGCTTCAGGTCCACGGTCACCGTGGGCTCCGTGTTGCCCTTCACCCGCAGAGTCTGGAACATGTAGCCCTTGCGCACACAACTGATCTTCAGGTTTCGGTACATGTCCATCTCAAAGTTGTACTGGCTATTCCCCTTGGCCTCCACCACCTGATCGAAGAGCATGCCATCGATGGTGAGCGTCGCATCCAATGGGTTTCCGGTCTTGGCATCCAGTATGTTGACCACCAGTTGCTGCTGCTGCTTCTCGGAGCTCTCCTCTAGCTCCGGCGGAGGTGGCGGATCGTAGTGGAACCGGATGGTATAGCCCGCCAGCGGTCGTTCCTGGTAATCGATCGCGAGGTAGAACAGGTCGCCCTTCCTCACCTCGATGGCCTGGCTGAAACTGCTGCCCACGCCGCTGCGCACGAAATTCTCCGGGGCGTCCTTGCGCAGTCCGCAGATGGACCGGTTGCTCTTGTCGTTCCGGGAGATATTGCTCCGGATGGGTAGCACCTGGCGCGTGGCGATCTTGTCGCAGATGCCCGGTATGGCCCCTTCAAAGACCAGGAAATCGATGTCGTCCTCGATGTTGTCGGGGATGATCTCGAAGGTGAGCTTCGTATCCCCCGGGCTACGGAACTTGTACCACGTGCTGTGATGCTCACGGTCGAACCATTGCAGGTCCTCCTTGGGGTTCTCCTTGATCTCCAGCTTGTTGCCGAATCCGCGCACGGCGGAGGGCTGGTGGTACACGGAATCGGAGATGACGATGGCGCCCTTACAGTCGCCATTGTCCTGCGTGAGGCCAGCAGGTGATTGAGCCTGGAGCGGAACGCTCAGGACCACGACCATGCTCATGATGAAGCACATTCTCATCCGTCAGAGCCCTGTCTACGGAGATGGCCCGGTCAGGGTTCGTAGGCAAGGTTGCTGCCCAGCCAACGCTCCATTTCCGGCAGCGTCCGCCCCTTCCTGCGGGCAAGGTCCTCCACCTGGTCCCTGGCCACACGCCCCACACCGAAGTACTTCGCCCGGGGATGCGCCAAGTACCAGCCGCTCACCGCAGCGGCCGGCGACATGGCCAGGCTCTCCGTGAGCGTGATGCCCGTGTGCGTGGTGGCGTCCAGGAGCCGGAAGAGCTCGGGCTTCTCCGTATGGTCCGGACAGGCGGGGTAGCCCGGTGCCGGGCGGATGCCTTGATATTCTTCCTTGATGAGCTGCTCGTTGCTCAAGCGGGTGGCCTCATAGCCCCACAGTTCCTGGCGCACCACTTCGTGCAGCTTCTCGGCGAAAGCTTCGGCCAAACGGTCGGCCAGGGCTTTCAGCAGGATCGCGTTGTAGTCGTCGTGCGCGGCTTCGAAGCGCTTTACCCGCTCGTCCACGCTATGGCCCGTGGTGACCGCGAAGCCACCGAGGTGGTCGATCAATCCGGTTTCCTTCGGTGCGATGAAGTCGCTCAATGCCAGCTGCGGTTGACCTGCCGCCTTCTTCGATTGTTGGCGCAAGGTGTGGAACGAGCCGAGCGTCGAGGAACGAACGCCATCGCGGTATACCTCGATGTCATCTACGTCCACGGTGTTCGCCGGCCAGATCGCCACCACGCCATGGGCCTGCAGCCACTGCTCCTTCACGATGCGGTCCAGCATCTGCTGTGCGTCGCTGAACAGGCGCGTGGCCTCGGTGCCGACCACCGCGTCCTTCAGGATCGCAGGATACTTCCCGGCCAGCTCCCAGGCCATGAAGAAGGGCGTCCAGTCGATGTAGGGCACCAGCTGATCGAGCGGAAAGTTGCGGTAGGTGAACACGCCGGTGCTCTTCGGCGGAACGGGTGGCTCGCTGGCCCAGTCGATCGCGAGCTTCTTGGCGCGAGCCTCCTCGATGGGCACGTATTCCTTCTGGCGTTCGTGGCCTTCGTACTGCTTGCGCACCTTCGCATACTCCTCCTTCACCTCCGCCGCGTAGCGCTCGCGTTCGTTGTCACTGAGCAGGTTGTTCACCACGGGCACGCTGCGGCTGGCATCGATCACGTGCACCACGGGATGGCTGTAGTGCGGTGCGATGCGCACGGCGGTGTGCACCCGGCTGGTGGTGGCGCCACCGATCAGCAGCGGCGTGGTGAAGCCTTCGCGCTCCATCTCCTTGGCCACGTGCACCATCTCATCCAGTGACGGTGTGATCAATCCGCTGAGGCCGATGATGTCCACCTTTTTCTCCTTCGCCGCGGCAAGGATCTTCTCGCAGGGCACCATCACGCCCATGTCGATCACCTCCCAGCCGTTGCAGGCCATGATCACGCCCACGATGTTCTTGCCGATGT
Organism: Chryseobacterium gleum; assembly: GCA_945872795.1. Lineage (GTDB taxonomy): Bacteria > Bacteroidota > Bacteroidia > Flavobacteriales_F > PHOS-HE28 > PHOS-HE28. The sequence continues at coordinate 43,101 of CAMCAZ010000030.1, forward strand.
CGTGCACGTCGCCCTTCACGGTGGCCATCAGCACCTTCTTCGCTCCCCCACCCTGCTGGGCGACGGGCAGCGAACGCTTCTTCTCCAACAGGTAGGGCTCCAAGTAGGCCACGGCGCGTTTCATCACGCGCGCGCTTTTCACCACCTGAGGCAGGAACATCTTCCCCGCGCCGAACAGGTCGCCCACCACATTCATGCCGGCCATCAACGGACCTTCGATCACCAGCACCGGGTCCAGCAAGGTGGCGCGCGCCTCCTCGGTATCCTGGTCGATGAAGTCGGTGATGCCATGCACCAGCGCGTGCTTCAACCGCTCCTCCACGGAGGTGCTGCGCCATGCGGCCTGCTGGGCCACTACTTCCGCCGAGGGTGCTCCCTTGTAGCGCTCCGCGAAGGCCACCATGCGCTCGGTGGCATCGGGGCGACGGGCCAGCAGCACATCCTCCACATGCTCCAGCAGGTCCTTCGGGATGTCGTCGTAGACCCCGATCTGCCCGGCGTTGACGATGCCCATGTCCAGCCCGGCCTTGATGGCGTGGTAGAGGAAGGCGGTGTGG
>CAMCAZ010000031.1 GCA_945872795.1 Chryseobacterium gleum
GAGAACGTGCGTGGCGATCCCAAGCACAACGACAGTTACCTGACCATGACCTTTACGTACAGCTACGTATTGCGCGGTCAGTCCAACTACTACCGCCAGCGGTACAACTGGATACGCGGCACGAAGCGCGTGGGCCGCAAGTCACGGGCGAAATTCTGATCCGGTCGACCGGCACGATCGTTCATGAAGAAGGGTGGCCACAGGCCACCCTTCTTCGTTTCCACCTGCTCCGAAAGGTCAGGACTCCATCCCGTTCCTCTCCAGCCAGTCCTCCAGCACCACCAGGGACCACACCCGTGACCAGTTGATGCGCGGGTCGCCGGCCAGGAAACGCGACCACAGCGTGGCGACGGCACCCTTGCGGAACCAGGGCCGGGCGTCCGCTTGCAGGATACGGGCGGCACACCATTCGCGCAGTTCGTTGCGCATCCACAGTTCCCAGGGAAGTGTAAAGCCCATCTTGGGGCGGTCGACGACCTCCCTCGGCAGGAGGTCGCCCAAGGCATCCACCAACAACTTCTTCGGCGTATGGGGCATCTTGTGCCGGTCGCTGATTCCCAGAGCGAACTCCACCAGCTCATGGTCCAGGAAAGGCACCCTGACCTCGAGGGCATGTGCCATGCTCATCTGGTCGGTGTCCCGCAACAGCACGCTTTGCAGGTAGGTCGACAATTCGCCCAAGGACACTTGGGAGAGCAATGGAAGTTCATGTCCCTTCCGCTCACGGATCAGCTGATGCATGATGGCCTTTACGGCGTTGAACGGCAACGATCGCCGGCTTACCATGGCCAGGATCTCCCGGTCTGAGAAGGTCACCCGCGATACGGGGAACGTGTCGTCCACTGAAAAGCTGGGGGCCCTGAGCAGCTCTCCCAACTTATCCGAAGCGATGGAGGGCCTCACGCGTGCGATGAGCGATGCTGCCACGGACCGGGACCAGAGCGGGAACTGTGTCACCCAACGGCGCTGCCACAGGTCCAGCGTGCGGCTGAACACGGGGTAGCCGGCGAATAGCTCGTCGCCCCCGAGGCCACTGAGGGCCATGCTGATCCCTGCCGCACGCGTCACCTTGGAGACCACGTAGGTGTTGGGTCCATCGGCGCTGGGGTGGTCCATGGCTGCCAGGGCGGCGGGCAAGGTGTCCAGCATGTCCTCCGGTCTCAGGCGGATGGCGGTGTGTTCCGTTCGGAAGCGGTCGGAGACGATGCGCGCGTAGCGCTCCTCGGAGAACTCGGGCTCGTTGAACACCACCGAGAAGGTGTGCACCGGCGAGGTGCTGGCCTGTGCCATGAGCCCCACGATGGCACTGGAATCGATGCCACCGGAGAGGAAGGCGCCGAAGGGCACGTCGGCCACCAAGCGGCGTTCCACGGCCCGGGCCAAGCGTTCGCGCACACCGCGCTGCACCTCCTCCAAGGAACGATGATCCACCTGCCGATCCACGGCCCCGACCAGGTCGTACCAGCGATAGGACCTCACCTCCTGATCGGTGATCCGCATGCAGTGTCCCGCCTCCAACATGCGCACATCACGCGCGATGGTCGCGGGGCCATGCACGGTCTGGTAGCGCAGGTGATCGATCACAGCATCGGCATCGACCTTGCGCGATACCAGGCCCGAGGCCAGCACCGACCGAAGCTCCGAAGCGAAGATGATGTGACGGTCGCCGTGATGGATGTAGAGCGGTTTGATGCCCATGCGATCACGCGCCAGGAAGAGGTCCTCGCGTTCGCTGTCCCAGATGGCGAAGGCGAACATGCCTTTCAGCCGGTGCAGCGCGGCATCGCCCCACGTGACCATCGCGGCCAGCAGCACCTCTGTGTCAGAGGCGGTGCGGAAGGTCCACCCCTTCAGTTCTGAGCGCAGTTCGCGGTAATTGTAGATCTCGCCGTTGAAGACGAGGGTGAAACGGCCATCGGGTGACCGGAAGGGTTGGTCGGAGGCGTGCCCCAGGTCGATGATGCCGAGCCGGCGGTGACCGAGCGCCACCTGGGGAGCAGTCCAGACGCCGGCGGCATCAGGTCCACGATGGGCCAGGGCATCGTTCATGCGGCCCACCACCGCCTCCGGCCGGTCCAGGCCTTCCAGTCCGAATATGCCCGTGATGCCGCACATCAGGAAGCGCTGCCCCAGGCCTTCAGGATCTTCTCCAGGCCCTGTCGCAAGGGCAACGGCTCGCGGCCCAGCAACTCCCGCATGCGGCTGATATCGGGCATCCGCCGCGTCATGTCGCCTTCCTCCAAGGGCGCAAGGTGAACGATCTGGCTCCTACTGCCCGTTACGTCGATGATCACTTCCGCCAGTTCCTTGATGGTGATCTCCACATCGGAGCCGATGTTCACCACATCATTAATGACCTCGCCACGCCGGAACGCATTGAGGCAGGCTTCGGTGTTGTCGTCGATGTAGCAGAACGTGCGTGTCTGCAGGCCATCGCCAAAAAGGGTGATGTCCTCATGGGCCAGAGCCGCCCGGATGAACTTGGACACCACGAAATCGCGGCTCTGTTTAGGGCCGTAGGTATTGAAGAAGCGGAACACGGTGTAGGGTAGACCGTACTCCTTGTAATAACTGCGTAGGAAGGCCTCCCCGATGTTCTTCACAATGGCGTAAGGCAGCTTGCTGTTGAGCGGTGTGGTGCGTTCGTTCTGGGGGATCTCCACCGGCTCACCGTACACCTCACTGCTGCTGCTGAAAAGCACCCGCTTCACGCCGGTGTTCTTCGAAAGGTCCAGCACATTGCGGATGCCGTCAATGTCGCGCAACACCATCACCGGATGGTCCGTGGTGCGCTTCACCCCCACCACGGCCGCATAATGGAATACGTGATCGAAGCGATGGGAATAGAACACGCCGCTGATGTCCTCGAAGCGGTTGACGTCACATTTGATGAACGTAACGCCGTCGGGCACCTTGGACAGTTCACCGGTGAGGATATTGTCCACAACCACGACCTCGTTGGCAGGGTCGGCGGCCAATTTCTCCGCGACATCGCTCGCGACGAATCCCGCGCCGCCGGTTATCAGTATCCGTCCCATCAGCTACTTTGCCTTTTCACACTCGCCGAAGCAAAGCTAATCGTTCGGTCGGGAGGATGAATACCCCACATGGTGAGGCGGTGCGGATAAACCAACCATGCACCGTGACAGGGCACGATCGGCCGATCCCGTGACCTGCGCCGCGATTAACGGCAGGATATGTCCGTTACACGTTCATACCGAATAGATTTGGGACGTCAACGATGCAACGAGCAAGGCTATACCGTAACCCCACACGTGGGCATCAGGCTGGAGGGGCGGACCACCGCATGCGGATGCATGGTGGACCCATGGTCACAGGGGTACACCGGAACACCCTGGGCGAAATGCGCGCGCCGCACCTTCCAGATGCTTGACTTCCTCCGCGACGAGCTCCAGTTCCTCCTCCTCATCCTGCTCTGGGTGGGGGTGGCAATCTACGGCGGACCCTTGCTGTTCGTTGTATTGCCGTTGTCGGTCTTCCTCATGCGCTCCAAGGAGCTATGGGCGGAAATGGTGTTCGGGTTCATCATCATCCTGGTGCTCTCCGACATGGAAAAAGATATGTTTCCAGGAATGCGGGTGATCAAGTCGGCGAAGAACACCTATCTGCTCTCCCTTGCCACCATACTTATCATTGATCAAAAGAAGTTCTTTCCCAGTTCCGGAATATTCACTATTTTCTTACCATTTTTCGCGTACAGCTTTTTTCCCATATTGTTCTCAAATAATATTTTTGTTTCAATTCAAAAGACATTATCCTATTCTTTGATGTATCTATTAATTCCAAACTATATATTGTACAACTTCAGGATAAATGGTATTGATTTCATCAAAAATCTTGTTTGGTTTCTCACCACTATACTTTTTATTGGATTGGCTCTTTTCTATGGCAACGAATCCGGTTATGTTGGAGGTCGTTTCAGAGGGTTGTTCGGAAACCCCAATGCGCTGGGGATATTCTCCTTCTTGGTGATGATCATCGCAACAACGGTCAACATCAATAACAGGTCCCTCTTCACCATTGGCCAGAAGATCCTCATCTACGCGGTGATCCTCCTCTGCATCGTGCTCACGGGATCGAGGACCTCGCTTGTCGCCACCGTGATCTTCCTGGTGTTCCAGCGTTTCTTCTCGCGCTCCCCCTTCCTGGCCTTCATCGCCCTGATTTCGGCCATCGGCATCGGGGAGGCGGTCTCCTCCAATATCGAGGCCATTGTCAGCGCGTTGGGGCTTGAGGAGTACCTCAGGGTGGAGACACTCGAGGGGGGGAGTGGCCGCTACTTTGCATGGCAGTTCGCATGGGGACACATCCAGGATTATTTCGTTTTCGGCGGTGGGTTCGCGAACGATGAGCACATTTTCGCAAAATGGCGCCTGTACTTGGAGATGATGGGCCACCAGGGTGGAGCACACAGCACCTACCTGTCCATGTGGCTGAACGTGGGTATCGTGGGCCTGCTCATCTTCCTGCGCAGCCTGTTCCTGGTGTTCATCAAAGCGGCCAAGATCGCTCCTGTAAGCCTGGCCATCCTGTTCTCCGTGCTGTTCTCCATCACCTATGAATCATGGCTGGTGGGGTCCCTGAACCCCTTCACCATCCTGTTCATCATCATCATGACCTTGGTGACCGAACCGGAGATCGTGAACTGGCAGGAGCCGGCTGCAGCGGAAGACGCCCCCGGACCGGAACACGCAGACGGTGATATGCCACCCCAACCCTACGGAGCCACCAACTGATCGGTCGTGACACGGTGCCAACCATACCGCAACATGTGCACTGCCGCGATAAAGCATCCGGCTGATGCTTGTCACCGCATAGGATGACAACGAGGACCATGAACGCCCCACCCGACACTGCGCCATGATGGACAACCTCCGCACCAGGCTGACCTTTGCATACCGGTACCGCATCCAAAACATGCTGCGCAGACACTTGGTTCCGTTGCTGAACCGCCTGCCTTACGTGCGCGGATTGTACAGCGCGGTCAGGAACCTGCAGACAAACACCCGTTTTGAGCCGGGCCATTTCTACTCCACCATCATATCCGTGAAGGAGGTGGCCCAGCGCCAGCAGGAGCTCTGGCCTGAGCATGACAGGCCCCTGACGGGCATCAACCTGAACACGGATGCACAGGTGGCGCTTGTGGGGGAGCTGGAAGCCTACTACAACGAACTACCATTCGCAGAGGCTCCGCAGGACCAGACCCGCTACCACTACGCGAACAACTACTTCGCCCACACGGATGCCATCCTGTTGTACGGGATCATCAGGCACTTCAGGCCGGCGCGCATCATCGAGGTGGGGTCGGGGTTCTCATCCTGCGTGATGCTGGATACCGACGAGCGCTTCAACAACAGCAGCATGTCACTGACCTGCATCGAGCCTCACCCTGAGCGACTCAGGAAATTGCTGCGGCCGCAGGACACCAACAGGTTGGCGCTGCTGGAGATGCAGGTGCAGGATGTACCCTTGAGCACCTTTGATGAGCTCGGCAAGGGGGATGTCCTGTTCATCGACAGCAGCCACGTGGTGAAGACAGGAAGTGATGTCCACCACCTGCTTTTCGAGGTATTGCCTCGGTTGAAGAGCGGCGTGCTCATCCACCTCCACGATATCTTCCATCCCTTCGAATACCCCAAGGATTGGGTGTTGGGCGGCTTCAACTGGAACGAGGACTATTTCATCCGCGCCTTCCTGATGCATAACCAAGCTTACAGGATCAAGCTGTTCGCCAATTACCTGCACAAGGTGCATCCGTCGGTGTTCGCGAACATGCCGCTGTGCTACCGGAACCGCGGTGGAAGCCTGTGGCTGGAGAAGTGCTGATCCACGGTGGATCGTAGGCTCAAACAGCCGTCGCGCGGAACAGGTTGATGAAGCCCTCTGTGACCACCGGCCATGTGAACCGTTCAAGCGCACGCAAGCGACCCGCTTCGCCCATCCGCATGCGCTCGGTGGCAGTGCGGTATTCCAGGGAGAGCAATGCCCGGTGAAGTTCGTCGGCGTCACCCGGTGGCAACAGGTAACCGTTGGCCTCATCCACCAGCTCAGCGGTGGCGCCCACATCACTGACGATGATCGGCCGTGCGCGCACCATGGCCTCCAGCACTACGGTGGGCATGCCCTCGAAGCGGGTGGGAAGCACCAACACATCGCACGCACGATAGAGGGTATCGAGGCCCGTATCGTCCACGCGGCCCATCAATTCCACGTTGGCAGGCAAGCCCATCGCCCGGTAGTCGGCCAACAGCGGGCCATCGCCCACCAACTGGAAGCGGAAGTCGTCCGTGCGTCCCTCCTGCACCAACCGCCGGGCGACGGCCATCAGCACATCGATCCCCTTGTTGAACGCGAAGCGCCCCACGAACAAAACGCGCAGGGGGCGATGATCAGCCACCGGCAACGCCTTCGCATCCAACGCGTCCACCGCATTGGGGAGTACGACAACACGTGTCGTTGTTCCGCTAACGAGTCCCTCCAGGATGGTCGTGAGCTTCCCGCCCAGCGAGATCACGGCAGTGGATCGGCGCACCAGGTACCGCAGGACCAACCTGAACGGCAGCCCCAGCAACCGCTCCCTCCGCTCCAGCATCTGGAACATCTCCAGCCCGTGGGGATGGATGATGAGGCGGTCGCTGAAGGCGGCGATGTCCTGCCAAACGGTGAAGCCCTGTGCCAGGACCACATCAGGCCGGAGCCGCCGCAGTTCTGCCGCCACACGCCCGCTGTAGCGCCACAACTCACGCAGATAGAACCTGCTGGTATCGATGTCCGCGATGAAGACCTCTTCAATACCGAGCGCGGGCTCGAAGATCGGCGCCGTGTGCGGGTGTATGACCGTGAGCCGCACAGCGCCACTTCGCGCCAGGTGCTCTGCAAGAAGGCGCGAATGGCGCTGCATGCCACCCATGGCATGAGGGAACACACCATCGGTGCACAGCACCACATGGGGCCGTTCAGAACGCGACATCCTCGGTAAGCAGGGTGGCCACACCTTCATCGATGCTCCAGCGGGGCTCCCAACCCGTGACACGCTTGAGTTTGCCCACATCGGCCAGCAGGTGCATGCGCTCCACCTTGCGCACCCGCGCGGGGTCCACCACGATGTGCAAGGGCTCGCCCAGTTGCCGGGCGAACGCGTCCACGATCTCGCGCACGCTGTACTCGATACCCCGGCCGATGTTGAAGACCTCCACCCCACCAAGCCCGGCGTTGAGCAATGCGGACATCGCCCTCCCCATATCCTCCGTGTGGATGAAGTCGCGCTTGGGGTCGAGGTTGCCCAGGTGCAGTGTACGCGCTCCGCTCCTCACCTGTTTCTGGATCTCCGGGATCAGGTGGGGGTTGGTCTCGTTGGGTCCGAACGCATTGAAGAAGCGGCCGATGATGACGGGGATGCCGGTGCGGTGGTGGAACTCACTGGCCAGCTTTTCCGTGGCCAGCTTGGTGATGCCGTAGATGTCCAATGGCCCCAGCGGATGATCCTCATCGATAGATCCCTCAGCGATGGGGTACACCGCCGCGGTGCTGGCCACGAAGACCTGTGCAACGGAACCGGCTTGTTCGCACGCATCGAGCACGTTGATGGTTCCGGTGATGTTGATGTCGGCCGCTTCCACCGGGTGCTGGTTGCAGTAGGGGATGAAGTGGATGGCGGCAAGATGGAGCACGCGCTCGGGCCGCACACGCTGCAACACGTCCATCACGGCGGTGCGATCGCGGATGTCCACACGATGAAAGTGAGCATCATCAACAGGCGCAAGCTCGCGTCGCCCGAAACTGAGGTCGTCCACCACGAAGACCTCATGGCCCTGGCCCGATAGTTCACGGCACAAGGCCGAACCGATGAATCCGGCCCCGCCGGTGATGAGGACGCGCTGCACGATACTAAGAATAAGGCCACTAAACTACATGGTGACTTTCATCCATGTGGCATATCCATTGACATAATGCCAAGCCGATGGCAGGCGATGGGGTGTTCAATGCGCGTCTGGCCACTATTTTCGCGGACCGACCGATGGAAGCGCAGCACGTCCTGATCATCTGCCACACCTTTCCCCCAGCTCCTGGTGTGGGAGGAAGACGTTGGGCGAAGTTCGCCAAGGAGTTCGCCCGTCGCGGACATACGGTACATGTGATCTGCGCTGAACATGACCAACAGAAGGAAAGATCGCCATGGTCTTCGGACATTCTCTCTGAGAGAATAAAGACCTATCCACTACCGCGCAAATATCCTTCCGTGTTGAATCATTGGCCGCTCCAAAGCCTCCTGGAAAAGTTGGCCTATCGGTTCTGGCTGCGGATCCTTCCATTAGTCAGTAAGGGGAATTCACGGGACTCAACCGTATTCTGGAGTGGTCAGATCAACTCGATGGCTGGTCAACTCATTCGCGCTCACAATATCCGATTTGTTTTCGCCACCGGGGCTCCCTTCAGATTGCTTTACCATGCCGTGAATCTGAAAGATCACCACACTGGGCTGCACGTCGTATGTGACCTTCGGGATCCTTGGACCTGGTGGGACAATTATGGTCATGGCCTACTTTCAAAAAGCCGATTCGCAGAGGAGGGATCATTTGAGAGGACGGTGATCGAACGCAGTGATCGAATCATCAGCCCGAGCGCAAGTGTGCTTCAGCACCTGGCATCCGCCTACCCTGATCAAAGGGGTAAAATGGTTCGCATTCCCCACACCATCGATCCAGAAGAGTTGATGGTCGTGCGATCCCGCAATGAGGACCAGGGTTATCGGCTCATTTATGCAGGCACGTGGTATGGGGCTGAAGAAGCAGAGCGCTACTTCAGCGCAGTGATAGCTGCATTCAATGCCCTCAACGTGATGTCACCGGAACGATTCAAGCGTACGAGCTTCGACCTGTATATCGCAGCGAACGATGCATCAAAAGCGCGTGAAATGACCCTTGAAGCAGGCCTGCAGGAACACATACGCTTCCACGCACCATTAACTCCAAAGGAGATCGCGCACGAGCTTGTAAGGGCGGATGCGGCCCTGGTCTTCATACCATCGAAGAATAAGGATCTCATGGGCACGAAGTTCCACGAGCTTTTCCATCTCAATGTCCCGGTCATTCACGTAGGTGAGCCGGGAGCCGTAGCGCGGACGATCGTTGAATACAGCATGGGCACCAGCGTGCCTGTCGATCAACTCAAAAAAGAGCTACCATTGATCGTTACCGGAACGCGACGACTGCCGGATTGTCCAACTTATGACACCCAGCAATACCTCTTGGAGCACGTCACGGAAGAGTTGCTCAACACAACGATCGGTCGCTAAGCGATCAATTGAGTGAACGTGGTCTTACGCATCTTATTTGGTCAGGAGTTCGAAGAGGATCCGGTTCACCCCAGGCACCCGGTAGCCTCTCAGGTTGTACCACCGTGTAATGCTGAGCATGTAGCGTGCACCAGCTGACATATGCTCAGTGACCTCCGTTGGGAGCAACAGATTCTCCAGTTCGCGCAATTGGTGGCTGTTGATACGCTTGTCCCTGGCATGCAAAAGCACATGCAGGTAGGTGCGTTGGATGATCCCCCGGATCAAGTGGGGCCTGCCCAACCCACGCGCATCTTTGTGGAACTTCCGGTGGAAGCGCAGCGCGCTGTCGCAATACCGCTGGAGAGACCCGAACGCATCACCGACCTTTCGCTCTTCCGCGATCCGGTAGTGGCAATCCGGTTCACCCGGGAATGCGCGCCAGACAATGGTGGGATGCAGCAAGGCCCGTGTATGCAGCTCCACGTCCTGATGGCGTGAGAAGTCCTCATCAAAGCCCCCGAGCGATCGCAGAAACACTCGGTCCCAAATGGGCTGCATGGTCTGCCACGGCAGTTCATGCCGCAGGAAATCGTGCAACGGCGTGGGGGATCCCGGCACCCAACGCTGCCCGTGATCGCCGATGGCGTTACGGAACACCTCCATCGTGAAGACGGCCATGTCCAGACCACTGCCGATCATGATGGCAAGGCGTTCGGCAAGACAATGCGGTGCAAGCAGGTCATCGGCATCGAGGAAGATCACATACCGACCCCGTGCCTCCGCGATGCCTACGTTGCGGCAATGGTTCGCTCCCCTGTTGACCTTCATGGGCAGCACGCGGATACGCTCGTCCGATGCAGCGAGGGACTGAAGCAATTCCACACTACCATCAGTGGAGCCGTCGTCAACCACCAACAGCTCCCATCGGTGATCGGACTGCTCCTGCACCGATCGGACCATGTCGCCGATGAACCGACCCTTGTTGTAACTGGGTACGATAATGGAGACGAGGGGTCCGGTGACCGGATCATCCGTGCGGTTCCACTCCACATGCCCGGTGCCAAGTTGTGCGAGCATTGCCATGTAGGAAGCCGCGTTGGCTTCCTTGGTCAAGTGCTGTTGCGCATATGCTCGCAGACGATCCCGTTCCCGTGGAGGTGTTCGAACCAGGCCATCCGGTATGCCAGCGGAGACCACGTTGCCGAGGTCCTGTCCTTCGACCAATGCACTGAAGTCGCCCACGTCACTGGAGATGATCACAGGAAGTCCCGCCGAGAGATACTCCGCGAACTTGGTGGGACTGGCCACCCGGTTGGTGACACAGGGGTAGCGCACCAGCAGCCCATGATCACATTCCTCCAACACCGATCGGACCTCATCGTACGGTAGCCAATGCCGGGCCACTTGGGCCGGAAATTCACGGAGCAGCTCATCGATGCTCAGGTGTGGATCGCAGAGGAACAGCATCCTCCGCCTCAGGTCCGTGGCGAGCCACGGTCGCAGGTAGGACACCATCAACTCGATGGACTGCCATCCAACACTGCTGCCCGAGTAGACCAGGACCGTATCCTCCGCACCCCACCCTGAACGCGAGCGAAAGCCCCCTGCAGCAGGCCGCTCCTCCCGTGAAGGACCCGATCCCATCGTGCACGGGATCACCACATGACGCTCTCCTTTGTACACGAATCGATGCCTCCAATGCTGCACCAATACATGGCTCACGCTCATTCTGACATCACTCAACTTGACCACCCGGTCCTCCAGCGCCGGCACTTCCCGGATCAGGTGCTCATCCTCCACAAGACGGAACTCCTCCCACTCCACGCCATAGGCTGCGCGGGCATCGAAGCACACCTTTTTCACCTGGCCCTTTTCACGGAGCTTCAGGGCCAGGTCAGTAGCGAAAACGCCCCGCGCAATGAAAGCGGTAGGCTTGAGCATCTGGCACAGGATGCGAAGCCAGAGGAAGTTGAGACGCCAATTGCGGGCCATGGGCACCATGGGAAGCACGATGGCATCGGAAGAGCTGGCCCTGATCGCGTTTCTGTTTTCCCGGAATCCACGTAGCGAGATCAAGGCCACCAAGCGTACCCGATCGGTGCCAAGCCCATTGAGATGGCGGACCACATCGGTGACCTGGCTCCAGTAAACGCCGGTGGGCTGATCGTTGTATGTGAGGTAGATGATCACAGTGAACCCATCAGTGCTTCAAAGACACGCTCCGTGGCATGTCCGTCCCATTTCGCGGGGATACGCCCCTTCTTGAAGGTGCCGTTCGCGATCCGACCCATGGCATCCGCAACCTCGGCAAGGTCGAATGAGAGCAACTCATTCGTCCCCTCGGTGATGGTGACCGGGCGCTCCGTATTGCTGCGCAATGTGAGGCAGGGTATCCCACGATAGGTGGTCTCTTCCTGGATGCCACCGCTATCGGTGATCACGAACGCACTGGTGGAAACAAGGCGCTGGAACGCGAAATAATCCAGGGGGTCGCAGCGGTGAAATCCGGTGATGGCATCAAGCCCCTCCAACAACCCTGCGGCACCGAGCTTCTGCACCGTGCGCGGGTGCACGGGAAAGACCACCGGGTAGCGGGTGGCAACGAATGCGATGAGTTCCACCAGCCGCTGGAGCTGCACTGCATTGTCCACGTTGGAGGGCCGGTGTATGGTCATCAGCACATGTCCGCCAGCGCCGAGCCCGAGCTCTTCCAATACGGCATCGGTACCGATGCGGTCATCGAACGCCACCAGCGTATCGATCATGGTATTTCCCACCATGTGGATGGCAGCGGGATCGGCACCTTCGCGGAGCAGGTTCTCGCGTCCGCTTGGCTCCGTCACCAGGAAATGCCGGGTGATGCGGTCGGTAAGGATGCGGTTGATCTCCTCTGGCATGCCCATGTCGCAGCTGCGAAGACCGCTCTCGAGATGCGCGATGGGGACCCCCATCTTATTGGCCGTGAGCGCAGCCGCAAGGGTACTGTTCACATCACCCACCACCACGAGCAGGTCCGGAGAGGATGCGCGGATCACCGGTTCCAATGCCAGCATGATGTGCGCCATCTGGCTATTGGGCGTTCCCGGAGGGATGCCCAGCCAATGGTCCGGACGCAGCCCGAACTGCTCGAAGAACACGGTGCTCATGCGGTCATCGTAGTGTTGACCCGTATGCACCAGTTCCACCTGGACATCGCCCCGCGCAGCGGCCACCTGCTTGAAACGGGTGACCTTCATGAAATTGGGGCGGGTGCCCACCACCACAAGGAACTTCTTCATGGGCGCACGTTCCTTGTGGCGATGATGAATTCGTTGCTCGGCGTGTCGCTCACCTTGCGGGCCGGTGCTCCGGCGATGGTCATGCTGCCCTCTTGAAAGGAGCGGTTGACCACGGCGTTGGCACCCACCACGAGGTTGTCACCCAGCACGATGCCTCCGTAGATCTTGGCACCCGGACCGATGTAGCAATTGTCCCCAATACGCGGAACCGGCTCCGGTGGTGGGCCCGGCCGTGTACCGATGACCACATCCACATGCAATCGGCAGTTGGCTCCCACACGCACATCCGGATGAACGATGATGGTACCCCGGTGGGCGATGGACAGCCCCGGTCCAAACGTATTAGGCGGTATCTCGAAGCCGCAGCGTACGCTCTGCCGATGGAACAGGAACGAGGTGAACTTGAACCGGATCACGCGCAATGGCCCTGCCGATGCCCGGGTGTTCATCAGGTACTCCACCTGTCGCAACAGCCGTTGGAACCTCCAGACCTCGTCATAAAGCAAGGGCCGCGCCGTGGAGCGCCGGAGGGCGATCCGGTCGGCCTCCAGGTAGGCAGCAAGGTCGGCACGGCTCTGGATCATGGGATGGGCGCTGTTCTGCGCGAGAAGGAACCCAACCGGGCGATCCGCTCCGCGCGTTCAAATCCGAACAGGCGATGTACAAGGCAATAACCGCTGGAAAGGCCCGGCGACCGTTGCGGGCGATAACCTTGCGGGAAGAGGCTCCTGAGCAGGTGCATCGCACGCTCCCGATCGTGCCTGTGGATCACCCGGATCAGCATGAACATCTGCTGCTTCAACCGTGCGATGAGCTGAACGTGAACCGCACTGTGCAATGCCTCCAAGTGTTCCTTCACCCGGGCCCGGAGCAGAATGTACCGCTCCATGTTGCCGACCGTGTCACCTGCGGAGATGGACCCGTGCGGGCGCCTGTTGACGATGGTCCCCAGGGTATCATCCATGACGATGGTGCCGCCATGGATGAACAGCCTGTGGGCAAGCTCATAGTCCTGGCTGCTGGCCTGATCCTCCTTCCAGCCGCCTGCAGCTTGCAGCGCCTCCCGTTGCCACAGGTTGGCGCTCGTGGTGCCCAGCTGCAAGCCGACCCACGCGGACCATGCGTCGTCACCAGAAGGCAGCACCTCCTGGGTACGGCCATCGGGCCAGCACTTGCGATAGGCACCTACCACCATGACAGGTCTACCCGAGCGAACGGCCAACGCAGCCTGTCGCGCCAACTTCCCCGATAACAACCGGTCATCCGCATCCAGGAACTGAACGTATTCGCCGGAAGTCTCAGCAAGGCCCGCATTACGGGCTGCGTTCGCCCCGCGATTCGGCTGGGATAGCACCCGCAGGTGATGTGGGCGCTCGGCCACCAACTGTTCGAGTATCCGTGGGGTGGCGTCCGTGCTGCCATCATCCACGGCCACTACATCGGGCTCGACGCCCTCCTGTGACCATACCGAACGGACCGCATCTTCCACGTACTTCTCGACGTTGTAACAGGGTATTACCACAGCTATCCTCATTCCTGCCGGCCTGTGCCGATCGATTCCTGAGCGGCCTTGCGAAGATAGGCCCAGACCGCGAACGGGAGCTGACGGAGCATGCAGGGGCCATCACGATCTGCAGTGTTCCAGAAGGGCATGCCTCAGCGCAATACCCCGCGCGCCAGCAGCACCCGTGCTGCGTAATAGATGCGGGAAGGGGTCAGCCGGCCACCCGCGCGGAAATAGGCCCACAGCACGGACATGCCGAGGGCTGGAAGATGATGGTAAAGTTCCTCCCACGCTTTGCGCAAGCGCCGATCGAAGGCCGCTGCGGGAAAGGCACCGGCCTGTCCGTTCCAGTCGCGCAGGTGCCGGATCCAGTCGCGGAACGCGCCGACGGACGCGGCATCGGGTGGCTCCTTGAAATACCGGTTGCCAAATGAATGCACCAGCAGTTCACCGGATAAAAGGGGCCTGTGCCCGAACCGCCCGAGCACCTGCTGATGCAATGCACAATGATCGGCCCATTTGTCGCGCCGCTGCACTGTGTTCTGTGCGCCTTCGCGGTACAGCACGGTGGCTGTCGGGAGGTTGGCCATGTGCAGCCCACGGTGGACCGCTTCCACCTGATAAAGACGGTCCTCGCCGTAATACGGCCATTCCGGCAGGTACCGCAGTCCGGTGCGCTGCAGGGCGGCCCTGCGGATGACCATGGTGGGCTGGAAGATTCCCACGCTGAACGCCAGTTGGGCGAACACGTCGTCGTGCTCCTCCGGGAACCGCCACTGGACGGACGGGCTGTGCAAAAGTGCCGCTGCCGATCCGCAGAGGTCCACGTCGGGATGAGCTTCCAAAAAAGCGATCTGGTCAGCGATACGGTTGGGCAGCATGACGTCATCGGCATCCATGCGCACAATGAACTCCCCCCCAGCCAAGTCCATGGCATGTTGTGCGGCAAGGCCGGGGCCCATGTTGCTGGCCAGCCGCACCACCTTGAGCCGGGGATGCACATACGCGTCAAGCAAGGAGCCGCTGTCATCGGTACTGGCATCGTCCACCGCGATCACCTCATCCGGCAACCGGGTTTGTGCGAAAATGCTGTCAAGGCATTCCCGCAGGAAGGGCGCCTTGTCGTGTACCGGTATGATCACTGAGACCTTCATCGGAAGCGATGCCACAGCGCCAACCGCAATCGGTGTGCGAACCACCCCGGAAGCCGCATCGCACGTTGCAGCTCCTTCCATTGCCGGCGCTGGGTTGCAGGAAGGCGCAGAGCGATATCCCCGGCGGTCCTGAGCAGGTGTCTCATCATGCGGTATTGGTCCCGTGTGAAGACGCCCCGGTCCCACTTCAACAGGAAATGAACGGTCATTTCCTCCACCAGCTCTCGATGGTGCAGACACACCGGCAACACGCGCACCCCTCCCATGGGCTGGTATCCCATGGCGATGGTGCCTGCCAGGTCCGTCGCACTCACCTGCAGACAGGCAGCGTGGAGCAGGGTGGCCGTCTCACGCACGAACAAGGGCTGCGACAGGCTCGTCTTGCTGTCGGCATGGATGCGGAACACGCCCAGCGGTCGATCGGTGATATGCACCGCATCGGTTCCATGCAGGAACAGCAGCCGCCACCAGAGCTCCAGGTCCATCACATAGTGCAGGCCCGCCTCCACGCCCCCCATGGAGCGCAGCGCGCTCATGCGCCAGAACGTCGCTTGCTGATTTACCTGGGGGGACACATACCAGGCATGCTGGTCACCTGGATCCTCGGTGGGCAGGAGCTCCTCCCCCCCATCGGGCATGCGCCTGATACGGGCTCCCGTGACCACCTGCACATGCGGATGCTGGGCGAAGATGGCGGCCACATGGCGCAAGGCTCCCGGCAGCAACAGGTCGTCCGAATTGATCCATCCGAACACCTCGCCGGTCGCATGGGCGAGCCCCTTGTTGAGCGCAGCCGCCTGTCCAGCATCCGGCTCGCTGCACCACCAGGCAAGGCTGTGCGCGTGGCGCGTGATGACTTCAACACTACCGTCGGTGCTTCCTCCGTCCACCACGATGTGCTCCACGTCGGGATGGTCCTGGTCCGCAACGGACCGCAAGCAGTCCTCCAGGTACGTGGCCTGCTGGTAGCTTGGCGTGATGATGGAGATGCGCATCGCCAAGTTCACTTTACCGTGGATAGGACGGAGCGGTACACCCCAAGGACCTCCTGCGCGCACCGTTCCACACTGAACCGCTCCTGTGCGGTCAAGGAGGCCGCATCACCCAACCTGCGCGCAAGGGCCGCATCCGCAACGAGCTGTATCATACGGTCCGCCAGGTCTGAAGCGCCACCGGTATAGAGCAGGCCGGTCACATCGTTCTCCACCAGTTCCGGGGTACCACCGGACGCATGGCCGATGACCGGAAGACCACAGGCCATGGCTTCCACGGTAACGCGGCCCATGGCCTCGTTGCGGGAGCACATCAGCATGGCATGGGAGCGGAAATATAGGGGAAGGACCTCTTCCACGAAGCCGAGGAGTTCCACCCTGTCGGCAATGCCCGAGCGCGCTATCCGCTCGCGCAGGTCCCGATCACGACCGCCACCAGCAATGACCAGCCTCACATCATACCCACGGTGGATCAGGATGGTCAGGGCTTCCACAGCCTCCAGCTGACCCTTTGATGGATGCAGGAGGCCCACCATCAGGAACGTGAACGGTTGCGTTGAGGACCACCGGTGATGCGCCTGCTCCTGCAATCCCGGATACCGATCACCGCGCAGCACACCATTGGGGATGATGGTGATCCGGTCGTTCGGTCCGGTGTAGCGCTCGATGTCGGCACGGACCGCTTCCGATATGGCAATGATCCTGTCCGCACTGCGCAGTGCACGCCGATAGGCATGCCTGCCTGCATCAAGATGGAAGCCAAAATGGCGTTCCGGCAGTTCACGCACATGCCAGACGAGGGGGAGGCCGGTGGCACCTGCGATCCGGTGCGCAACACTGACCGCAGCGCTGTTGGCATGGAGCAGTTGGATGTTCCACGCCCGGACCTGGGCAATAAGGCCGGGAACGGCCTTCCGGTTGGCGTGCGCACGTTCCATCGCCAGCCGGGTATTCCGCCAGTGCTGCAGCAACCGATGATGCGGACGGCCGCTGTACTGGCGTTCGCTCATCCACGGCTCGAACGGGATCACTGCGGTGGGGATCGCCTGCCGGCGCAGCACCGAGGCAAGTTCACCCTCCCGTGGAAGCAGCACGTGGGGCTGCACACCACCTCGATCACGCACTTCCAGCACGAGTTCGAGCAGGCTGCGGTTGGCGCCATAAAGCTCGCTGTAATGCGTAATGAACAGGACGCGCATATGCTCCCGTCAAATGTAGTCCGCAAGCGCCATGGATCAAGCGGCCTTTGCTCCCGGTAGCGCATGTCAAGGCAGCAAAACATGTCCATTTGTCCAGACATAGACCAGTACTCTTTGCGGATGGCTCACTCGGCAGCTTGCCGACCCTGGACCGCAGCTTCCATAAGCACCTTCTGGAGACGGGAGAGCGTATCCTTCAATTGAAGGCGTGCTGTGATGGCCACCCTTCCCGCCGCTCCCATTAGGCCGGCCCGTTCGGGATCATCCAATAGGTGAATGACACCCTCGGCCAACAGGTCTACATCATGCTCCGGCGCCAGCCACCCAGTAACACCGTGCTGAACCACCTCCGGAATACCGGCATGTCTTGTCGCCACCACGGGAAGCCCACTTGCCATGGCTTCCAATACCACCACGGGAGTGCCTTCCTGATCCCCGTCCGGCGCCAAGGCACTGGCTTGTAGCAGCAGCCTCGACCGGCTCATCAGTTGCGCCACCTGTTCATGCGTGCAAACGCCGGCGAAGTTCACGGCATCCTTCAGCCCGGAAGCTGCCACGATCGCTTCCAAGGCAGCCCGGTCAGGGCCATCGCCTACAAGCGTTAACCGGGCCTCCGGGCGCAATGCATGGACTATCCGGAAAGCGTTCACCACATCCGCCATGCACTTCTTGGGCACGAATCGCCCAACAGCCAGTAGATGAGGTCCATTTGAAGCAGGATCTACAGCTGCAAACCGCCGAAGGTCCACGCCACATGGGATGACATCTATCCTCGCCGACCCTGCACCAAGGGATACGAGGTGGTCCCGCATATGCGCACTGGGGGTGACCATGCGGGTTGCGGTGTGGAAGAACGATCGATAGTGGTCATGCTCAGCAAGGACCGCATGCTTGAATGCATCGAATCCGTGGAAATGGGCGACGAGCGGAATACCCGCAGCCCGGCAGATGGGTGCCATCCGGTCCGCTGTGGTGCCATACTCAGCGAGCACTACGTGGATGTTCCTTTCCACCAACGTACGTGCGATGCGATGGGCAAGCAGGTCGTTCAGTCCGCCACCGCGCATCAACGCCTCGAGCCGGTCGCAGAAGCGCCCCCTTGTTCCGTTGCGAAGAAATGGACCTTCCCCATGGACGAATAGCGGCAGGGTGCTCCCATGCAGCAGGAGCTCAACTCGCCGTAGCCCACGGATGTGGGCGGCCACAAATGTCTCGCTATACAGGTCCACGAACGGGGTGGCTACCGCGATGCGCAATGCACCGCTTTCAGCAACATCGCCCGCGGCTCCCGGCAGCGCCATGGCGATCAAGCCGGTCGGATGCACTCCAATGCAAGTGCCCCGTTGAACCGGCTGGCATCCTCCACTGCGAGGAAGGCCTTGTTAGCACTATCGTTGAACCCGCAGCGGCGCACCTGTGTGAAACCGGATTTCAGCAAGGCATCCCTGAGCCCCGCTTCATCCCACATCCACAGGTGAAGTGAGTTGCCGAAATGGTGCTGGATGGCACCCTTCAAGCCCTTGGGCCGCTGCTCCATCCCAACAAGCGTGTTGCGCCCCATGAACCGGACGCCCGCTGTAACATCACCTTGATCAAGGGCTGCCACGTAATTGCGGGCAGCACGTTCCAGATCGGGCAACACGCAGCGAAAGACGCCACCCGGCTTCAGGATGCGGAACGTATTTGCAAGAGCCATCCGGCAATCCTCCAATGCAAGATGCTCAAGCACGTGGGAGCAGTAAACCGCATCACAGCTTGCATCCCGCACGGGCAGACCCTTGACGATGTCCCCATAACGCACCGCAGGGGGGAACGCGACCCCCAGGCGACCGCGCAGGAACGCACCCACCAAAGGCATCCGTTGCACACGCAGGGTAGGCGAACTATCGAAATTGAGCCAGCCTTCAGGTGCGCTCAGTCCGCATCCGTATTGAACATTCATCTCCGCCATGGTGCAAGGATAATGGAAAGATAGGTCCGCGGAGCGTGCCTTAGCGGAATGCACCGCTCGCGAATGCTGCAGGATGACCCTGTACACGATAAGCATCGATCCCATTGGAAAGGAAGTAAGCATCTTCCTCCTGACCCAGTGTCTGCATGAGCAACCTTAGGAAGTCCGCCTCATCGTGAGCGATGATGTTGCGTATGGAACCGTTCATGAAGTAACCTGGAGCCATGCCAGGTTGCGCGAAGACGCCCTTGTAGCCGGCATACAAGCGCTCGAACAATGCACTGCTGTACAACGCCACGGCCACATCCATCAGCTCCGGATGTGCAATACAACCCCGATCCGAGACGATATCGGCGGAAGGAATACCCAATGCCCCGTAGTGAGCCAATGAGCGGGCCAAGAGTGCCGCATCCTTCTTTTCCAGCGGATGCAGGAACACCCGCACAACAATGTCGGGCCTACTCCGCGCCAGCGCCAGACACCACATCAAGGCCTCATTCTCTGCCTCAACCCATGTGGGATCCAGTTGGTCCTTACCCAGTTCACGACGAAGCCAGTTGCCGCTGCTCAAGAAACCGATGACACCGCGTTGCACATTCCTTCCGGCAACCTCAAGCATGCGCTCATGGCCATAAGGCGGCCACCAGACACACTCCTTGTAAACCCATCCTTCGGCCAGCGCGGATTCCACCTCTTCCTGTTGGAAAGGAGCGGTGAGCACCACCTTGTCCGCCACCACGTGGCGGTAGAAATTGCGAAGTGGGTTGGTGGATGGCACGATGGTGACCTCGATACCGCGATATCTGCGGAACCAATCGATGAGCAGTGGAGTGCCTTTCTCGAATGCACTGAACCATATGATGCGACGAACGGATGAACCCGCAACTGCGCTGTCCAACAAAAAAAGCACAATGAAATCATATAAGATCAATGAAAATGAAGCTCTTCGAGAGGATAAAAAAATAGCTGGTATGGCGATGACCAACAAAATAAGATAATTAACCAACAATACGACCTTTTCTAATAATGAAATGGATCGAAGTGAATCAAATCCAATGAATGCAACATTCGATCCAAGTACTTCAGAAACATAAGCCACACGACCTCTTTCCTTCAAGGCAAGGTCGTCCACCACAAGCACCTCTCTGGTCAGTGAAAAGGAGCCATTCCTGTTGCGAAGGGCAAGCGCCAACGAATGACGCAACCAGCTGAACGCCTCCATAAAACTCGACGACCGGCCCCTGGGTATCCTGAAACTGAACGCCGACAGCGCACTTCGCCAAGCGACCACAGAGGACTTCCGCGCACCCAACAGATACTCCCACCAACTACGTATGAAATAGATGAGGATCATTGCGATACATCCCAACGACGGACCAACTGTTCCAAGGCATCTTTACCAATAAGATGCTCCACGAACTCACGGAAAGCACCCTCTCCTCCAGCCTTGACGGTGACATGCTTCACACGCGCCTTCACATAGTCGGGAGCGTTCGCAGGCGCCGCACTGAATCCAACGACCTGTAACAAGGCCAGGTCCATAAGGTCATCCCCGATGTAGGCACAGGCATCCAATTCCACACCAAGTTCTGCGCAGATGGACCGGGCCAGCGAAAGCTTGTCCTTGACCCCTTGGTGCAGGTGCGTTATGCCGAGCTTGGCGCAACGTCGAGCCACAATGGCTGTGTCTTCACCAGTGAGCACCACTACCGGCACCTCCAGCGCGCGGAGAAAGAGCACTCCGGCACTATCGCTGGTGTTGAACTTCTTCCACTCGTTGCCGGTCTGGTCGTAGTACATGCCCCCATCGGTCCAGACACCGTCGATGTCGGTGAATACGAGCTTTGTGATCATGATGAAGTAACCGATTGCGTCACATCCGCCGCCAAGATCAACTCATCCATCGCCAGGTCGCGAACCGCGCAATTGCCGATCAGCAAATGACGCTCATGCCACTTTAGCCCACTCCCCGGGCTCAATAAATGCAGATCATCCTCGCCGATCGCTTCCCCGGCCTTGATGAGACGCTTGGCCGCCACCGATCGCTCCAACTTGTTCTTGGCGGAGGTCACCGAAGGCTCAAGGAATAACTCATCCTTCCCGAAAGAACGTTCCAGCAAACGTATATCCCTGACCATCCGTGTAACCCCATCGGGACCAAGCGAACCCGCCTGATCGGTGCCTTTCATCCGGCGGTCGATGGTGACATGCTTTTCAATGATACGAGCTCCCATCGCGACAGCGGCCACCGGCGTTGATATTCCAATGGTATGGTCGGAATAGCCGATCGTGTACTGCGGGTACGTGCGCTGCAGGAACCGAATGGTGAGCAGATTCGCGTGGTCCGGATGCGTGGGATACTCGCTCACACAGTGGAGAATGGAGATGTCTTCATGATGCCGGGTGATCACCGCCAGGGCATCATCAAGGTCCCGCTGGTCCGCCATGCCCGTACTGAGGATGATCGGGATGCGCGTCTCAGCCAATGCAGCCAGCAGGGGCAGGTTGGTGAGGTCGCGGCTGGCCACCTTCAGCTTGTCCGGAGAGAAGTAGCGGAGCATGCCAAGACATCCCATGGCACAGAGGGTCTCAACGAACTCGAAGCCATGCGATTTGGC
Source organism: Chryseobacterium gleum (assembly GCA_945872795.1). GTDB lineage: Bacteria > Bacteroidota > Bacteroidia > Flavobacteriales_F > PHOS-HE28 > PHOS-HE28. The sequence goes on from CAMCAZ010000031.1 coordinate 21,995, forward strand.
ATGCCTGTATAGCTCGAAGTGCGCTTCATCGTCCAATTCCAGGAAGGCGCGGTGCTCTCCGTAGGTACTACCGAAGGAATGGGCGGACGTGTACGGCCGCTCCATTTCAGAGCGGCTCAACTCCTGCGCCAGGTCCCGCTTGGTGAATTTCACCGCATCCAGCCGCGGCAGTTCCAACCCGAAATGCTCCTCGCGCACGGGGCGCGAAAGCATGTCGATGATGAGCTTGGCGAGGTCGACCGAACCATTGTGGTTCTGGCCCACCTCACCGATCAGGTAAGTATGGCGTTCATTTGACATGGGCGCTCATGTTCGTTCGCATTTCCGTAATCAGATCCGGATGCGTGTCCAGGTAACCAAGAAGTTCACCGACCCCCATAGGCCGCTCATGGCCTATGCCCTTGATGACACGCGTACAGATAGTAAGGTCGTCCTCTGTATCCACCGTTAGCCTCCATTGGCGCACCTTGTCCTCGTGCGGTACCGGCATCATGATGGTCCTGTACTCATCGGGATGGCTGTAAAGGTAGTTGGTTACATGCTCGTGGTAGAGCGGATCATCGGTGGCTTCAGCCGCCCTGTCCAATGCTGCCAGCGAGGCCCATTCCGCGAACAGTCCACAATGCGACCGGATGGCGGGCAACCCATCGCGGAACCCCCACGATGCATAGTCTGCGCGGGCGGTAGTGGCTGCAGACACCAGGCCGGGCAACAGATCGACCTGGAGCAACGGATTGTCTGCGCAGACGCGGATGATATGATCCCATCCAGCGGAGCGTGCGGCCTCCCGGAAACGCAAGAGCACGTCCTGCTCGTTCCCCTGGAAGACCCCGACTCCCAACTTCCGGGCAACTTCTACCAGTGCATCATCCACCGATGCCGTAGTGGTGGCCAGCAGGATTTTCCCAGCAGGGAATACCGCCAGCAGTCGCCGCAGTACCCATTCCAGCAGGGTCGTGCCCGGCAGGATCTCGCGAAGCATCTTGTTCGGGAGGCGCGTGGAGCCCAAGCGGGCCTGGACGAGGATGCCCCATGTCGGTAATGAACCAGCCTTACTCATTCCTGATCGTGTTCTGGAAACCAAGCAAAGAAAACTGTTCAGCTCGCATTTTCTTTGAATGCTCCGGTCGCTGTAACCAAAAACACATCAGGACAGGCCGAAGAGCACCCTTCTGAACAGCTTAAATCGATTGAGAAAAAAATAGGCGACAAAGAAACCGGCCAACGCAAGCGCCATCAAAGAATAGTACACTAGCATGTCCGTGAAATTAAAAAAGTATTTTATAATTATTATTGGCATTACATGCCATAAGTATATCCCCATGGAATTAATACCCAACCACTCAATCCAATATACCGAAGGAAAGGAACCTCTTTCGATGTTGTACAAAATCCAGCTGATCAACACAAAATTGAAAAAATAGTACAATATTGATTTCAGTACATCAACCGAAGATAAATTAAACATTAATAATCCGATCAGCAGGAATGTGAAAATAATTCTTCTACCCAATCCATCGAACCAGGCCATAATTGCCTTAAACTTTATTCCGAATACAAAAAAGATAAAATAATAGGGCCTAATAGTTTCATCCATAAATCTTATTGAATTTTTATATTGATGAATAAAATCGATTGTGTAAACATTCTTAGAAATGACATATGTAACGAACGATAAAATTGCAGCTGTAAAGAGAAAGTAATTAGAAAAATACTCAGACCGACCGATCCATCTTGCCAGAATGACCCACGTAAGAAAACCTGGAATGAACCACAAATGATAAAAAGGGAAAAATAATTCGTCCAATATGTCGTTTATAATGTTCACTTCGGATCGCTGAACTTCGTGAAAAACAAAATAAACAGATAACGCAGTTATCCATGGAATAATTATTCTATTTTTGTACTTTTGTAATATTCCAAAAAATCCAATATTTATGAGAGATTGATAATTCAACAAGTAACCACTTACACCTATGAAAACCGGCATATGGAAGCTATAAATAAAATACCTCAAAGGATTCCCTTCGATGGAACCGGGAAGAACGTGACCTATAATTACAAGAATTATAAGCACACCTTTAACGATATCAATTGAATAATACCTTTTATTAGAGGCATTATTTTGAACAGAATTATTCACTTAAATGATGTTTGAAATTGTAGATTTATTTTGAGTCCAATTCTTCGAAAAATTTATTATAATTCGACGCAGCATCGAATTTGGTAGCCCATTCCTCACGGACCCTATTCCGAAACTCGGGTAGGTGAGAGTGACTTTTACCGAACCCCTCAATGATCCGCGCCACCTCCTCCACAGCTGTGTCCAGTGGTATGAGCATACCCGTCCGGTCGTTCACGATCTCCCTGCAACCACCCACATCGGTTGACAGGACCGGTATACCAAAGGAAATGGCCTCCATCATGCTTACGGGCAATCCTTCCGTGGAGGACATGCTAACGAAAAGGTCCACGGCATTGCTGGCATACCATTCCATGATCGCCTGGTTATCCATAAACCCCATCAGCTGAACCTCCATGTTCGGACGCTGACGCAGCCGGTCCACCGTTCGAATGAACTGGGCCACGGTCGGATCGCGCTCAGCGTTAGCAGTGCCGCCGAAATGGACCCAGCGCACATGGATCCCCTCCACCCGTTCAAGTGCCTCGCCGATCAGGTGTACGCGCTTGATGTTCCTGACCTTGGCACAGCTCACGATCACCCAAGGGTCAAGAGGGCCGCGCACGGGCCCCAAGCCATGATCTACCGTACCCATGTAGCTGGTACGGATCCTGCTGCGGTAAGTAGTATACCGCTCGTGCAGATACCGTGTGCCAGCTTCCGAAACGCTATACACGGCATCTATAGCGCTCAATTGAAAATGCCTGAATAGGCAGGGAACATCCAAGCTCCCACGTTCCTCATAGAGGTCCCCACCATGCGTTCGTGTGACCGCAATGGGAATGCCCCACTTTCGCTTCAACCACGCCAGATAAATACAATCATACCACCAGAAGGAGTAGTGCACAGCATCCGTAACGCCGCGCTCCCTGCAGTTCCGCACCACTTCGGTTGCCCTGAACACGTTCGTGACAAGCTTTTTCAAAGCGGGCACCAGCGGAATCCAGCGCCGTGTGGCAGCAAGTTCGGACAGATAGATCCGGAGCAGGGCCGGAGCATGCGCGATAAATAACCATACCGGGCGATAGCGCTTCCAATCCATGGCCGGCCAAACCACCTCTACATTGGGCAATGCACGTAACCGAGCTGAAGGCTCGATCGTGGTGAAGAGAAGTACCCTGTTGCAGTGCTTTGAGAACTGAACTATGTCTGCATGGACGAACGACATATTGGGGTCGTGTACATGATACGCGACCACATTCCACCGACCTCCTTTCCCGACCCGTGTCATTTCACACGGCTTGAATAGCACTGTTCAAGCATCGCTCTACCCACAACCGGTCGATAGTGGTTGGGCTCGTAGAAGAAGATCGGCTTCCCGCAAAATGCGCTATCGGCCGAATGGTCATGGACATGCTCCTTGCCGAAAATGGATGTGAACGCCTCCACCACATCGGATGGCATGGCTGCACAATTGTACTCCGGTCCGAAGATGACATGATGGTCGCTCCCCGCCCGCACGAGCAACTCCTTAATGGCACGCAAATGTACCCGGTCCTTGGGGTGGAGAGTTACCGCCGAGCTACCCGATGCGATCCGTGGTTGGGGGAAGGCTGCCACATAGGCGGCCGTATCCGCCATTAGTCGTTCCTCCATATCCGTACGAATGACCTCATTGGTGAACGGCCCTGTGCCATCCGGGACCGATGTACCATCCGCATTCGACCTACGGCTATCCACGGAAGATACGCAGTCGGACCAATGTTCAAGGAAATAAGCGTCGGCAAGGTAGTACCGGAAGCCCTGGGCAAGTTGCTCAACGGCAGTCTGGTCCGAGGAGCGCAGACTCTTCATATACACCGGACCTTCGAAATGCGGATGAGTGTTCTCCACGTTCTGCAGCACCTTGTTGTCGACCAGCAGGATCACATGCTCAATGGAGGCACCGGTGGATGCGACATATTCGAGCTTGCGCCGCATGTTAAGCACGGATTCCCCAGGCGTACCCAGTTTAAAGAAGCGTTGCACACCGATGTGCTCAAACCAGTCCGAGCTGAGAATGGCCATCGTCTTTGAATTGCCCAGCAGGAACGTATTGTACCGCCATCGGCTGCGATACTCATCGTAGGCCCGCATGGTGCGACAATCGGTGCAACCATCCGCTGCAGCCGTGCGCGATGCCCAGCTCCACCCATAGAGCCCGAACGGATCGGCGACCACGAAGACCAGAAGGAGTGCGAGCACCGGAGAGAGGAACAACAGAACGCGCAGGAGGAACCGGGTCATGTCTGACAGTGGGCGATCAGAACTGGAAATAAATGAAACTCACTGTGGGTTGGCCGTATTGTAGGATGAGCATGAGCACCGCATAATAAGCAGGCCAGCGCAACCAGATCGGCCAGCAAGCCACGTCGAAGGTATGCTCGCGGTGGCGTTGCACCCACTCAACAAGCACCAGCAACGCGATGGCCCCAAGTGGTGCCCACGTGAGCATGGGGTGCGTGGGAGCGGTGAACAAGCTTGGTGATGCCATGCCGCGCAGAAAAGCCATCGCATCCGTCATGCTGGCCGACCGGAAGAAGACCCAGGTGATGCAGATGAGCAGGAAGGTCATGAGCATCGCGACCAACTCCCGGAGCGTTGGGAGATACCGCCCAGGGGCCACTGTGTCCATGTTTGCGCGATTGCTGCCACGCAGCAGCAGCGGTATGAAGAAGAGCCCATTGAGGGCACCCCAAACGATGAACGTCCAGTTGGCGCCGTGCCAGAAGCCGCTCACCGTGAAGATGACAAGCACGTTCAGCACGTTACGCGTCACGCCACCACGACTGCCTCCAAGCGGTATGTAGAGATAATCGCGGAACCAAGTACTGAGGCTGATGTGCCAGCGACGCCAGAATTCAGCCACATCACGCGAGAAATAGGGTAACCGGAAATTGGTCATGAGCCGGAATCCCAGCAGGCGGGCCGTGCCGACGGCAATATCACTGTAGCCACTGAAATCCCCGTAGATCTGGAATGCAAAGTAGACCATGCCCAGGAAGAGGATACTACCCGGCAGTTCGCCTTGTTGACCGAAGATGACATCAACATGCGATGCACAGGTATCGGCCACCACCACTTTCTTGAAGAACCCCCAGAGTATCTGGCGTAAGCCGTCCACCGCATCGCGCCGGATGAAGATGGAGGGCTGGCTGAATTGCGGCAAGAGATTGGTGGCCCGCTCGATCGGCCCCGCCACGAGTTGCGGAAAGAAACTCACGAACGTGAAGAAGTCGATCGGGTCCCGCGAAGGTTCGAGCTGACGGCGATATACGTCGATGGTGTAGCTCATCGTTTGGAACGTGTAGAAACTTATCCCTACGGGCAGGATCACCGCGAGCGAGGAGATGTGCGCCTCGAATCCGATAGCCGCGAGCAACTGGGCACATCCCTCGATGAAGAAATTGACGTACTTGAAATAGCACAGCAGACCGAGGTTGATGACCATGCTGACAGCCAGATATAAACGCCGGCGGCCCATCGCAGGGGTGGCTGCTATAGCCCTTGCGATGGTATAGTCCACGACCGAACTGAAGGCCAACAGCGCTAGGAATCGGACATCCCACCATCCGTAGAAGATGTAGCTGGCGAGCAGCAGCAGCGCGTTACGCATGCGGATGGACCGACCCGCGATGAGCCAGTGCAGGGCAAATACCACCGGGAAGAAGACGAGGAATATGCTGGAGTTGAAGAGCATGGGCTGTGTTCAGGTCCGGCCCCGCGAATCGGCGGACAGCAAGCCACGCATGTCAAAAACCGGACTTAAAGCCAGCTCTGAGAACTGCTGTAGCACTGTCGACGTCATGCAAGCATTACAACTACAAAGCCTACGAACCATCGGCCATTCTAATGGACCCGACCGAGGGGTCAAAATACTTGTTATTCATTGAATGAGCGGTGGTTCCAACCCAACTCTTATCACCTCTATCGATGATGCGTTCGGAAGGTATGGTATGGAAGATAGTGGCCTGAACCGGCTACTCACTTTAACCTCTCCTGCTCGGGTCAAATGAATCAGGTTCTCGATGGATTCCTGCCTGCGCATGCTCAGGTTCCATGTGTACAGGCCCTCGTGCAGAAGCAACGGATCGATGTGCAGGCGGATGAGCTGCTGACCTCTTTCAAGATCAATGGGAGTACCACCCCGTTCGCTGCTCCAGCACATCACCGCACGATGCTGTTGATCAACAAGTGTGAAGGAGAACAATGCACCTGAAATAGCACGTTCACTGATGATATTCAACTCCACGGACATCCGGCCTCCATACTCGATCGCACCTGGCTCCAACACGGTCGCCTCAATTGCCGTAACCGGTGGATAGAACATGTGTACCTGGCCATCACGGAATGCTCCAGGGCCAGCTTCGTTCGCATCGAAATAAGCGGCAATACCATCCACGGTGTTCCGATAATGGGTGTGCCTGCCGTTCCGCATCATCAGTACCGAACTGCAGATCGAACCGATGTGATCCATATTGTGCGAGACCAGTATCACCGCGGTATTCTCCATCATGCGGGCGATGCGTTGGTAGCATTTCACCCGGAACGCTTCGTCGCCCACGGCAAGCACCTCGTCCAGGATCAACACATCGGGCTCCAGGGTGGAGGCAATGGCGTACCCAAGGCGGACCGACATGCCCGAACTGTAGCTCTGCACCGGACTGTCAATGAAATCGCCCAACCCGGAGAAATCAACGATCTCATCGAACCGTTCATCGATCTCCCGCTTAGAAAGTCCAAGGACAGCCCCGTTCACGTAGATGTTCTCGCGCCCGGTCAACACACCGTTGAAACCGGCTCCAAGAGCGATGAGCGCACCAACCCTGCCACGCATGGTGATGCGTCCTTTATCCGGCTTGATGAGTCCGTTCAACATACGCAGCAACGTGGTCTTGCCGGCACCGTTACGACCGACCAGTCCGATGCATTCGCCGCGCCTCACTTCGAAGGAAACATCCTGCACCGCCCAGAATTCCTTGGGCCGTAGCACACCCTCACTGAATCTGCCGGCGACCTGGCCGAAGAGGTCCTGCACCCCATAGCCCAACGAAGTCCTCAGGTCCTTGCAGAACTTCTTGGAGACCGCCTCCACACTGACCAGAACATCGCCACGCTGCATTCCTACATTCGTTCAATAAGTACGGGGATGGTGACCCTGTAAAAGATCCAGCTGAACAAGAGCAGAACAGCGCTTAAAATGGTAACCAGCAAGAACTCATACGGCATGGAAGTGGCCGCTCCGGTCAGCCATTCCCTGGAACTGACTATGAGCGGGGTGGCAGGATTCCATTTGCAGACCAATGCCATCCAGCCGTCCGTGGGCATGGCGAAAACGACCGGGGTGAGGTACATGAGGAATTGTGAGACCAACGGTATCCCCCTTACCACATCGGTGTATAACAACCCCAGCGGGGTGATGAGCAGGCCGATGGAAAATCCCAACATAACGATGGATAAGAGCCCTATCGGCAAAAGAAGGAAACCCATGTCAGGGCGTATTCCAAAGAGAAGAATGACCGGTATCAGCAAAACGAGCTTTATACCTATGTTCGAAAAGATCTTAACCAAACCACTTAGAATGAGAGCCTCACGCGGAAAATTCAGTCGGGTGAGCATCGCTCGGGAGAGCCCGATCTGTTGCAGAGGACTTTGAACCGACTCTAGCAACACCTGCCAGAGCATGGTCCCACAAAAGACATATACGGGATAGGGAATGCCGGTGTTCGAAACACGAACAACACCCGAAACGTTCAAATAAACCCAGGTAACAGTAGTTATCAGCGGTGTGATAAAGGCCCATAAATAACCCAGATAACTCTGTCGGTATTGGGCCTTAATATCACGCTGTGCGAGCCTCCATGCGAGCTCCCTGGAGCTGCGTACATCGCGCAGCATATTACGCAGCAAGAGGCCCGGCCGCCGGATCTCCGCTTCCGGGGAGTAGGTGGTAATGGCTTGGCTGCGCATGATACCCGGTCTCCTGTTTGCGTTGCGCAAATAGGCACAATCCGCGCGGCGAAGGTAATCACTGGATCGTAGCGAGAACCTCATCAACCTTGGATCGCCATCGTAGCGGACCGCGCCATCACAAATCCCCTGCCGGGCCGGTCCAACTGGAGCAATTGGACCGCATAGCCCAACGGCTGCAGGATGTTGCACACCGCGAGCATGCACGCTACGGAATGGACCTCGATGAAGAGCAACGGCCGATCCCTCCTCAGGAGTTCCAATGCACCGGTCAATACCAGCTGCTCCGCACCTTCCACGTCGATCTTGATGAGTGCCACGGGACCCCATCCGTGCTCAAGGACCACGCCATCCAAGCGCCGTACCGCAACGGTTGACCCAACAAAGCCGGACCGCTGGTAGACACTATCGTCCAAGGGTGGGGCGACCCCTTGCAGATAGCCGCCGGAACTGGTCTGGTCATCCACGTTGGTGGAAGCGTTGAAACCGGTTAGGCCATCGTGGTCACCGAGCGCAACCGGGAACAACCGGACACGGGCAGCAGGACTGGCGTTCAGGTCCAGGTTATGCTGCAGTCGTTCGCAGTTCGCCGGGTTCGGCTCGAAGGCGAACACCCGCCGGTCGGGATACAATACTGCAAAGGAAAGTGCGTGGTAGCCGATGTGTGCGCCCACATCGAGGATGCACCCCTCGCCCAGCTGAGTCGGCAGGGCGCGCCAGAGGAAGTCATCATAGACCCCTGCGACCATTTCGCCGAACGCAGAGCGTTTAGCATCCACCAGCAGCGAGTATCCCTTCAGTGGCCCACCCTGAACGACCTGCTCGCCGGCAGTTGCCGGGGCAGCGGGCACAACAGGTGCGGGGCGCAACCATCGCACGAGAAGGGGTGGCACCAGTTCCCGCGCGACCGACCTCCATCCATTGCATTTGACTGGAACGCTCCTGTTGTCAGTGCTCACGCGGAGGTGGATGGCTTCGACTCCTTGTCCTTCTTCCTGGAGCGGCGCCCGTACCCATAGCCATAGCCGTACCCATAGCCGTAGCCATAGGCGTAGCGGTAGCCGTAGCCGTAGTTGGTGTTGTAGTAGTACTTGCTCTTCTTCAACCGCACACCGTTGATGATGAAGCCCACGTTCCTGCCAGGGTTGGCCTGAAGTACTTCGAGGGCGTTATTCACGTGGTCCTTGCTGGCAAAGCGGGTATTGAGCACGAACAGGGTCGCATCCGTGTAGCGCATCATGAGCAGCGCATCCGTGATGAGGCCCACCGGTGGGGTATCCACGATGATGTAGTCGAACTCCTGCCGCGCTTCGGTGAAGATGCGCTCCAGATGCTTGCTCAAGATAAGTTCCGAGGCGTTGGGGGGGGTGGGCCCTGCGAGGATGACCGAGAAGTGCTCGAACTGGGTGGGAATCACCACCTGCCGCCAGTCCACCTTGCCGATGAGCACGTTGCTGAGGCCCACATCGCTCTGCATGCCCAGGCCAGTGGCCACCTTCGGCTTGTGCAGGTCGAATTCGAGCAGCAGCACCCGCTTGCCGGCCTTGGCCAGGATGGCGCTGAGGTTCACGCTGCAGAAGGTCTTTCCTTCGTTGGGTCGGTAGCTGGTGACCATCACCACCTTGCCACCCACCTCGGGACCGGGGATGTACTCCATGTTGGTACGCACGGTCCGGAAGCTCTCGGTGATCGCCGCCTTGGGGTCGCTGTCCACCACTACGTAATTCAGCACCGCCTTGTCGCTGGCGATGATCTCCCCGTAGACGGTGAGGGGAGCGACTTCCTTGAGCTCATCGGCGTTCTCGATGCGGTCGTAGAACATGATGCGGATGAAGATGAAGATGGCGGCCACCAAGGCACCACCCAGCAGGAACGTGTAGACCACCTTGGTCTTGTCCGGGCGCACCACGCCAAGGCTGCGGGCGCTTTCGATGACCTTGCTCTGCGGCACGATACCGGCCCGTGCGATGACGGTGGTGGCCCGCTTTTCCAGCAGGAATAGGTACATCTTCTCATTGACCTGCATGCGGCGCTGGATGTTGAGGATGTCGCGCTCGCTCTTTGGCATTTTTCGGATCCTACCCTCATAAGAAGTGATCTGGGCCCTAACATCGGACATCTTGGAGCGCACCGCCCCGCGGCTGTTGTCCAGGTAGGTGAGCACGTTCAGGCGGTCCATCTGCATGGCTGAATCGAGCTGCTGGATGGCACCGTGTGCCGGCCGCGCCTCGTAGAGCATGGCGTTCCGCTCCATCTGCCGCTTATAGATCTGCTCCAAACTCGTGAGCAGGAATTCATCCTCCGCAATATATAGGGCCGGTGGAAGCAGGGTCTGGTCATTACTGGTAAGCAGGTAGTCCTCCAACGCATCGAAGGACTGCATCCGCATCTCGAGCATTCGTAACTGGCGCTCGTATTCAGCCAGTTCCATGAAGGACGAGGACTCCTCCCGGGATAGGTCCAGGATGTCCTTCTGCTCCTGGTACTGCTGCATCTCATCCTCGTGCTGACCAAGGATGACGCTGACCTCATCGAGCTGATTGTCAATGAACTCGAGGGTGTTCTCGTTGATGTCGAACTCGCTCTGCAGGGAATACCCGATGTACACCTTGGAGAGGGTGTCCAGGAACATCTTGGCCCTGGACTCGACCTCGTCCTCCACGGTGATGCCCAAGATGGTGGTGTAGTCCTGGTTCTCCACCTGGATGCGATTCTTGTACTGGCCTACCAACCGGTTGCGGTGGTGGCGCTTGAACTGGTAATCCGAAGCGGCAAAGGTGGACACGTTGGCGTCAGTCATCCATGGCGTGCGCTTCACCGTGAGCAGGTAGAGGGGATCACGCACCTGCTCATCGAACCGGTGCACCCGCTTCTGCACCGTGCCATTGTATTCAAAGCCAAGCTCGTACCGGTCCGCATCCAACACACGCAGGTCGAACGTACGCTCGAACAACTGCGGCTGCAGGGGTTCAATCTGAACGGTGAACGGCAAAGTGCCGTGCACCTGGCTTGTCTTGAACCGCCCGACGATGAAGTAGCTCACATCGAAGTCGAGCCTCTCGAGCACATCGTTGATGAGATCATAGGATAGCAGCACCCGCTTCTGGTTGACGACATCGCTGTAGAGGCCTGCGTAACCCAGGTTCTGGTACATTTGGGACTGGTAGTCGTAGGACTCCTGGTCCTTGATAAGGATCTGCGTGCTGGCCCCGTAGATGTTGGGGAGTTTGTATGAGTAGAGGTAGGAGAGCACCAAGGCCAGCAACATGGTGATCACCACCACGTACCAACTTTTCGATACCAACCTGGCGAAATAGCGCAGGTCCTTTGCATCGATGATGCCGCCGCGTTGGGAACTCTTGTTGGATGTCATGGATGAAAGAAGCGGCCAACACGGATCCGACGAACTGGCCTGAAAACCCCATGCAGGGTGGGCAAATATAGCCGACCAACGCTACCGGGCAGCATTTCATGGGGTATCAGGACGGGTGAACGCCCAACACGGCTTGCATCGATCATTTGGAATGGCATACCTTTGGGGCGGACGACAATCTCCGAGAGCGAACATGTTGCGCATCATCCTCACGCTAATCGCTGTCATAGTTCCGTACGCAGCGGTGCTCATTGCTCAGCCATTGGGCGGCCCTGCCCCTTGCTGGCCCCCACCTTGCATCCCCATCGACGGAGGTCTTTCGGCGTTGATCGTTGCCGGTGCGTTGTACGGAGCGAAACGGGTACACGGCTCCCGGAACGCATTCAAGCGACCGCTCTGATGTCCGCTACGCCCTCTGTACAGGGGGCTCTGCGCGACCCTGTCATCCGTTTCCTTGCCGCAGGTTCCCTGGGCTATGGGATGTGGTATTTCCTTTACGAATTCTGGTTGCATCCGCTGGGATGGTTGGATGCGGCTGTGATCGGCCACCTGATCCGTTCCAGCGGTACTTTGCTGGAGGGACTCGGCTACACCCTGATACCGGAACCGGCGAACGCAGAGAACATTCGGACCATCGGCGTCCAGGGTGGGCATCTGCTCTGGATCGGCGACCCCTGCAACGGTCTCGGCCTCTTTGCGGTCTTCAGCCTTTTCGTGCTGGCCTATCCCGGTCCATGGCGCCACAAGGCGTGGTTCGTTCCGATGGGCCTGCTCACCATCCACTTCATCAATGCGCTGCGCATCGTGGCGCTGTGCATCGTGGTCACCATCGACTACGAACTGCTCAACTTCAACCATGACTATACCTTCTACGTGGTCATCTATGGATGGGTGTTCCTTCTCTGGTGGGTGTGGGTGAGGTTTTTCCCGAACAGGCCTGCCACTGCGTGACCATGCGACGCCGGACGCTGCTTGCCCTGCTGATGCTGGCCGCCATGCTGTTGGGGGCTGTACGAGAGTTCCTGTTCATCAACCTCAACTACCAGCTGGATGCATTGACCTACAAGCGTCCGGTGTCCTATGCCCATTCGCTGTTCCGCGGGTGGACCGACGGGCTGGACCTGTCCGCCCTGGTGATGTTGAAGTGGGTGCTTGCCCTGCTCTTCATCGGCCTCATGCTCCTGCTCAGCATGGCCGTGGCACGCATCGTGTTCGGCGACCACCGCTACCGTGGTGCGCTGGTGGCCGGCTTTGTGCTCATCGGCGCAGTGGCCCTTGCCCTGCATGCGTTCTCCGGCAGCGTACCTGCACTCTACGGCGTATCGGTGAAGCTGTTGCACCTGCTGCAATACCCGGTGTTGCTCTTCTTCATCTGGGCGGCATCGCTCCTGCCCGCGAGCAGGCCATAGCCAGCAAGATGCAGGAAGGTGCGTGATATGTTGAGCCGCTCCTGACCGCTTCAGCTACCTTTGGCCATCGTCCATCAACGGATACTTCGCAGTCCATGGAACAGCAACGCGACAACGCGCTCTTCGACCTCATCGACCAGGAGAAATGGCGGCAGACGAAGGGTCTGGAGCTGATCGCCAGCGAGAACTACGTGAGCGAACAAGTGCTGTCGGCCATGGGTTCCGTGCTCACCAACAAGTACGCCGAGGGACTCCCTGCCAAACGTTACTATGGCGGTTGCGAGTTCGTGGACCAGGTGGAGAACCTCGCCATCGACCGGGTGAAACGCCTGTTCGGCGCCTCCTGGGCCAACGTGCAGCCCCACAGCGGTGCACAGGCCAACGCGGCGGTGATGCTGGCCTGCCTGAAGCCCGGTGACACCATCCTGGGCTTCGACCTGAGCCACGGCGGGCACCTCACGCACGGCAGCCCGGTGAACTTCAGCGGCAAGCTTTACCGCGCCACCTTCTATGGCGTGCGCCAGGAGACCGGTCGTGTGCACCTGGAGGACGTGGCCGAAATCGCCCGCAAGGAGCGCCCGAAGATGATCATTTGCGGCGCCAGTGCCTATAGCCGCGACTGGGACTATGCCGGCTTCCGCGCCATCGCCGACGAGGTGGGCGCCATCCTGCTGGCCGATGTGAGCCACCCCGCCGGCCTGATCGCCGCCAAGCTGCTGAACGACCCGCTGCCCCATTGCCATGTGGTGACCACCACCACGCACAAGACCCTGCGCGGTCCGCGCGGTGGCCTCATCATGATGGGCCAGGACATGCCCAATCCGTGGGGACTGACCACGCCCAAGGGCGAGGTACGCATGCTGAGCGCCCTGCTGGACAGCGCCGTGTTCCCCGGCACCCAGGGCGGACCGCTGGAGCACGTGATCGCCGCCAAGGCCGTGGCCTTCGGCGAAGCGCTGGACCCTGCCTTCAAAGCTTACGGCGAGCAGGTGATCCGCAACGCGCAGGCCATGACCAAGGCCTTCACCGAAAAGGGCTACCAGGTGATCAGCGGTGGAACGGACAACCACAGCATGCTCATCGACCTGCGCAACAAGGACCTCACCGGCAAGGAGGCCGAACGGGTGCTGGGAATCGCGGACATCACCGTGAACAAGAACATGGTCCCTTTCGACACCCAGAGCCCCTTCGTCACCAGCGGCATCCGCATCGGCACCGCCGCCACTACCACGCGGGGCCTGAAGGAGGCCGAATGCGCCCAGATCGTGCAGCTCATCGACGCCGCCCTGATGCACAAGGACGACAAGGCTGAACTGGACCGCATCCGCTTCCAGGTCAATGGGATGATGCGCTTGAGGTCCTTGTATCCTTAGGCGATTCGAATTCCGGACCCAGCCTCCGGCACAAGCCCAGGCCAGGTCTTCACCGACGGTGACGAGGCCTGTTCATCATACACCCTGACCTGACAAACGTCAGACCCTGGCCGGCAGGCGGGTCCACACGGATGGGCACGGATCGAGATACGAGAGCATGCCTCCAACAGTTCATACAGCAGAGCCGCTGTGGACCTAGTTATCCATGTAGATCGGTGTCCATCCGTGGTTGAGACCTTACCCACTAACGTGCCCGCAGGGCAGGCGAGACCCGTCAGCCCTGCGCATTGGACAACTGCTCCCCCGCCCCGCGCTACCTTTGCGCCCCATGTCCGACACCTCTCCGTTCCGCACGCGGCTGCACATGCGCTGGGCGGATATCGATGCCAATTTCCACCTGCGCCATTCGGTGTATTACGACCTCTGCGCACAACAGCGCATGGAGGCCTTGGAGACCGTGGGCATGACCATGGGCATGATGAAGGAGCAGCACTTCGGGCCGGTGCTCTTCCGGGAGGAATGCACCTTCCGACGCGAGATCAAGCTGCACGATGAGATCTTGGTGGACCTTGCCATGCGCCACCTGTCCCAGGACCATTCGCGCTTCTCCTTCGCGCACACCTTCCACAAGGCCGATGGCACCTACTGCGCCACGCTGATCGTGGAGGGCGCGTGGATGGACACCAAGCTGCGCAAACTCACCACCCCGCCTGCCTTGGCGGTGGACGCGCTGGACCATCTGCCCCGGACCGACGACTTCACCTGGCTCTGATGCGCAGCCTCCTCCTGACCTTTTTCTTCCTGCCCGCCCTGGCCCTGACCGCGCAGGATAGCAGCGCCACGTACAACTACAAGGGACGTCTGTTCCTCTACTGGGGCTACAACCGCTCCGCGTTCACCAGCAGCGACATCCATTTCGAGGGTCCGGGTTATGACCTCACCATGCAGGACGTCACGGCCGCCGACCGACCGCACCGATTCAGCACCGACACCTACCTCAACCCGAAGTACGTGTGGTATCCCCAGTACAACTACCGCCTGGGCTGGTATATCCGGGAGGACTGGTCCATCTCCATGGGACTGGACCACATGAAATACGTGGTGGATGCGGGCCAGGAAGTGAACTGGGAGGGCGAGCTCGGCGTGCTCACCGATGAGCGGCCCGCCACCCTGGTGCTGGACAGTGCCGTGCTGCAGTACGAACACACCGACGGCCTGAACCTGGTGAGCGTGGACGTGGACCGCTACTGGAAGCTATGGCGCTCAGCGAACGCCCGCACGGACCTGCGCATGTACACCGGCGTGCATGCCGGACCGGTGATCGCCCGCAGCGATGTGCGGCTCTTCAGCGAGGGGATGAACAACCGCTTCAACCTGGCCGGCTACGGCCTGGGCGTGCAGACCGGCCTGCACTTCACCTTCCTCCAGCACTTCTTCGTGCGCAACACCCTGCGCGCCGGATACATCCACATGCCCAACGTGCTCACCACCGGCAATGCCGACGAACAGGCCAGCCAGCACTTCGGCTTCCTGCAGCACGCCATCGTGGCCGGCGGGTGTTTCCGGATCGGCGGGAAGAGGTGAACGACCGCTCAGCCTGGTGATGAGGTCCGCAGGACCTTGTGCCGCATGGTCAAGAACCACCCGGCTTCTTTCTCGTCCAGCCAGCTGGCATAGGCCACGAGGAAGGCCAGGCCCATCTCGGGAATGTCCATCCAGAGCGCGGTGCCCAGGTGGAAAGCGATGCCGAAGAGCATCCAGGGCACCCTGGTGCGGCGCCACCACACGGCGAAGGGGAAGGTGAGCTGGAAGAGAAGGACACTGTAGGTGAGCGCCACGGCCAGGACGGGCATGGTGGCGATCCAGGCCGGCCCGAAGGCCGGGTCGGTGACCACGATGCCCAGAGCTGTTCCGTCGGTCCACTGTGCGCCGGTGAGCTTGTGCAGGCCGGTGACCGCATAGGCCAACAAAAGCTGCCCCCGGATGACCCATAAAGCGAGCGTGGAAAGCCATTCCGTGAGCAGGCTGGTGAGCGGCAGGCTCAGCAGGATGTTCCAGAACAGGAGGTTCGCCATCAGCTGCTGGCCGCCGCTGCCAGCCATCCAGGCCGTGTGCATCAGGTTCACGAAGATGAACCAGAGAACTGCGGCGCTCCACCAGCGGGCGGGCCTGAACAGCCCACGCAGGCAGAGGACGATGGCGATGGCCACACCCGGCAACACCGCCACCTGAGGCAGCCAGCTCCCCAGCGCATGCGTGACCGCAGTGAAGGGTCCGGGTGGGCGAAGCACAGGCGAGATCGGGTGGAGCCACAGATCGCCCATGGCAGGCAGCGCGCTCAGCAGGAAGCCCAGCAGCCACAGGTGGACCCCCAACTGGAACAGGCGGACCGCGGTGCTCCGCTCCTTCATGGCAGGCGCAGTTCGGTGTGATGCAGGGAGCGTTGTGCAGGGTGCTGCGGATCGTCCACACAGCGCTCCTCGAGGCGGACATGCATTGCTTCGTCACCGGCCATGTTGCGCAGGGCCTGTGCGACCGGTGCGCTCAGTACCTCGGCCCCACCCGACAGCTCACGCTGCACGTTCCAGGCGATACCGCGTGCCATGCGCCGGTACAGGTAGTGACCGTGATCATCGCCCAGCGTGGTCCAATCCTGTGCGTCGCGCTTCACCTGCACCTGGCAGGAACAGAGCGGCGGGTCCGGTGCGAAGAGCATCCATTGCTGGTGGAACAGTCCGCGGACCATCACGGTGCTGAGCACCCGCAGTGGTTCGGGCACAACGACCGCTGGCAAGGTGTAGCACGCCAGCAGCCCCAGGTGAAGGCAGGCGACGAACACGAGCAGTAGCCGGGCGGTACGGGGCATGATGCGTGGACAAGGTTACGATGGGGGATGTTACGACCCGCCTACCCTTCGCACCTTTGCCCCATGAACGTCCCCGCCAACGACCCGGCCCTCCGCTCCTGGATCGCAGTATCCGCCGATAGTGACTTCCCCATCCAGAACCTGCCCCTAGGCGTGGGCAGTTGGAACGGCGAGCCACCGGTGCCGCTGACGCGTGTGGGCGATGTGATCGTGGACTTGAGCATCCTGGCGGACAGCGGGCTGCTGGACGCAACGGGCATTCCCCGTGAAGCCTTCCTGGCGCCGCACCTGAACGAACTGATGAAAGGCGGTACGCCCTCCGTGCGGGCCCTGCGTGCGCGGCTGAGCGAACTGCTGCGCCACGACAACGCCGAACTGCGGGATGACAGCACGCTGCGCGAGGATGCCCTGCTGCCCCCGGACCAGGTGACGATGCACCTGCCCGTGACCGTGGGCGACTACACGGACTTCTACAGCAGCCGCGACCACGCCACCAACGTGGGCACCATGTTCCGCGATCCGGCCAACGCGCTCCTCCCCAACTGGCTGCACCTGCCCGTGGGCTACCACGGCCGCGCCAGCAGCATCATCCCCAGCGGGGTGCCCGTGCGCCGTCCCATGGGACAGACCCGTCCGGACCCCAACGCCCCCCCGGTGTTCGGCCCCACCAAACAACTGGACTTCGAACTGGAGGTGGCCTTCATCACCTACACCGGCAAGCCTTTGGGCGAGCGCATCAGCACTGCCGAGGCCGAGGACCACATCCTTGGCCTTGTGCTCTTCAACGACTGGAGCGCACGCGATATCCAGGCGTGGGAGTACGTGCCGCTGGGGCCTTTCCTGGCCAAGAACTTCGCCAGCAGCATCAGCCCCTGGGTGGTGCTGCTCGACGCCCTGGAACCTTTCCGGGTGCCCGGCCCTGTGCAGGACCCCGAGCCCCTGCCCTACCTGCAGATCGAGCGCGACGGCTGCTACGACATCGCGTTGGAGGTGCTGATCACCCCCGAGGGCGGAAAGGCCAACAGCGTCTGCCGGAGCAACTTCCGGCACATGTATTGGAACATGGCCCAGCAGCTGGCGCACCACACGGTGAACGGTTGCAACATCCGCTGTGGCGACATGATGGCGAGCGGCACCATCAGCGGGCCGGCGCCCGGCAGCTACGGCAGCATGCTGGAGCTGAGCTGGCGGGGCACCAAGCCCCTGACGCTGGCCGATGGCAGCGAACGCACCTTCATCCTGGACGGTGACACGGTGATCATCCGTGGGCATGGTGAGCGCAACGGCGTTCGCATCGGCTTCGGGGAAGTGGCGGCGAAGGTGCTGCCTGCGGTGTGACACTCCGATGGTCCAGCGCTTCGTCAACAGGCTTGCCTCCCCGCTGAAGTGGGGGCTCATGGTCGTTGGGCTCGTGTTCATCCTACTGCTGATCGATGTTGCGCTCGACCTCTATACGAACCCTCCCATCGATGCACGTAACGCGCATTTCCGCAAGGATGAGCGGACCTTCCCATCTCCTGATGGAACAAAGTCCGTCACACTGGTCGTGTACCAAACGGAACCGAGATATACGACCATGATGCTCGACCTAGGACGATCGGGCTGCGGGATCTTCCATTATCCCGATACAGGCTTGGCGCTGACAGTCCTTTGGCCAGACAATGAACACGTGAAGATCATTGGGCCCGACTCCCTCCGATCCGGCCTGAACATGGTCAACGATACTTGCCAGAGCTCTCAGCGCAAGGTCTACATCAGTTTTGAAGCGCATTGATCACCGGATCAAGTGGTGTCCGGGAAAGTCGATCTAACACCGGCTGCGACACCCTCCGGGGTCGTAAACCCGTCATCCCATCCCTGTTCAACATGCTGTGACCCCTCTGGGGTCATGAAACCCCGTGCATACAGGGATGACCCCCTAGGGGTCACAGCATATAGCCCGAAGGGCGTTGACGCATGTTGTGCGCTCTCGACCCCGAAGGGTGTCGCAGCCGGTATTCAGGTCAGCATAGCCCAAGCAAGTCCTTGGTACACGACCCCTTCAATTTTCGCTGATGGAAGGCCCTTTCAGAACATCTCCAGTGTATTCCTCGGAAACCAGTGATCACAGAATACTACGTTCCCAGCCCACCGCCCTTCCTTACTGAAGCCCAAAGAACAGAGGCCCGAACAGACGGTGCTTCGACCTGCTAACTTTGACCGTCGCATGGACAAAGGCCCCTCACACGCCACACAGCCCGCTTCCGCTGCGGAGAACCCCGCCAGACCGGTGATCGACCTGGTGGCGGAGAAGGCGGAGATCCTGCGCCGCTACCGGGGACTGCTGCGTTCCATCAAGGGGCAGCGCACCGCCGAGGAGAGCCGCCAGATCCGCAAGGCCTTCAACATCGCCGTGGAGGCGCACAAGGACCAGCGCCGCAAGAGTGGCGAGCCCTACATCTACCACCCCATCGCCGTGGCACGCATCTGCGCCGAGGAGATCGGGCTGGGTGCAACCAGCGTGGTGGCCGCGCTGCTGCACGACACGGTGGAGGACACCGACCTGACGCTGGACGATGTGAAGGATCTCTTCGGCCCCACGGTGACCACCATCATCGACGGGCTCACCAAGATCAGCGGCATGCAGTTCAGCACGGACAGCATCCAGGCGGAGAACTTCCGCAAGGTGCTGCTGACCCTGGCGCAGGACGTACGCGTGATCCTGGTGAAGCTGGCCGACCGCCTGCACAACATGCGCACGCTGGACAGCATGGCGCGCGACAAGCAGCTGAAGATCGCCAGCGAGACCATCTACCTCTACGCGCCCATGGCCCACCGGCTGGGGCTCTACAGCATCAAGAGCGAACTGGAGGACCTCTCCCTGAAGTTCAAGGAGCCCACCATCTACGCGGAGATCAGCCAGAAGCTGAAGAAGGGCGAGGCCGTGCGCAAGCGCTTCATCAGCCGTTTCACCCTACCCATCCGCGGATCACTGGACCGAGAGGGCTTCAGCTACGAGATCAAGGGGCGGCCCAAGAGCGTGCACAGCATCTACAATAAGATGCTCAAGAAGCACGTGACCTTCGAGGAGGTCTATGATGTGTTCGCCATCCGCATCATCATCGACTCGCGGCCCGAACTGGAGAAGGCCGATTGCTGGAAGGTGTACTCCGTGGTGACCGATTTCTACCAGCCCAGTCCGGACCGTCTGCGCGACTGGATCAGCCTGCCCAAGGCCAACGGCTACGAGAGCCTGCACACCACCGTGATGAGCCCCGGCGGCCGCTGGGTGGAGGTGCAGATCCGCAGCAGGCGCATGGACGAGATCGCCGAGATGGGCCTGGCCGCGCACTACCGCTACAAGGACGGCGAGGAGCCCTCGTCGGCGCTGGACAACTGGCTGA
>CAMCAZ010000032.1:0-42254 GCA_945872795.1 Chryseobacterium gleum
CGGACTTCAAGGATGTCTTCGACCGCTCCATGAGCGCTCTCGGAAGTGGGGTGGACTTCTTCGTGGGCGAGATGCAGGAGCAGCAGAAAACGGACTAGGACGCCCCATTGGGCTGGCAAGCTCGCTCTCGACCTTCCTCATTACTTGAGTGCCTCTGAGCGCCCTGATCGGGCCTTGAAGGGCCCCTGCTTCTCCTGTGAGCCGGACGCTTCTACGGGTGCTGGCATGCGGCCCGGAAGCGTGGGGGTCCGCGCCCTCTCCCCTACCCGGCATCCGTAGATCTGGACCGAAGGTGCGAGCCTCAGGCCAAGGGTGTCCAGAGGAATATATACCCACCGACCCAGCCATCCGGCAATGGCGGCGGAAACCGCTGCAACCGGTGATCGATCTACCTTTGCGGCGTCCATGGGACCTATACCTGTCCCACGGCGCGTAATGCACTGAAGATCAGGGATCATGGCCGCTTGTTCCACGTGGAACGCAGCGCTCTTGATCGCACCGCTACACATGAGCACACAGGAGACCTATGACGTAGTAGTGGTGGGCGGTGGCCATGCTGGTTGCGAGGCCGCAGCCGCAGCCGCCAACCTGGGCTCCAAGGTCCTGATGGTGACCATGAACATGGGCGTCATCGGGCAGATGAGCTGCAACCCCGCCATGGGGGGGGTGGCCAAGGGCCAGATCGTGCGCGAGATCGATGCGCTGGGGGGCTACTCCGGCATCGTCAGCGACCGGAGCACCGTGCAGTTCCGCATGCTGAACCGAAGCAAGGGACCCGCCATGTGGAGCCCCCGCTCCCAGAACGACCGCAACCTCTTCGCCGCCGAATGGCGCCGCCTGCTGGAGCAGACCCCCAACGTCCATTTCTGGCAGGACAGTGTGAACCGCATCGAGGTGGAGGGAGGACAAGTGACCGGGGTGCACACGGGCATGGGCATGCGCATCGCCTGCCGGGCCGTGGTGCTCACCAGCGGCACCTTCATGAACGGCATCATGCACATCGGCGAGCGCCACATCGGTGGTGGACGTGCGGGTGAAAAGGCCAGCCATGGCATCACCGAACAGCTCGTGGAACTGGGCTTTGAGGCAGGCCGGATGAAGACGGGCACCCCGCCCCGGGTGGACGGCCGAAGCATCGACTACAGCCAGATGGAGGAGCAACCGGGAGACGAAGATCCCTCGGGCTTCAGTTACCTGCCCGGTACCTCGGCGATCCGTGGCCGGCACGCTCGCAAGCAGCTGAGCTGCTGGATGACCTATACCAGCCCCGAAGTGCATGACATCCTGCGGACGGGATTCGATCGCAGCCCGATGTTCAATGGCCGCATCCGGGGGATCGGGCCGCGCTACTGCCCCAGCATCGAGGACAAGATCGACCGCTTCGCCGACAAGGACCGGCACCAGATCTTCGTGGAACCCGAGGGCTGGGATACCGTGGAGACCTACATCAACGGGTTCAGCACCAGCCTGCCCGAGGAAGTGCAGATCGCCGCGCTGCGCCGCATCCCGGGTTTCGAGCAGGCACGGATGTTCAGGCCGGGCTATGCCGTGGAATACGACTACTTCCCCCCTACCCAGCTGAAACACAGCCTGGAGACCAAACTGGTCGGGGGCCTCTATTTCGCCGGGCAGATCAATGGCACCACCGGGTATGAAGAAGCGGCCTGTCAGGGCCTGATGGCGGGCATCAATGCCCACCAGAAGATCGCCGGGAAGGAAGCCTTTGTGCTGGGTCGCGATGAGGCCTACATCGGGGTGCTGGTGGATGACCTGATCACCAAAGGCACGGAAGAGCCCTATCGGATGTTCACCAGCCGGGCCGAATTCCGGATCCTGCTCCGTCAGGACAATGCCGATATCCGTTTGACACCCCGTGCTCACGAGCTGGGTCTTGCAAGTGACGAACGCTTGGAACGGGTGCTCCAAAAAATAGCCCACAGCAATACCTTGGTGAATGCGCTAAAGGCTGAAAGCATTGATCCGGAAGCGGCCAATGCGGTGATCGTTCCACGTGGAACATCGCCCCTGAAACAGAAGGTCAAGCTCTTCGATATCCTCCTACGGCCCCAGTTGAACTATGCCGACCTGGAACCCTTGGGGCCGGGATTGGAAAGCCTGACGATGGGGTTCGGGGACCTACGACAGGAGGTGGTTGAACAGGTGGAGATCAATGTGAAGTACGACGGATACCTGGTGAAGGAACGCGAGATGGCCGAGAAGCTGACTCGCTTGGACGAGGTGCCTTTGGATCTGGGGATCGAGTATCATCGGCTCACATCGCTGTCCATTGAGGCGCGCCAGAAACTGGATAAGGTGCGACCCACCACCTTGGGGCAGGCTTCCCGAATCAGCGGCGTGTCCCCTGCCGACCTTAGCGTACTGATGGTCTACTTGGGTCGATGAGCACCATGGAACACCGAACCATGCGCCAGCACATGGCCCACCTCATGCACCAGAAGCCCGATCTGGCGCGGCTTTGATGCTGCCCATAACCTGATCGTTCCACGTGGAACATACCGCCTTGGAATCGCTACCACGCTGCCCCCTTTGTGGATCGGAACACCGCCGACCCTATGCCACCATTCCCGACCACTCCATCACCAGGGAGCCTTTCATGGTGGTGGATTGTGCACAATGCGGATTCCGCTTTACCGACCCGCGTCCGACCCAAACGGAAGTGGGAACATACTATCAGGGTGGCTCCTACATCTCTCATTCCAACGAAGCGCGTTCCCTCCAGGACCGGGTCTACCTGGCCGCCCGTCAGTGGAGCATGAGACGCAAGTACACCCTCATCAAGGCCTTCTTTCCCAATGGCCGGGTGTTGGATATCGGTTGCGGGACCGGACAGTTCCTGGCCTACCTGATGAGCCGCGGGTACGTGGTGCAGGGAGTGGAACCCAGCACCGCTGCACGGCAGCAGGCCATCGCCGATCACTCCTTGCAGGTAGTGCCCCAACTGGAGCAGGTGGCCGCCCAGGAGAACATCCAAGTGATCACCATGTGGCACGTGTTGGAACATGTGCCCGACCTGCGGGCCACCTTTAAGCGCCTCCATTCCCTGATGGCCGATCGAGGACTGCTGCTCATCGCGGTGCCCGACCGCGGCTCCTGGGATGCCGAACACTATGGGAGCTATTGGGCGGCATGGGACGTGCCGCGGCATTTCTCCCACTTCCGTCAGCAGGATGTCCGGATACTGCTCCGCGAACACGGCTTCACGTTGGTGCGCATGCAGCGCATGTGGCTCGATGCGTACTACATCGCGCTGCTGAGCGAACGGTACAAGGGACATGGAGCGGTGATCGCATTCGCCAAGGCCTTGGTCATCGGCACCGCCTCCAACCTCCTCAGCTTGCTTCACGACCGTCCAGCGTCCAGTACATTATACGTCGCTCGGAAGGCCGAACACTGAGAAGGCCGTTTTTATCGCCCTGGATGAATAATAGGGTGTTCTATAGTATTACACCTATGGGCGGGTGGAGATATGGCCGTAGCGGGCACTTGGTGGCCTATGCCTAACTGGTTGAATACCAGTATATTACACGAAATTGTTCGGTCGGATGCTTCTTGGGGCCAAAGGAGGCGTCTCCAGCCCCCCAACACTGCTGACGAAGCTCAGCCGATCCGCTGGAGCATCGATCTACCTTTGCGGCCCCAATTCGGGCACCACAACTCTACCTGATGAGCACCACCACCCTTGCACCCGCCACCCTCGGCATTGCCGACATCCTGAAGAACCTGGGCATCCAGCCCGTGAACAGCGGAGTGAGCACCGGATCGAACTGGTCGAAGGGCGAGGGCGAAGTGCTGGAGAGTTACAGCCCCGTGGACGGAACGCTGATCGGTACCGTGCGCGGTGCCAGCAGGGCCGAGTATGAGGCCGCCATCGCCACGGCACAGAAGGCCTTCATCGAATGGCGCACCTGGCCCGCACCCAAGCGGGGCGAGATCGTACGCCAACTGGGAGAGGAGCTGCGCATCCACAAGGCGGAACTGGGCAAGCTGGTTAGCTACGAGATGGGCAAGAGCTACCAGGAAGGCCTGGGCGAGGTGCAGGAGATGATCGACATCTGCGACTTCGCCGTGGGCCTGAGCCGCCAGTTGCATGGCCTCACGATGCACAGCGAGCGGCCCGAGCACCGCATGTACGAGCAGTGGCATCCCTACGGACTGGTGGGCATCATCACGGCCTTCAACTTCCCGGTGGCCGTTTGGAGCTGGAACACGGCCCTGGCGTGGATCTGCGGCGATGTCTGCCTGTGGAAACCCAGCGAGAAGGCTCCCCTGTGCAGCATCGCCTGCCAGCACATCACCGAGCGTGTGTTCAAGCGCAATGGCGTGCCCGAAGGGGTGAGCGTGATCATCAATGGTGGTCGTGAAGTGGGCGAATGGATGAGCCATGACACCCGCATGCCCTTGGTGAGCGCCACCGGCAGCACGCGCATGGGCAAAGCCGTGGGAGCAGCCGTGGGCGAGCGCCTGGGCCGCTCCCTGCTGGAACTCGGCGGGAACAATGCCATCATCATCAGCGACAAGGCTGACCTGGACATGTCCCTGATCGGTGCCGTGTTCGGCGCGGTGGGCACGGCCGGCCAGCGCTGCACCAGCACCCGCCGACTGATCATCCACGACACCGTGTACGACGCCTTCCGCGACAAGCTGGTGAAGGCCTATGGCCAGTTGCGCATCGGTGACCCGCTGGACGAGCACAACCACGTGGGACCGCTGATCGACACCGCCGCCGTGACCATGTACCTGAACGCCCTGAAGGCCGCCAAGGAACAGGGAGCGACCATGGCCGTGGAAGGAGGTGTCCTCGATGGAGCTGGCTATGAGAGCGGGTGTTATGTGAAGCCCGCCATCGTGGAGGCCCGGCCGGACATGCACATCGTGCAGGAGGAGACCTTTGCGCCCATTTTGTACCTCCTGCGTTACAGCGGCGATGTGCACGAGGCCATCGCCATCCAGAACAATGTGAAGCAGGGCCTGAGCAGCGCCATCATGACCCTCGACCTGCGCGAGGCGGAGCGTTTCCTGAGCGCGGCCGGCAGTGACTGTGGCATCGCCAACGTGAACATCGGAACCAGCGGGGCCGAGATCGGTGGTGCCTTCGGTGGTGAAAAGGAGACCGGCGGTGGCCGCGAGAGCGGCAGTGATGCCTGGAAGGCCTACATGCGCCGCCAGACCAACACCATCAACTACGGCGCCAAGCTTCCCCTGGCACAGGGTATCAAGTTCGACCTTTGATCGGGCCCGGTGCTTCGAGGAACGTGTACTGAACGCGAGGCCCTATCTTGTCCACGCCCATGATCGCGCACCTGCTACCCGTCCTCCTCCTGGCCTCGCTGCTGGGCGCCTGCAACGGTTCTCCAGGCACGCGTACAAAGCCACGACCCGTGGCCGGGCGGTGGACCATGGACCTGGACCTGAACGGGCGCTCCATGCCCTTTCATGTGGAGCTGATCGGCGTGGACAGTGCCGGCCTGCAATTGCAGGTGATCAACGGTGATGAGGTGATCCTGGTGGATGACCTGGAACGCCGCGGGGATTCCCTGTTCGTGCGCATGCCCCTGTTCGATTCGGAATTCAAGGGAATCATCCGGACGGACAGCCTGATAGAGGGCTACTGGTACAATTACCTGAAAGGACCCGACTACCGGATCCCCTTTGTGGCCCGCGCCGGCAACAGGCAACCGACCAGGGCGGCCACCAGTACGCTGGGCGGTCACTGGGAGGTGCACTTCAACCCCAGCTCTCGCGATGGCTACAATGCGATCGGCGTCTTTGAGCAGGAGCCGGACGGCCGGGCTACGGGCACCTTCGTGACCGAGACCGGCGACTACCGCTACCTCGAGGGCCGGGTGTACGGTGATTCGCTGCAGTTGTCGGGCTTCGATGGGTCACATGCCTTTCTCTTCGTGGCCGGTCTGCGTGGCGACAGCCTGCGTGGCACCTTCCTCAGCGGCACCCATTGGGAGGAGCCCTGGGTGGCCGTCCGTAACCCACAGTACACACTGCGCGATCCGGACTCGCTCACCTTCCTGCGCGAAGGGCACGACATGATGGACCTGCGTTTCCCGGACCTCCATGGAACGCTTGTTTCACCCAGCGACCCCCGCTACAAGGGAAAGCCCTTGGTCATCCAGATCATGGGCAGCTGGTGCCCCAATTGCGTGGATGAGACCCTCCTCCTGAACGAGCTCTATGCCGAGCATCATTCCGCAGGATTGGAGGTGATGGCCGTGGCCTTTGAGAAGTATGACGATGCCGCACGCGCTGTGGCTGGACTGGAGCGCTTCCGGGATGCCCTCAATGTACCGTACCCCATCCTATACGCCGGCAAGGCATCCAAGGAGGAGGCCGCTGCCAAACTTCCCTTCCTGAGCCATGTGATGAGCTATCCCACCTGCATCATCGTTGACCGTGAAGGCAAGGTGCGCCGCATCCGCACGGGGATCTATGGCCCAAGCACGGGATCGCACTACGAACAGTACAAGCTCAGTCTGTCGGCCTTCCTGGTGAAGCTGCTCAACGAGGAGCCCTCACTGGCCCAGGGCAAACCCTGATCTCCACGGCCCGACAGCGCCAGTTCTTAGGGCCGCGCCGGTACCAGGGGCTTGTCCACCACGATCCGTTCCTCCTGGTTGGCCAGTTCCCACGCCGTATGGAACACCAGTAACGCGCGCTGGTGAAGCCGGTCGAACTCGATCTTCTCCACATCATCACCGGGCTGGTGGTAGTCCTCGTGGATCCCACTGAAGTAGAAGATGCTGGGGACCCCTTTGCGGGCGAAATTGTAGTGGTCGCTGCGGTAATAGAAGCGGTTGGGATCGTTCGCCGCATTGAAGGTGTAGTCCAGTTCCAGCTTGGTGTACATGCTGTTCGCCTCCTCGTTGATCCGGTGCAAGTCCGTGCTCAGGCGGTCGCTGCCGATGACGTAGATGTAAGGGGCGCCCCCGGCATGTGCACTGTCCGTACGACCGATCATGTCGATGTTCAGGTCGGCCACCGTGTTCTCCATCGGGAATACAGGGTGATCGCTGTAATACCGGGATCCCAGCAGACCCTTCTCCTCACCGCTCACCGGCATGATCAGCACACTGCGACGTGGACCGTTCCCCTCCACCCGCGCCTTGGCGAAGGCCTCGGCCATCTCCACCAGCGCCACTGTTCCAGAACCATCGTCATCGGCACCGTTGTACACCTCTCCGTTCTCCACACCCACGTGGTCGTAGTGCGCGGTGACCACTACCAGTTCATCCTTCTTGTCCGTTCCCTCGATGTAGGCCAGTACGTTCTCCGAGACCACTTCCTGGCGAAGAGGGCGGTGCAGCAGGGTGAATGCGGTGCCCAGCCGCTTGCCGCGTTTGCTGCGTTGTGCCTTGGCCCAGTTTCCCCCGGTCAACAGTGTGTTCAGTTGGGTCTCCTCCACCAGGATCACCTGCATGCCCACCCGCTTCTCCTTCGTCGGCAGGTAGGCCAGACGCATGCGGGATCCGTGCACCAGCGGACCCATTTCCTTCACCAGTCCGTTCATATCGGCCGTGCTGACCAGCAAGACCTCCACACCGGCCTTGGCGGCCTGCTCGGCCTGAGTGCGGAGGGTGCTCATCAGTTCGGTGGCGGTTCCCGTACTGCGCATCAAGGCCACAGAACCCTCCAGGCCCTTGACACCCGTCCATTCGTTCCCTTTGCCCAGATAGACCACGTGATCCACAACCCGATCATTGCTCAGATATTCGTTGAAATACAGCAGTCCGCTGAGGAGGCCCAGGGTATCGCCTGTGGTGGCCACACGGATGGAACCGCTGCGTTCCTCGATCAATGTGAAGGGTTGCAGATAGCCCTGCACGATCGCTGCCGGATCGGAGGCGGGGACCGGAGGAATGCCGAAGGAACTGAACTGCTGGGTCAGATACTGGGCCGCCATCTTCTGACCTTCCTGGCCCGTGTCCCTGCCTTGGTACTCATCACTGGCCAGTATGCTCAGGTGGCGCCGCAGGTCATCGATGGTGATGGTGTTGGCATAGCGCAGCGCCGTGCTATCCACCTGGGCCAATGACCATGAGAAGGGCGCGAGGCACAGGGCCACGTATGACACCACGCGAACAGCCCCGATCATGCGTTCTCGGGATGCTCGATCTTCTCCACACGGCGCTGGTGGCGTCCTCCCTCAAAGGTCGCAGCCACAAAGGCATCCACGATGGCGAGGGCCTCTTCCGGGCTGATGAAGCGGGCGGGGAGGGCCAGCACATTGGCATCGTTGTGCTGCCGCGCGAGGGCAGCTATCTCCGGTGTCCACGCCAGGGCCGATCGGATGCCGGCATGTTTGTTGGCCGTGATGTTCACCCCGTTGCCACTTCCGCAGATGACAATGCCCAGCGCACCCGGAGCGTCTGCCACAGCCGTCGCCACAGCATGGGCGAAATCAGGGTAGTCCACACTGTCGTGCACATGGGCCCCTTTATCCACCACCTCATGTCCCAGCTGGCGCAGGTGTTCCTTTACGGTGTGCTTCAGCGCAGGACCGGCGTGATCACTGCCAATGACGATGTGTAGACCCATGCCCCAAAGATATCGTGTTGATAACCCCGCTCCGGATCCCACATTCCGACGGTTGGATCCGTGTCGAACGTGTTGATAACCGGGCAAAAGAAAAGTTGCGGATATGCTCCCCTTCCCGGCTTATGCGGAACACCCTCACCGACCAAAAGATCTTCTGGGTCTCTTCTGCACATTGATCGAACGATCCAGGGACCGGGGTGCGGATAGGAAGCTATCCACGGTCGTGATCCATCCTGGTCATCCACGATCGTTGATCACCCAGTACCATTCCCTAGCACAACAGGGAGTTGCCGTTGCCCGTTCTCATCACCGGGTGTTCATAACCGGTGCGCTACTTTTGATAACCCGGATATGCAAGCGACAGGTTAAGGTTTCATCAACACGATCAACCGCCTATCTTATATCATCATAACATCTTTAAAAGAGAATAGAATACAAATGAAGTGTTGGGTAATGATGGTGGTGGGTGTGTTGGTGACGATCAACGCACAGGCACAGGTACCGGCTCCGGCGGACAGCCTGGTGCGCTACTACCATCCCAATGGGACGGTGAGCAGTGAGGGGCATATGGTGGACGGCCGCCCGGAAGGCTATTGGAAGAGCTTCTACGCCACTGGAACACTGCGGTCGGAGGGCGGTCGACGGGGAGCCCTTTTGGACAGCCTGTGGCGCTTCTATGCACCCAATGGCGCGCTGGAGAGCGAGATCAACTACAAGGCTGACAAACGGGATGGTCCCTTGCGCCGATACGATACCACTGGCGTGCTGGTGAGCGAGGAGACCTACGTGGAGGACCTGCGCGAAGGAACTGCGCGCTATTACCACCCCAATGGCATGTTGCACAAAGAGGTCCCTTTCAAGGCTGGCAAGGAGGAGGGGAGGGGAACGGAGTACGCTGAGGATGGTCGCATCGTTGCCCTGCTCCAATACGGTGCCGGGCTGCTTCGCCGACGGGATGAGATCAATCAGGTGGACCGCATGGGCCTCAAACAGGGCCCGTGGAAGGAATTCCACCCCACTGGAAAGGTGAAGTGGGAGGGATCCTTTGTGGATGACCGCAAGCAGGGCATCTTCAAGGAGTATGACGCCAAGGGAAACCTGAAGGAGATGGTGAAGTACGATGCCGGCGAAGTGGATGCCGGGGCACAGGACAAGCTTACCGTGGATATCAAGCGCACGTTCCACCCCAACGGACGGGTATCATCGTTGGGCAGCTATTCCAAGAGCGGGAAGAAGGAGGGACTCTTCAAGGAGTTCGCGGTGGATGGATCGGTCAGCGGGGCGAAGATCTATTCCGGCGACCGCCTCATCAGTGAGGGTCTGGTGAACGATGTCGGTGCCCTGGAGGGACCGTGGGTCGAGTACTTTTCCACAGGCGAGAAACGTGCGGAAGGAAGCTACAAGGAGGGCAAGCGCGATGGCAACTGGAACTTCTATCACCGTAGCGGTGCCGTGGAACAGAAGGGTAATTACCTGAACGGCTTGCCGCAGGGCGTATGGAAATGGTACTACGAAGGAGGAGCGATGCACCGGGAGGAGAATTACCGCCGTGGCCGTGAGGATGGTGCTTCCGTGGAGTACGATCCCGAAGGTGCCGTGCTGACCCAGGGCGAGTACATCGATGGCAATAAGGAAGGACCCTGGATCTACAAAGTAGGTGATCATACCGAAGAGGGATCCTACAAGGACGGTCTGAAGGATGGTGTTTGGAAGTATACCTATACAGGTGGAATCCGGAACTTCATCGGGGCTTTCGTGAATGGTGAACCCCAGGGGAAACACCGTTGGTATTGGCCCAATGGGGAGTTGAAGATGGAAGGGAAATATGCCGCCGGACTTGCACAAGGCGACCATGTGCACTACAACGAACAGGGTTTTCCCATCATGACCATCAAATTCAAGGATGGGCAGGAACTGCGGATCGATGGTGTGAAGATCCCACCTCCTTACGTGGCCGGAGGTGAATGATGAGGCAGTTTCTTTGGCGAACGACCGGAACCTCTTAAGTTCGGACCATGGTCACTGGTGGGCGCATACCTCCCGTATCAGCGGATGAGGGACAGGAGTTGGGCAAGGCCTACCTCGAACTGAAGCGTCAGTACGATGATCTTGTGAGCCGTAACCTCGCTGGTGTATTCCGTACCACGGTGGACGGAAGGATACTGGAAGTGAACGATTCCATGGCCCGCATCCTGGGCTACCAGGACCGGGATGAACTACTGCGCCTCGACGCGCTTGACCTCTATCCTTCAGCGGCCGCGCGGGATGTCTTTCTCCAGACCTTGTTCCGCGAAAAACGCCTCATCAATTTCGAGATCACGCTCAAACACCGGTCTGGTCGCACGGTGGACGTGTTGGAGAATGTGTTCCTGGATGAACAAGAGGGTAGGACCGCCACCATCCAAGGCACGCTCATTGACATCACGTCCTTCAAACAGGCCGAGTTGGAACAGCGCTCCCTGATGGCCAGCTACCGCGGACTGGTGGAACAGATCCGCGACGGTCTGCTGGTGGTGGAGGACGGTCAGATCACCTATGCGAACCCTGCGGCCGAAAAGCTCGTGGGGCGACCCATCGTCGGTGATGTGGTGCTGGACCTGTTCCATACCGACGATCGCACCAAGGTGCAGCACTTCCTCTCCACCGGAGCGGCCGATGGCATGAACGGTCCGTTCCCGACCAGGCTTGCGGGTTCCGATCATCATGGCTTTGTGATCCTGATGGCACCGGCCCCCCATCATGGACCGGCCGCCATGCAGCTCACCCTTCAGGACCAACGGGCGCAGCAGCAGTTGTTCAAGGAACAGTTGCGCCTTCAGATGGCCGAGGGGGTGAACCAAGTGCTTCGGCAGGAGATCAACGATCACCGGAAGACACAGGAAGAACTTCGCCGTTCCAAACGCTTCGCACGCAGTCTGGTGGACAGTTCACTGGACATGATCATGGCCGCCGATCCAGAGGGCAACCTCACGGAGTACAACCCCGCCGCCAGCCTCCGTTTCGGATATGAGCCGGAAGAGATCCTGGGACTCAACTCCCGGGTGCTCTATGCCGATCGATCGGATTATGAACGGGTCCAGTATGAACTGAACAACCACGGGGCCTTTTCCGGAGAGGTCCGCAACATTTCCAGCACCGGAGAGGTGTTCACATCCTTTCTGGCAGCTTCCAGATTGTATGATGAGGATGGCCAGTTACTGGGAGGAATGGGTGTTTCGCGCGATATCACTCGAATGAAACGCGACCAGGAATCACTCAAGGCCAGTGAAGAGCGTTATCGTGACCTGTTCGAGAATGCCACGGATATGATCCAGAGTGTGGCCATCGACGGTCGTTTCGAATACGTGAACGCCGCCTGGCTGAGCACCCTGGGCTATTCGCGGGAGCAACTGGGGGAACTGACCCTGCACAAGGTCATCGCGCCTGATCATTGGGCTCCGTTGCAACACGTGTTCGAGCGGGCCCTGAAAGGCGAGGATATCGGGCGTGTGGCCACGGTATTCCTGGCGCGCGATGGACGTTCCGTCCATGTCGAGGGCACCACCTCTGTGCGCATGGTGGATGGCCGATCGGTGGCCACGCGCAGCATCTTCCACGATGTAACGGCTGAGCGCATGGCCAGGCTGCAGGTGAAGGAGCATGAGGCCAAATTGCGCGCCCTTTTCGAGAGCAGTGATCACCTCTTCTGGACGGCGGGTAGCGACCTGAAGCTCACCTCGTTCAATTCCGGATACAGCCAGATGATCGAGCGGATCTATGGTGCCCGGCCCGAGATCAACAAGGATCCGGATAGACCGCGGAAGCTCTTCGCCGATCAAGGGTACCATGATTTTTGGGCCACCAAGTACGCGGAGGCCTTTGCAGGCAGCCCTGTGCGTTTTGAGACCGACCTGCGTGATACCAAGGGTCAACGGGTGTGCAATGAGATCTTCCTGAGCCCGGTGTTCGCTGCCGATGGTCAGGTGATCGAGGTTTTTGGCGTGGGGCACGAGATCACCGACAAGGTCATGGCCGAGGACCTTGTGCGCGAACAGGCGGCGCGGCTGCAGGCCATCTTTGACAGTTCGGCCAACATGATGGTCTGGACCATGGACACGGACTTCCGGATCACCTCCTGCAACGCACATTTCCAGCGCAGTGCCGAGGAGGACTTCGGGATCACCTTGGGGGTGGGGGATAAGTTCACCCCAGAGCCGGCCGAGCGCACCTCCGGTAAGAGCATCACTCGGACCTTTGATCATTACAAGGCGGCGCTCAAGGGCAAGCCGCAGCAGTTCGAGGCGGAGCTCGTGGACCGCCATGGGCGTACCATCTGGGTGGAGAACTTCATCAACCCGATCCTGGTGGACGGCAAGGTGATGGAACTCTCAGGCCTGGCCTACCACATCACCGAACGGAAAGAGGCCCAGCGCGAACTGCTGCGCAGCCTGCACGAGAAAGAAGTGCTCCTCAAGGAGGTGCACCACCGCGTGAAGAACAACCTGCAGATCGTCAGCAGCATCTTCAACCTCCAGTCCGCCCACGTGGGTGAGGACCAGCGCATGATCGGCCTGCTCCGCGACAGCCGTGACCGCATCCGCAGCATGTCCTTCATCCACGAAAGCCTTTACCAGACCAAGGACTTCAGTTCCATCGACCTGGCGGAGTACATCGCAGGGTTGAGCCGCAACCTGGTGATGAGCTACAGCCTCAACGGCAAGGTGGAGCTGAAGACGCAGCTGGAACGCGTGCTGCTCGTGCTGGACCAGGCCATCCCCTGCGGGCTTATCCTCAACGAGCTCATCAGCAATGCGCTCAAGCACGCCTTTCCGCAGGACCGCCCCGGCAGCATCACTCTCCAACTCCAGCTCGTGGACGAGAAGGTGCACATCTCAGTAGGTGATGATGGCGTGGGACTGAGCCCTGGCTTCGACCCGTGGACACAAGGCAACCTGGGTCTTGAACTTGTTCACACCCTTGTGGAACAACTGGATGGACACATCACGCACCGCCCTGACCCCGGGGTGACCTATTTGCTTACTTTTGAGCGTATCAAGAACTCCGGAAATGGCGCAGACGAACGTCCTCGTAGTGGAGGATGAGAGCATTGTGAGCAAGGATATCCAGCTCAGCTTGAAGAAGCTGGGGTATCACGTGGTGGGCGCCGCAAGCACTGGGGAACAGGCCGTTCTGCTCGCCCAGCAGCACATGCCGGACATCATCCTCATGGACATCATGCTCAAGGGCGAGATGAACGGGATAGAAGCCGCCGATGCCATCCGGAAGGAAACCAACATCCCGGTGATCTTCCTCACCGCCTACGCGGATGAGAGCACCCTGGCCAAGGCCAAGGTCACCCAACCCTACGGATACATCATCAAGCCCTTCAAGGAGATCGACATCCATACGTCGATCGAAATGGCGCTGTACAAACACAAAAAGGAATCGGAGGTGCTGCGCGAACGGGACATGCTCTTCGCCCTGGTGGAGAACAAGGACCCCGCCAAGGAGATCCTCTTCGTGAAGAGCAACAGCCGTCTGGTGAAGCTGAAGACCACGGACATCTACTTCATCGAGGCGCTGAAGGATTATGTGGTGATCAACACGCTGAACACACGCTACACCGTGCACAGCACGATGAAGGATATCGAGGCCAAGCTCCCCGAATCCGATTTCATCCGCGTGCACCGCAGTTTCATCGTTCGCCTGGACAAGATCGTGGCCATCGAGCAGCCCAACCTGATCCTGGAGAACGACAAGAAGGTCATTCCCATCGGAGGCAGCTACAAGGACGACCTGGCCAAGCGCTTGAACTTGGTCTGATCGGAGGCGGCGGTCCTTCGATCAACGTTTACCGCCCTTCTTCTTCCCCTTCTTGCTCGCCTTGGGAGCTTGCCTGAAGCCATTGCGGTCGGGCGCGCCCTTGGCTTTCGGGGTGCGTCGCTCAAATTTCCCCGAGGTGGTCTTCATGGTCTCGCCCTCCAGGCTGAACTCCACTGTGCGGCGGTCCATGTCCACGGCCTTCACCACCACGCGCAGCTCATCACCCAGGCGGAAGCGGCGGTCCGTCCGTTGGCCCACCACCGTGTAGCGTTCCTGGTCGAAGCGGAAGATGTCGCCGGGCAGTTCGCGCAGGCCGATCATGCCCTCGCACTTGTTGTCCACCAGTTCCACGTAGATGCCCCAATTGGTGAGCCCGCTGATGATGCCATCGAAGGCCTCTCCGATGCGATCACGCAGGAATTCCGCCTGTTTGTATTTGATGGAGGCCCGTTCGGCATCGGCGGCCTGTTTCTCCATGCGCGAGCTGTGCTTGCAACTGAGCTCGAGCGCTTCCCGGTCCAACGCCATACCCTCGGCCAGGTAATGGTCCAGGGCACGATGCACCAGCAGGTCGGGATAACGGCGGATGGGGCTGGTGAAGTGGGTGTAATGCTCGAAGGCCAGGCCGTAGTGGCCGATGTTATCCGTGGTGTAGATGGCCTTGCTCATGCTGCGGATGGCCACCTGCTTGATGATGTTCTCCTCCTCGGTGCCCTGCACGGCACGCAGCAGCTGGTTGATGGCATGCGGCAGGTCCTCCATGTTGGAGGTGTCCAGCTGGTGCCCGAAGCTTTTGGCGAGTGCCCGTAACTGGGCCACCTTCTCCGGGTCGGGCAGGTCGTGCACGCGGTACACGAAGGGCTTGGGCTTTCCGTTTCGGGGCTTGCCCACGAAGGTGGCCACGCGCTTGTTCGCCAGCAGCATGAACTCTTCGATGAGCCAGTTCGCCGGACCCATCACCTTCTCATAAACCCCCAGGGGCCGACCTTTTTCGTCCAGCTTGAACTTGACCTCATTGCCGCCGATCTCCAGTGCACCATTGGCCAGGCGGTCCTTTCGTAGGACCTCGGCCAAACGGTTCAAGGTCAACACTTCTTCCTTGAAGGGCCCTTCGCCGCCGTCGATGATGGCCTGCGCGCCGGCATAGGCGAAACGGTGTTGGGAGCGCATCACCGTGCGCCCGAACCATTCCCCCTTGATGCGTGCCTGATCATCCAGTTCGAAGATGGCGCTGAAGCTCAGCTTGTCCGTATGCGGATTGAGCGAGCACAGGTCGTTGCTGAGCTTCTCCGGCAGCATGGGCACCACGCGGTCCACGAGGTACACGCTGGTGGCCCGGCTGGCGGCCTCCATGTCCACCACGCTGCGCGGCCGCACATAGTGGCTCACGTCCGCGATGTGCACGCCGACCTCCCAATGGCCGTTGGCCAGCTTGCGTACGCTCAGGGCGTCATCCAGGTCCTTGGCGTCATCCGGGTCGATGGTGAGCGTGGGAACGTTACGTACGTCCCGCCGCTTGGAGATCTCTGCCGGGGTCACACCATTCGGGATCTCCAGGCTCGCCTTCAGCACGCTTTCGGGGAATTCCAACGGCAGGCCGAACTCCGCGAGGATGGCGTGCATTTCCACCTGGTGCTCGCCCGCCTTGCCCAGTACGCGGGTCACCCGGCCACGGGCCAGGTCACGGGCGTCCTTCCATTCGCCCAGCTCGATGATGGCCTTGTCGCCCTCCTTCGCCCCATTGACGTCGGCAGGGGGGATGAAGAAGGGCTTCTGCACCCGCTGGTCGTCGGCCACCAGGATGATGCGCCCCTCATGCTTGTGTATGGTGCCCACGAACTCCGTGCGGCGGCGTTTCAACACCTCCAGCACCTTGCCTTCGGTCTTGTAGCCCCGCCCCTCCTGGAGCTTGATGCGGACCGTGTCGCCGTGCAGCGCCGTTCCGATGTCGCGCTGGCCGATGTAGACGTCGTCCAGGCCGACCACCCCGAGGCGCACATAGCCCGCGCCGCTGGCGATGATGTCGATGGTGCCTTCGGCGGTATTGCCTGTGGCGGTGCCGGTAGCGGTATATCGCCCCTTTTTACCGCTCTGGATGCGCCCATCGTCCAGCAGCAGGTCGATGGCGTCGAACAGCAGGTAGCGCTGGCTCTTGTCCTTGAAGCCCAACTGCAAGGCCAATTGCTGGCTGGTGATCCCGGCATGGGCGGCGCGCCGCACAGCGGAAAGGACCTCCTCGATCAGTTGTCCGGGTTTGTGGTCCGTGGCTTGGTTGGGCATGTTCTTCAGTGTTCGGCGCCGCAAGTTAGCCGCAAGCGCCGGGTCACCATCCGTCCCCCCCCGCTAGGCATGGCCGTCCCATTCCTGCTGTGTCCCTTGTGGGGCAAGGGTTTTAGGCCTCCACCAACGATCGTTGATAACCTGCGGAAGATCTCTACCTTTGCAGCCCTTTCTCAGGGAATTCCATGCAGGAAAGCTCCAAGATCTTCAGTGGCACCGCCACCCGGTACCTTTCCGAGAAGATCGCTGCGGCCAGCGGCGAACGGCTCGGTGAAGTGACCGTGTCGCGGTTCAGTGATGGGGAGTTCCAGCCCAGCTTCGAGGAGACCGTGCGCGGTGAGCTGGTGTTCATCGTCCAGAGCACCTTTCCGCCCAGCGACAACCTCTTCGAACTGCTGATGATGGTGGATGCCGCCAAGCGCGCCAGCGCCAAACGCATCGTGGCAGTGATGCCCTACTTCGGCTTCGCCCGCCAGGACCGAAAGGACAAGCCCCGTGTGAGCATCGCTGCCAAGTTGGTGGCCAACATGCTCACCGCTGCCGGGGTGGACCGCATCATCACCATGGACCTGCACGCCGACCAGATCCAAGGCTTCTTCGAAGTGCCTGTGGACCACCTCTTCGCGAGCAGCCTGTTCCTTCCCTACATCAAGGAAATGGGCCTGAAGGACCTGGTCCTGGCCGCACCGGACACCGGGGGCACCAAGCGGGCCAACGCCTATGCCAAGCACCTGGGTGTGGACATGGCCATCTGCTACAAGCAGCGTAAGGTGGCCAACCAGATCGAGAGCATGACCGTGATCGGTGATGTGAAGGGCAAGAACGTGGTGCTCGTGGACGACATGGTCGACACGGCCGGCACGCTCACAAAGGCCGCAGACATGATGATGGAGCAGGGCGCCACCAGCGTGCGCGCCGTGTGCACCCATGCCGTGTTGAGCGGTGAGGCGTGCACGCGCATCCAGAACAGTTCGCTCACCGAGCTCATCGTTTCAGACACCATTCCCATCGGGGCTGACAAGTTGCAGCACACCGATAAGATCAAGCAGCTCACCGTGGCGCAATTGTTCTCCGACGTCATTCGCCGGGTACGCAGCCACGAGAGCATCAGCAGCCACTTCATCATCGCCTAACACCCTCGACCCTCATGAACACTGTAGCGCTCAGCGGTACGCTCCGCCAAGCCGTCGGCACCAAGTATGCCGCCCAACTTCGCCGGGAGAAACGCGTGCCTTGCGTGCTCTACGGCGGCGGTAAGTCCATCCACTTCAGCGTGGAGGAGACCGCCCTTCGCCACATCGTATTCACCCCCGAACTGGTGGGTGTGGAGATCGAGCTTGATGGTGCCACGACCCTCGCCGTGGTGCAGGAGAAGCAGTTCCACCCCCTCACCGATCGCGTGATCCACGTGGATTTCATCCAGCTGGACAACGCCAAGGAGGCCCAGGCCACCCTGTCCGTCCGTCTGTCCGGCCAGCCGGTGGGTGTGCGCAAAGGCGGAAAGCTGAGCCACACCATGCGCAAGGTGCGTGTGAAGGGCATGCCGGACAAAATGCCCGGTCACCTGGACCTCAACATCGCCGACCTGGACATCAACCAGTCCATCAGCGTGGCCGACCTCAAGATCGAGGGCCTGACCTTCCTCGCACAACCTTCGGATGTGGTGGTGGCCGTGCGCCTGACCAAGAAGATGGAGGATGCCGCTGCCGCTGCCGCTGGTACCGCTCCAGCTGGCAAGGACGCGAAAGGAGCTCCCGCCAAGGCTGCTGCCACCAAGGCCGCACCGAAGAAGTAATTCCTGTCCGCGATAGGACGGTCGCTGAACGGGCAGGGGAGTTCCTGCGCCGCGTGATCCGTGCCCAAGCTCGCTTGCATGAAGTACCTGATCGTGGGTCTGGGGAACCCTGGCCCCGAGTACGCGGGAACGCGCCACAACATCGGATTTCAAGTGCTGGACGCCCTGGCTGGGGCGTCCAGCCTTGTTTTTACCCCGGCCCGCTATGGTGACCACGCCGAGCTGCGGCACAAGGGACGCACCTTCATCCTGATCAAGCCCGCCACGTTCATGAACCTGAGCGGCAAGGCCGTGCGCTACTGGATGGACCAGGAGAACATACCGGCAGAGCGCGTTCTGGTGATCACGGACGACCTTGCGCTGCCTTTCGGGGCCATCCGCATCAAGCCCAAGGGTGGCGCGGGAGGACACAATGGCCTCACCAGCATCATCGCCCTCATCGGTACCGAGGAGTTCCCCCGACTGCGCTTCGGCATCGGCAGCAACTTCGCCAAGGGCCACCAGAGCGAGTATGTGCTGGGTGCTTGGAACAGCGATGAACGCAAGACCCTGAACGAACGCATCGAACTGGCCTGCAAGGCCGTGCTGCAGTTCGGTCTGCTGGGCGTGGAAAGCGCCATGAACAACTTCAACAAGCGCTGAAAGGGGTCAGTACCCCTGCCCTGCGTGCGGTGGAGTAGATTTGCACCAATGATCCAATCACCATGCTGAGCAAAAAGATCGAAGCGGCCCTGAACGGCCAAGTGGCCGTGGAGGCCAACAGCAGCCAGGCCTATCTGGCCATGGCCTCGTGGGCCGAGAACCAGGGCCTCAGCGGCACGGCCGCCTTCCTTTACCGCCACAGCGACGAGGAGCGCCTGCACATGCTGAAGCTGGTGAAGTTCATCAACGAACGCGGAGGCAAGGCCGTGGTTTCCGCCCTGAAACAGCCCGGTACGAACTACAAGACCATCACCGAGATCTTCAAGGCCCTGCTGGACCACGAGACCAGGGTGACGAACGAGATCAACGGGGTGGTGGACCTGTGCCTGAAGGAAAAGGACTACACCACGCACAACTTCATGCAGTGGTATGTGAGCGAACAGATCGAGGAGGAGGCTCTGGCCCGTACCCTGATCGATAAGCTGAACCTCATCGGAAGTGACAAAGGAGGCCTGTACCTCTTTGATCGCGACCTCGAGGGCATGACCGCCCAGCCAGCTGCCAAAGGCGGCAAGTAACGCGCATCTGTATCGGTGGAACGCCGCCTACGCCTTGTGGTGTATGCGGCGTTTCCGTGTTTTCAAGGGGCATCACCAAGGCCAATCGCCACCGATCCGGAGGGGGCCCTCCAGCTCGGCATCGATCAGGCGTTGACGAAGATCGGTGGGTGTGAAATGCCCAGGCAGGGTGTCCATGGACGCCAGCCCATAGACCAGCAGGCCGGTGTAGCGCACATTGTTCACCATGGCCTGAGGGTCCACGAGGTGGATGTCATCGCAGCTGCTGTGGTAGCACCCGTACACGTGTTTGCCAAGGTCGCTCAGGGGGTAGATCACCGGCACACCGGCCATCAGGAAGGGTTGATGGTCGCTGTGCAACCAGATGGTCTCGGCCACTTCGCCCTTGAAGGAGGTGCTGTCCATCGTCCGAATGGTGCTGCAGAGCTCCTTCATGCGTGCAGGCCAGAGTTCGGGACCGCCGATGCCGAAGCCCCGGGGGTTGCCGCTCATGTCCAGGTTGATCATGCACTGGATCTTCGCCAGTTCGCCCGTGTTGCGGTAGTGGGCCACCAGTGCCCTGGAGCCGAGCAGACCCTGTTCTTCGCCCATGAAGAGAACGAAACGCACCGTGCGGGCCGGTTTCTCCGGCATGGACTGCATGGCACGGGCAAGGTCCAGGATGGAAAAGGACCCAAGGCCATTGTCCGTGGCTCCGGTGGCCAGGTCCCAACTGTCCAGGTGCCCCCCCACAATGATCACCTCATCGGGGTGCGTGGTCCCACGGATCTCGGCGATGATGTTGTTGGCCTTCACCTGCTTGCTGAAGTTGCTCATGCCCAGGCGCGCCGTGAGCTGTTCCCCCTGTGCCAAACGAGAGCGCAGGGTCTTTCCATCCTCCGTGGCGATGCAGGCCGCTGGGACCGCGATGAGTGTTCCATCGATGGATGCGGTACCGGTGAGGAGCACCCCTCCATCCACCTGGTTCACGAAGATGATGGCCGCCACGCCATGCTGCAATGCCAGCGCGGCCTTTTCACTGCGGTGCAGGTTCTTGGTGCCCTCGGGGGCATCCACCAGCCCGATGTTGATCAGCGCCACGCGGCCTTTGAGCGACTCACCCGCACGATCGAGGTCGGCGGGAAGCCCATTTCCGGCATCTACCAGCGGAGCCTCCACATCAGCCTCGAGGGGGGTGTTCGCCAAGGCCACCGCCTGCAGGTGCAGGAAGCCCATGCCATCACCCACGGTCAGCTGAACACGCCCGCGCGACCAGGCCTGCGCCTCAAAGGGGAAGAGCCTCACCGTTTCCAGTCCTGAAAGCCGGAATAGGCTGTCCGCCGAACGTTCCGCCAAGGCTCCCTGGGTGCTCCCGGTTAGCCGGTGACCGATCTCCCCCACGCTCCAGCGCAGCCATTCGTAGCCGCGGGCATCCTGCTGAGCGCGCTGGTCGAATGCGGACCATTGCTGAGGAACGGACTGTGCGTCAACAAGGGTCTGTTGAGAGAACAGCAGCAGCAGGGTCAAAGCCCGGCAAAGAGTGCCGCTACTTTGTGGAGAGGAGATGCGGATCGGCACGGGATCGGTGATGAGGGCGTTCAAAACTACGTCACGGCCTATGGCTTGGAGCCGTTATTCGCGTGTGTTGATCCTGCTTGTCCTCCTTTGTGCCGCTGTTCCTCAGCAGCGCGATGCGGACAAGGACACCACATCCATCCTTCAGGCCAACTACCTCTACAATATCGCCAAGTTAGTGGAGTGGAAGGACCCGGCCATGCGCAGTGGCAATTTTATCATCGGTGTCATCGGCAGTTCAAACCTGTACCAGGAATTGATCAAGCAGTATTCCACCCGGACCATCGGCAAGCAACCCATCGAGGTTCGCAAGCTGCCCCGCTCGGTTGACGTGGAGCCTTGCCACCTGCTCTTCGTAGGCCGCTCTGAGATCTCCATCCTTCCAGAGCTGTACAAGCGTCTTCAAAAGAGCCCCACGATCCTGGTCACCGAATATGCCGGGGCCATAAATGATGGCGCGGTGGTGAACTTCGTCAAGGTTGATAACCTTCTGAAGTATGAGCTGAGCTTGGCGAACGCCCAGAAGCATGGTGTGGTGGTCGGTCTCACGCTTCGCAACCTGGCCCATCGCGTAGAGGAATGACCGTGGCACGCCTGCTTTCCATAGCCCTGTTGACCCTGCTGACGATGGCCTCGGCCATCGCCCAGACGGACCCCTTGGCGGAGGCGCTGCGCCGCTACCAGGGTGGCGAGTTGCAGCAGGCTCGTACCCTGATCGATGAGGTGATCGTTTCTCCCGCCCAGGTGAAGGACCCCGAGGCCTGGCTCTTGCGCGGGTTCATCTACAAGGACCTGCTCAAAGGGATGCCCGGCGGCGAGCAGGCCGATGCGGTTCGGGACACAGCCCTTGTCAGTCTGATGACCTGCCTGGATATCGATACGGAGGGTACCTACCGCGATAATGCCGTGCAGGCCTACGATTTCCTCGCCAGGTCCTGCTTCAATGATGCAGCCAAGGCGCTCAATGACATGCAGGAGGAACGGGCGGTTCTTCTGTTCCAACGATACAAGGACGCCACCCTGGCACGCGACCCCAATGCTTTGGTGAGCGCCCGCGAGGTGGAGTTCACCAACGCTCTGGGTACCCAGTATACCAAACGCTTCAACAAGGACCGGCAGGAATTGGTCTGGTTCGACAAGGCTGTGGAGGCCTACAAACGCGTGTTGGCCATCGACCCGGAGAACTATGGCGCCAACTACAACCTGGCCACCTTGTACTACAATCGGGGGGTGTACAAGATCCGCGCGATCGATGCGGAGTTCGAAATCCCCACCATCCAGGAGATCCAGGAGGCAAGCCGAGAGTTCTTCCAGCTCGCCCTGCCTTACATGCTGAAGGCACATGACAAGAACCCCTCCCGGCGGGAGATCCTGCTGGGCTTGGAGGGCATATACTACAGCCTTCAGGACCAGGAGAGCTCCGACCGCTTCCGGGAGCTCTATGAGCTGCTGCCACCGGAGAACGACCAGTAAGGGGCGAAGGGCATGGCATTGCGGATGACCATCGGCAGAAAGATCGGGATGGGCTTCGGCCTGTTCATCTTCTTCGCGCTCTTGGTGGTGATCCTCACCAACAGGACCCTGGAGCGCAGCCGGCGCATCAACGAGCAGACCAACACGGTCTATTCCCCCTCCGTGGATGCCCTGGTGCGTCTGCGGAACCTCACGGTCAATGCACATACCCTGATCAAACAATGGGCGTTGCTGGAGAGCATCGCCGATGCCCCTGAGAAGACGGCCCTGGTGGAACTGACCAATAAGGACCTGCCGCAGCTGCTGGACCGCGTGGACACCCTGATGGCCTATTGGGAACCTGATGAGGTGGCCCGCATGAACCGCATCACCGCTGAGATGCGCATCATGTTCGACCTGCATGATCAGATCAAGCAGATGCTACCCTCGCTGGAGAGCTACAGTGACCCGTTCAAGCACATGGAACGCAGTGACCTGGCCGAGGAGGGTGGTCCGCTCGATCAGCAGCGGGCCAAGGTCCTTGCTGAGCTGGACGGCCTATTGGTGCTGCAGGAGGCCAAGCGGCGTGAGCTCGCCGAGGGTATGATCCACAGTTTCGATTCGCTGAAGTTCTTCATACTCTATATGGGTATCGGTCTTGTCGTGGTGGGCGCCATCATCGCTGTCTTCATCATTCGCGGTATCGTAGGGCCCGTGCAGCGCCTGCGCAGTGTGCTGCTGAGCCTGGGTCGCGGCGTGTTCCCCAAGACGAGGGTGCGCACTACCAACGA
This sequence comes from Chryseobacterium gleum, assembly GCA_945872795.1. Lineage (GTDB taxonomy): Bacteria > Bacteroidota > Bacteroidia > Flavobacteriales_F > PHOS-HE28 > PHOS-HE28. The sequence continues at coordinate 23,463 of CAMCAZ010000032.1, forward strand.
CGAGGTGGGCGACATGAGCAAGGCTCTGAACTCTCTGGTGGAAGGCCTGCGGCGCACCACCGATTTCTCACACGCCGTGGCGGCCGGTGATTTTGAGGCGGAGTACAGACCGCTGAGCGAAGAGGACATGCTGGGCCACGCCCTGCTGAAAATGCGCGATGAGCTCGGTCAGCGTGAAAGGATCCTGGAGATGAAGGTGGTGGAGCGTACAGAGGAGGTGGTGCGGCAGAAGGAGGAGGTGGAGCGCCAGGGACGCAAGGTGGTGGAGCTTTACAAGAACGTGACCGACAGTATCCGCTACGCCAAACGCCTGCAGGAGTCCATCTTGCCACCGGAACGGCGTATCCTAGAGCTTCTGCCTGCGTCTTTCGTGTTCTACCGTCCCAAGGATATCGTCAGCGGTGATTTCTACTGGTTCGATCGGGTGGAGGATAAGGTGGTCTTCGCGGCAGTGGACTGCACTGGGCATGGCGTTCCAGGGGCCTTCATGAGCCTGATCGGTCACAACGGGTTGAACCAGACCGTGAAGGAGCGCGGGCGTACCAGGCCATCCGAGGTGCTGATGGACCTGAACAAGATCGCTTACGATGCCCTGCACAAGGACCGCGAGCAGGGTTTGGTTCGCGATGGCATGGACATGGCCCTCTGCAGTTATGACCCCGCCAAGCGTGTGCTGGAGTATGCCGGAGCCAACTGCCCGCTCTATCTGGTGCGCAACGGGGAGGTGCTGCAATTCGCACCAGACAAGAGCGCCATCGGCAGTTTCGACCTTCAAGGACACACCTTCAAGGAACACCGCATCAAACTACAGACCGGTGACATGGTCTACATCTTTTCTGATGGGTACGCCGATCAGTTCGGTGGCCCCAAGGGCAAGAAGCTGATGTATCGCCGTTTTCGGGAGCTCCTGTTGGAGGTCAGCACCCATGAGCCTTACCGCCAGCGCAGTCTCCTTCAGGAAGCGTTCGGCAAGTGGCGAGGAGGCCATGAACAGGTCGATGACATCCTGGTCATCGGCATGCGTGCTTGAGCGGAACGATCAACCCTGCATCGTCCAGCCGCCACCCACGGAGGTCTCCCGAGGGTTCATGCACATCACCGGGATGTGTGCCTCATTGGTCAGTATCTCCTGCTCGTAGGGTACACCCAGTACACCAAAGATGTTCCCCTGTGCCAGGTTCATGATGGTGATCAGGTCCGCATCGAGCTTCACGGCGTGGCGTACCACAGCCTTTACGAAATCGTTGCTGTCCTCCTCAGCGATCGTGGCGTCGTGTGAGATACCGCGCTCGTCCAGGTACTGGTTCGCGAACTTGATGTTGTTCACCAGCTGCTTGTGGAGGAACTCGTCGTCCTCGCGCGGAGTGATCAAGTATACCTTGCTGTTGAAGTACTTCGCGATCTCCGCGACCAGGGTCAGCTTTTGACGGGTCTCCTTGTGAAGGTCCAACGGCACCACGATGGAATCATAGCCACCCGCTTTGATGGAGCGTTCCTGCACCACAATGAAGGGTACCTGCGAACTGGTGATCACGCGCAAGGCACGGCTTCCGGTCAGGAACTGCATGCCCCGCATGCCATGGGTGCCCATCACGATCAGGCTGGCGTCGATCTCTGCGGCCGCATCGCCGATGTCCTCGTAGATGGAGCCCACACGAACAAGCTTGTGCAGCTTGACCTCACCAGCCTCCGAAAGGGCCTTTGTGATGATCTCGTCCAACTTCTTGCGGGCGCCCTCCACTTCGCCAACCTTCGAAACGATGTGCATTAGGTACACCTCTGCATCACTATGCTTCGCCAGTGTCAGTGCGTGATCGAGGGCATTGTCCCCCACTTTGCTGAAATCGGTGGGTACGAGGATCTTGCGTTGGGTGTGGCTCATTTCCTTGGTATTTCCGGAAGGGACCCTGACTTTAGGGCGGTTAAAGATAGAAGGTTCGTCTGCTTCTGTAACCCCACAGCCCCCAGTTCTTAGGCCATCGTGGTCCCGGCCGCACCCGTCCAACAAACGACTGCAAACGCTTACAAACGTCGATCAACCGGATCCAGCCAGGGACCGCTCAGTCCTTTGTGTCGGCAATGGCCAGAACGATCGACCAACAAGCGACAACCAACACACACCCAGTCATGAATACCTCGATGAAGAACAAAGTGCAGCTGATCGGCAACCTGGGCGGCGACCCCGAACTGAAGGGCCTGAGCAATGGGCAGCATATGCTGCGCTTGAGCCTTGCGACGAACGAGCGCTTCAAGGGCGCCGATGGTGAATGGAAGGAGGACGTCCAGTGGCACCCTGTCGTGGTGTGGGGCAAACAGGCCGAGCGCTTGTCCACACTGGTTAAAAAGGGGACCACCCTGATGGTGGAGGGCCGCCTGGTGCACCGCCGGTACGAGACCAAGGAGGGGGAGAAGCGCTTCTCCACGGAGGTCGTGCTCTCTGAATACCAATTGGTGAGCAGTGCCAAGGCGGAAGTGAACTGAGCTCGAGCCACGGATCGACAAGGCAAAGGGCCGCGCTCCCCGGAGTGCGGCCCTTTTGCCTGTTCATAGCTGCTAATGGCGCTATTCCTTCACCACCCGATGCGTATGGATGGCAGCTTGCGAACGGACCTCCAACAGATAGGCACCGGCCTGGAGAAGCCCCAGGTCCAACACGGTCCGTTGCCCGCCGCGCACCACCCTGTGTTGATGAACGGTCCTTCCGCCCACGTCGAAGAGGGTCAGCACGCTACCATCGTTCACAGGGCCTTCGAGCACCAGTTGTGTATGGAAGGGTACGGGCCATACCCGCCAGTTATCCTTGACGACCACGTCATCCAGCCCGACCGCACTGGAGGCATTGATCTCCACACACTCGGTGGTCAGGCAGGTATCGTTCAGCATGGCGCCCCACATGCGCAGGGTGCGGCATAGGGAGAAGTTGCCTGGCGCCTCGTAGGCATGCACGGCCACGCGACCCTGTGATGTGGTCCCATCGCCGAAGTCCCACGTGATCTCATGCTCCAGACCCGAGGTCACGGAGGTGTCCAGCACGCCGACCAGTTGACCGGAGCTGACGTGCAGAAATCCGGGATCCAGGAACAGCTCACATTCGGCATCACCGGGACCCAGGTAAAGCCACTTGCAGAGCGTGGCCGAGCAGTATCCCGGCGCGCCACCCGTTACGGTGATGCAGATGCGGTGCGGTCCGACCCCGTCGAAGGTATGCGTGGCCTGCTGGCCAGCGACGGCAGCGCCGTCATCGAAGCTCCAGGAGGTGCTGAACGACTGGTCCGCGAAGTTGGTCAGGTCCTGAAAGGTGATGGTGGCACCACTGATCAACCCCAGGGTGAAGTCCGGGTCAAGGTCCAGGCAGGAGCTGTCCGTCAGGGCATCGATGAGCATGCACGTGGAAGTGCTGCAAGGCTCAAATGTGCCCGCATCCAAGGCGTTCACGGTCAAACAAACGGGATACTCGCCAGGCCCCGGGAAATAGGTCAGCAATTCCGCCCCAGTGGATTCCTGGAATGATCCGGCCAGGTAGCTCCAGGTGCTGTTCACCACGTAGGTATTCCCTTGGTCGATGACCGCATCGAAACGGTAGGCGTAGCTCCCCAGGATGTTGGCGGTGAATTCCACCGTCAGGCTCGGGTCGCACCCTTGCAGTGTCCCACCCCCTCGTTCGGAGGTGGCAAGCGGATGGAGCTGTGCCGTGGAGATCAGTGGTGCAGCCAGGAGAAGCAGGACGATCGATCGGAAGGACATCATGGACGTGTGTGGGAGGGAAGATGAAAGATCAGGCGCAGTTCCGCACCGTGTCGCACAGGGTACGCTTGAACAGGTCCTTGTTCAGAGAGCGCTGCGACACCCTGCATGCCTGCGTATCCGGCCTGCACGGACCAGCGCTCATGCAGGCGATAACCCAGGTCTATGCCGGCAAGCGCGAGCACCATGTCGGGATAACGGTCTGTGCGTACGGCCGTATTCAGTTGGCCAGCGCGCACCGTGCCGTTCTCCTCGCGCAACAGGCCTGGCCCAGCTTCGGCCCGGGTCAGTTCCAAGGCCATCCCGGCCCGCACACCGAGCGTCCATCTGCGAAGGTCCACGGTCCAATGCCCCAGCACGGGGATCCGCACCATGGTCCTGCGGTCGATGCCTTCCGTGAGCTCTTCATCCACCGTCGTGGTCCGGATCGTATCCACGTTGCTGACGAACACCTGGTCGTTCAGCGTGACGAAATAGCTGCTGATCTCTTCCGTGGTGGTGCTTTGTGCATCGACGTGGCTGAACGTGCGCTCCAAGCGGTCCACGATGATGCCGGAAGAGAGACCAAAGCCGCTCCGCCATTGACGCCCGCCCAAAAGCCCCCAGGCCGTGGTGCCCACGGTGCCCTCGCTTTGGTCCAAGGCGGAGGCCAACACCTCATCGCTGCCTTTCCAGGTGGAACGGGTGGAGCAGGTGGACCATTGGGCGCCCAACCACCATTCGCCCCGAGGAAGGACGTAGTTCACAGGTCGGTCCACACGCGTGGGTTCCAGGATGATCTCGCGCCGGAATACGGGTGACAAAAGGCCCACCTGTTCCTGGTCCGTGCGTTCTTCTGCCAGGACCAGCCCTACTGCCCCCTCCGGTCCTGACGGCACTGCAGCATGGATGGGTTCACCAGCGGTTACGGAATGCCCGCCCAAGGCATCCGTGAGGCGCTTGCTCTCGTTGCGGTGGATCGAGCGGTCAGTGGGGCCCATGGCCCCGATCTCCGCTTTCGCCACAACGCGGGCAGTGGACCCCGTGGTCGGTGCGATCCTTGTCCGATCGACCACGGCAGCAGCGTTTTCCAGGATTTCAGGGCCGGGCTGTTCCGTCCCGGTATGTTCATCACCAACGGCCGGCTTCTTTTCCCGAGCCATACCGTTCACCCCGGGTTCCACGTGGGTCACGGTTCCGTTCACCACACCATCGGTGAGCTGGTCATTGCCGGTATCGTGGGTGGCATAGTGGACCATGGCGCCCAGCAGCGCGGTACCGACCAGGGCAAAGCCGGCGTATCGGCGCCAGTACCATGCGCCGCCCCTTTTGCGCTTGTCTTGTGCGGCGGCAATTCCTGCCCACACGCTGGCGGGTGGTTTCGCCTCAGCGTTGGCCAGGACCCGGCGGAACCGGTCGTCAATGGGGTGTCTTTCCTGCATGGACGGGAGTGGTGATGTCGTTCAGTCGTTGTTGCAGCATACGTCGGGCCTTGGCAAGCTGGCTGCGGGAAGTGCTCTCCCCGAAACCGAGCATCTCGGCGATCTCCGCATGGTCGTAGCCATCGATGGCGTAGAGGTTGAAGACCGCGCGGTAGCCCTCGGGCAGCCCGGAGACGAGCTTCAGCACCTCCTGCTCCCCCAGCAGGTCCAATGCTTCGGCCGCCACGGGTTCCTCCGGCAGGTGCTCCAGTCCGAAGCGTTCCTGCCGGAACGATTTCCTGCGGTATTGATTGATGGCCGTATGTACCATGATCCGGCGGATCCAGCCTTCCAATGAGCCCTGCATCCGGAACCCGCTGAGCTTGTCGAACACCCGGATGAAGCCCTCCTGCATCAGGTCCTGGGCCTCCAGCTCGTGCCGGGCATAGCGAAGACACACGCCGTACATACGCCGCGCATACCGCGCATACAGGAGCTCCTGGCAGCGACGGTCGGCATTCAGGCAACCCTGAACGAGCTCGCGTTCCGTTAGTTCATTCAATAGGAAGGCCTCTCCTGTTGACAAGACAGCACATCCCGTGAGAATGCTGCCTGCCCGTCCGTGGGGTTTCAGAAAGATACTGGAGATGGCCCCCAACACCATCGGCCGGCTTGTAAGGTCTGGTCCGTAGTCGTCCAACAAACGACAGCAAACGGCTGCAATCGCTTACAAACGAATACTGGCCGGATAACGCATTCCGACCCCTCAACATTTGCATCGGTCATCGGCATCAGCCACCGAGGCCGTTCACGAAAAGTCAAACCAACAAACACCCAGTACCATGAATACGCTGAAGAACAAAGTGAGCCTGATCGGTAACCTCGGATTCGATCCCGAAGTGCGGGAGATCGCCAAAGGGCGCAAGGTGGCCCGCATCTCGGTCGCCACCAATGACAGCTACCGCAATGCCAGCGGTGAGCGGGTGACCGACACCCAATGGCACACAGTGGTGGCCTGGGGCCGCACCGCTGAAATGGTGGAACGCCTGCTGCGGAAAGGGACCCCGGTGGCCCTGGAAGGGCGCCTGGTGCACCGCAGCTACGAGACCAAGGACGGCAGCAAGCGCTACGTGACGGAGATCGTCATGAACGACTTCCAACTGCTGCCTTCGAAGAAGGAGGAACTGGCCCAGGCCGCGTAACGCAGACCAGAGCACAACACCAGAACGGCCCCGGCGATCCCGGGGCCGTTCGTCGTTTGTGCCAGGGCCTTTCTAATTTGCGCCATGGTCGCACCGAAGCCTTCCAGCCGCAGGGGACGTGTGCTTTTTGTACTCGGCACACTGCTCGTTACGGTGCTGTTCGCGGCGGCCTTCCTGTTCCCCTTCTTGCTCAAGCGCTACATTGAGAACAACAGCGAGGCTTGGATCGGACGCCGGATCACGATCGGGCGCATCGTGCTCAATCCGCTCACTGGTGTGTATGCGGTCACGGACCTGGTCTGTTTTGAACCGCGCAGTGAGCAGGTCTTCGTGCGCTTCGCCAAACTGGGTGTCAAGGGTAGTGTGCTTGATGGCCTGATGAACGACCATTGGAGCTTCCGTGAGGCCGAACTGCGCGGACCCTATGTGCACATCGTTCAGAACGGGGACCGCTTCAACTTCAGCGACCTCCTGGAGCTGGCCGGCGGGGAGGAAGAACAGGAAAATGCCACGTCGGACGCGGCCGAGGTGGGCTTCACCGTCGTGGACATCGCCCTCACCGATGGGCGCATCGATTACGAGAGCGATCTCCTGCATGAGCCCTTGAACATGGTGGATGTCGCTGTCACGTCCACGCGGATCACCAGCGGGGATGGCAGGATGGACTTCATCGTGGGCATGGGAATGCCCGATGGAACGCGGTTGGACGGAGGTTTTGTGATCGATACCGCCTTCTATGCCGTGGATGCTCGCCTTCGCGAGTTCGACCTGGCCGGGTCACTGCCCTATCTGCAGGACTTTTTCCAAGCCGGGTACCTGGCCGGAAAGCTGGATATGGACCTGCATGTGCGACAGAGCTATGCGGACAGCAGCGACCTGGCGCTCAGCGCACGGATGGAGCTCCGAGGCCTCGATCTGCGCGACCCCCAACAGGAGCACCTGTTGACCATCGATCGCATCCACGCCGGCCTGGACACCTTGGTGGGGGATCATTTCGAACTGGGTGCCGTGGAGATCAATGGCCTGGACATCCGTTTTGCCCTGCTAGCCGATAGCACCGACAATTGGACGCGCCTCTTGAAACTGGCGCCCGACACCACCGCCGGAAGTGAGGAGGGCCTGAAGCTGGCCGCCAGTGAAAGCAACTATTTCGTGCTGCTGGCCGATTACATCAGTTACCTCGGAGTTGCCATCACCGCCAGCGATTACACGGCGGACAGCATCGTGTTCCATAACGGCAGGCTCCGCTACGAAGACCATTCCGTGCCACGGAGCCAGCGTTACGATATCTCGGCCGTCGAACTTCGCGCGAAGCGCTTCACGGCCGAAAGTGGAGCGGCTCCGGTCACCGCCACGGCCACGCTGAACGACGTGGGCAAGGTGATGTTGAACGCGGTCTTCGATCCTCAGGACCTGCGCAATGTGGACCTGCACCTGGTGGTGGACAGCCTGATGATGGCACCGCTGGACCCTTATTTACATTGGTATGCCGCGCACCCGGCTGTGGATGGTGTGGTGCGGTATGAAAGCACGACCTCCATCCGCAACGGTCAGATCGATTCACAGAACCACCTGCTCATCGATCGCCTGAAGTTCGGCAAACGGCAGGACCAGCATTCCCCCGATATCTATGTGCTGCCGCTGCGTCTTGCTGCGGGTCTGCTGAAGGATGCCAAGGGCGTGATCGAACTGGATGTGCCGCTCCAAGGCGATCTCCGCGACCCGGAGTTCAGGGTCTGGCCCATCGTCTGGCAGGTGCTGAAGAACCTGGTGGTGAAGGCGGTGACCGCTCCTGCAAAAATGGTCGCGCGGCTATTCCAAGGGGTGGATGAGCGGGACCTGGAACTGGTGCGTTTCCGCGAACTGCAGGGGACGTTGGAAAAGAAGCAGGAACATGGCCTGAACGAACTGGCCAAGGCGCTGGCCTTGAAGCCGGAACTGGCGGTGGACCTGGTTCCGCTGGCCGACAGCCTCACCGAGGCTGGTCAACTGGCGCTCTTCACCGCAAAGTCCCGCTATCTGTTCCCGGGAGCGACGGCGCTGGGCCCAGATGACAGTCTGCGCGTCCACGACCTCGCGGTGCGCGATAGCAGCTTCGTGCAGTGGATGGATGAACGTTCGCCGGCCACAAAGGATGTGGACATGGCCGAACGGAGCAGGCGTCTGTTCGGCGTCGCAGAGACCATGGGTGAATGGAGCCTCCTGGAGCAGGCCCGCCGGGAACACGTCATGCAGTTCCTGCTCGCGTCCGGAGCGGAACCCGCCCGGATCCGCTTCGCACCGGCCACAGCGAGGGAGCGGGCCACCTATGGCGGTGTTCCGGGCTACTTCTTCCGCTATGATGCACGGGAGGAGCCTCAGGAATGACCAGAGCCGCAGATCATTCCACAGCCACCCGGCGGTACGAGCGTTCCCCGCCCTGTTCCACGATCAAGAGGTAGGTGCCTGGGGCCAGGTCCTGCACGGGCATGCGGTGGGTGTCGCTGGTGGGCTGGGCGCCGCACACCAGACGGCCGTCCGGGCTGAAGAGCTGTAGGTCGGCGCGCGCTGGTAGGCCGGTGATGGTGAGCTGGTCGTGGGCGGGGATGGGGAAGGCGTTGATGGCGCTGTCATCCAGTTCGCCCACGCTGTTCACGGTGTTGAAGGGGTCGATCAACTGGCAGGTGTAGGCCCAGCAGGTGTCCTGGGTCTGTTCGTTCCAGTACCAGGAAGAAAGGCAGACCTCAAATGGACCGGGCGGTTCGAAGAGGTGGGTGTGTATGGGCTCGTATGCCTGCGCGCCGTCCGGAAAGGTCCAGATCACCCCCATGGTCGGGGTATCGAAGTTGGCGAAGAAGATGACGGCATTGTTCTGCACCTGGTAGTTGAACCCGGCGCTGAAGTTGGGGTCGCAGTCGCCACCGCTGTTCACGGTGATGGTGGTGCAGGTGCTGTCCACACAATCGCCGTGGATGACCGTGAGGCAAACGGAGTATATCCCTGGGCCGAAGCTGTGTGCAGGTGCTGCATCCGTGCTGGTGCTGCCATCGCCAAAGTCCCAGAAGTAAGTGGCCGGGATCGCGATCGGCAGGAGCTGTGAGCAGTTCTCGAAGAGGTAGGCACCGTTCTCGAAGGGCAGTGGCGCGAAGCAGGCATCAAGCGGGTCGCAGAACGCACCAGCACTGACGGTGACCGTGGAGCAGATCTCGTCCTCACACACCACGACGGGCTGCCCCGGGAAGGCATAGATGCTTTCCACATGCAGACAGACCTCGTAGGTGCCGGGCAGCGCATAGTCGTGCATCGGGTTGGGCCCGCTGCCCGTGGCGCCATCGCCGAAGCTCCATGTGAAGGTGCTCTGCGGCGATGCCCCGGCCGTAGCACTGACGAACTGCAAGGCTAAGCCGCTGGCGAAGTATTCGTAACCAGCGCTGAGCGGGTCGCAGGGGTTGCTTCCGAAGACCGTGACCATGGTACAGGTGGTGTCCGCACATTGCTGCCAGAAGGCGGTGAGGCAGACCTCGTAGGTGCCCGCTTCGCCGTACTGGTGGTCCACATTGGTTCCGCTGCTGGTGGCGCCATCGCCAAAGCTCCAGAAGTACTGCGTTCCCAAGGGTCCACCGGTGCAGTTGTCGAAGAAGAAGCTGGTGGCTCCGAGCGTGTTGGTGACGAAGCAGGCTTGGAGGGAGTCGCACGGGTTACCACCACCCACGGTGATCGGCGCACAATCCTCGGTCCAGCAGGTGTCGCTCGTGAATGGATCGATGGTGTATCCGGCCAAGCATACGGTGTACGTACCGGCTTCCGCATAGGTATGGGTCACGCTTGATCCATATGCTTGGTCGCCGTCACCTAGGAACCAGACAAAGTAGGTCTCGGGCTGGTTGGAACCGCCGCTGAGGAAGACCGTGTTGTTCGGGCCCGCGTTCCAGGCCAGCTCCACGGCGAAGTCGGGGTCGCAGGGTTGACCGTCCTGCACCACCACGGTTACGCAGTAGGTATCCGTGCAGGTGAAGCCGCCCTCCAGGATGCTGATGGCAGTGAGGCAGGCCTGGTAGGTGCCCGGTGTCGTGTAGAAATGGGAAGGGCTGTTCTCCGCGCTGGTACTGCCATCGCCGAAGTTCCACAGCCAGGTGGTGGAAAGGCCTACGGGCACGGTGACGTTGTCGAACTCAGCCTGACCACCGGCGAGCGACCAGCTGAAGTTGGCCGCGAGCGAATTGCATGGCCCTGCGATGGAGATCACGGTACAGGTGCTGTCCACGCAATTCCCTTCGTAGACCGTGAGACAGACGGAGTAGACACCTGGCAGCTCATAGAGGTGCTCCGCATTCACCACGGTGCTGCTGCTACCGTCGCCGAAGTCCCAGAAATACTGGGCGTTGCCACCCTGGCTGGAGCAGTTGTCGAAGAAGTAGACGCCGTTGCCGAGGTCGTTGGTGACGAAGCACGCGTCGAGGCCGTTACAAGGCGTTCCGCTCACCACCACCGATGCGCAGTCCTCGATCCAGCAGGTATCCTGCGCACTTTCGTTGTAGTACCAGCCGGTCACGCAGACCGCATAGGTCCCGGCCTGCGCGTAGGTGTGGTCCGCCGTCGATCCATAGGCCTCCGTGCCATCGCCGAAATACCAGATGAAATTGGTGTTGGGAAAGGTGGAGGTGGCCACGAAGGTCACCTCGTTGTTGCCTTGCGGGATCCAGTCCATCGCCACCACGAAATTGGGACTGCAAGGCTCCTGGCCGGCGATGGTCACCGCCGCACACTGCACGTCCTGGCAGGTAAGGGGTTGTCCATTTGCACCGGTGAGGATGGTCACCACAGTGAGGCAGACCTCATACACCCCCCCTTCAGGGTAATCGTGGAACGGCTGGGCGTCCTGGCTGGAAGTTCCGTCGCCGAAGGTCCAGAAGAAGAGAGTGCCGGCACCAGTGCCCGTGGTGCCGTTGGAGAACTGCACCGCGCTGTTGTTCACGAACGGTACAAAGGAGGCCTGCACCTGGTCGCAGATGCTGCCCTGGGCCTGGACCAGGCCCATCCATACGACGAGGAAGGAAGTGAGTAGGGTGCGCATGTCCAGTGGGTTCTGGTCAGTAGACGTAGCGGCGGGTACCAAAGGATGCTTGGACAACCACAGGCGTGGGCCTTTCGTCATGCGCCATCATCCCTCGCTCACCGTTGCTGCGTGGCAGCGACCCCCTTGGCGAACAGGTCCTTACCCGAACGAAAAAGCCCCAGCGGTTGCTGAGGCTTTCGCTCCCCGGGCTGGACTTGAACCAGCGACCCCATGATTAACAGTCATGTGCTCTAACCAGCTGAGCTACCAGGGAATTTTCCCGTGAAGGGACGGCAAAAGTAGGGACTCTTCGCAGACTTGCAAGCTCCGGACAGGGGTGTTCCGAGCCCGCACCCCATCTTTGCCGCTCAGAACCGATCCCTCACATGCAGCTCATCACCGTTGGTACCGTCGCTTTCGACCGCATTGAAACCCCCTTCGGTATCGCCGAAAAGACCGTGGGCGGCGCAGCCACCTACATCTCCCTGGCCGCGTCCATCTTTCTGGACAAGATGGGCCTGGTGAGCGTGGTGGGCGACGATTTCCCCACCAGCGTGATGGATGACCTTCGCCGCCGTGGTGTGGACCTCCAAGGGCTGGAAGTGCTACAGGGCAAGGAGAGCTTCTTCTGGGCCGGCCGCTACCACTACGACATGAACACGCGTGACACGCTGGAAACGCGCTTGAACGTGCTGTTGGACCTGGACCCCACGCTGCCCGAAGCCTACACCAAGGCGCCCTACGTGATGCTGGGCAACCTGGACCCCAAGGTGCAGGCCAAGGTGCTGGACCAGATGGTGGGCCGCCCGGCACTGGTGGTCATGGACACCATGAACTTCTGGATGGACAGCGCACTGGATGAGCTGAAGAAGGTGATCGCCCGGGTGGACATCCTCACCATCAACGATGCGGAGGCCCGCCAACTGAGCGGTGAACACAGCCTGGTGAAGGCCGCCACCAAGATCCTGGCCATGGGACCGAAATACCTCGTGGTGAAGAAGGGGGAACATGGTGCGCTGCTGTTCGGGCAGGACCGTGTGTTCTTCGCGCCCGCCCTGCCCTTGGAGGATGTGGTGGACCCTACCGGTGCTGGCGACACCTTCGCCGGTGGCTTCATCGGCTACCTGGCCCGCACACAGGACCACAGCTTCGACAACCTGAAGCGTGCCATCATCGTGGGCAGTGCCCTGGCCAGCTTCACCTGCGAGAAGTTCGGCATCGAACGCTTGGTGGAGATCAGCCGCGAGGACATCGACGAACGCATCCAGCAGTTCGTTGACCTTGTGGATTTCGATATCGAGCTCGTGGAAGGCTGAGGCGCTTTACGCCATCCGCTTCGCCACCTCGTCCCAGTTCACCACGTTCCACCAGTTGGCCACGTATTCGTTGCGCTTGTTCTGGTACTTCAGATAGTAGGCGTGCTCCCATACGTCCAGAGCCAGCAGGGGCGTGCCTTTCAGCTCACTGACGTCCATCAGGGGATTGTCCTGGTTCGGCGTGGAACCGATGGCGAGTTTGCCGTTCTGCTCCACCAACCAGGCCCAGCCACTGCCGAAGCGGCCCATGGCGGCCTTGGTGAAGGTCTCCTTGAATGTGTCCAGATCGCCGAAACCGGCGTTGAGGGCATCCAGCACTTTTCCCGTGGGCGCGCCCGTTCCGCCGGGACCCATCACCTGCCAGAAGAAATTGTGGTTCCATGCGCCGCCTCCATTGTTGCGGGCCTTGGCGCTGAGCTTGGAAACGCCCGCGAAAAAAGCCTTCTCGTCGCCGGCCGTGATGCTCTCCGCCGCAATGGACTCGTTCACGTTCTTCACGTAGGCCGCATGGTGCTTCGTGTAGTGGATCTCCATGGTGAGCGCATCGATGGAGGGTTCCAGTGCGCTGTATGCGTAGGGTAGGGCGAGCTGTGAAAAGCTCAAGCCCGTACCTGTGGGTGGTGCCGGTGCCGGAGTGCCGGTGGCCGGGGTCTTTTCAGCTGCGGAGCAGGACGAGGCCTGCAGGAGCGTGGGTCCGAGGATGAGGCTGCCGGCAGCCACCTTCAGGGAGCGGGAAAGGAATTGCTTGCGGTCCATGCACCGAAGGTAGGTCCTTCAACAGCGAACAGGAACGTGTCAGCTGTCGAAGAGGTCCGTCGCGCCAAGCGCTCAAACCGCGAAGGTCACCAGCAATTGGCCCTTCTCCACGGCCTTGCCTTTTTCGGCAGGCACGGTCGCCACCACGGCATCGCCCGGTGCTTTGATGAGGTTCTCCATCTTCATGGCCTCCAGGATGATCAGCGGGTCGTTCTTCTTCACCGCATCACCGGGCTTCACCAGGATGTTGAGCACCAGCCCTGGCATGGGGGCCTTGATCTCGCGGACCTTCTGGGTGGTCTTGTCCAGGCCCAGCGTTCGCATCAGGCGGCTCTGTTCATCCTGCAGTTTCACCGTGTAGGTGTGGCCGCCGATCCGCATGCGCACCGTGTTGTTCTCGCGGTCCTCCTTGAGGACCAGCACGCGGTGGCTGCGGCCGTTGCGCACCAGGCTGAAGGTGCTGGAACCCGTGCGCACAAGGTCCAATGCAGGCTCACCTGAAAAGGACCAGGGAGCTGAAGGAGCCGCACGTTCCAGCACCAGTTCATCACTGGCGGCATTGATGGTGGCGAAGAGCTTGGCCATGGGCTGCGCGAAGATAGGCGGACTACTCGTCGAACATCCCGGCATCACCGTTCTCGTACGCCTCATCCACCTGCAGGATGGCCTGTTTGGAGGCCGCCACGGCCAACTGGTCACAGAGCTCGTTTTGCGGATGTCCGTTGTGCCCGCGCACCCAGTGGAATCGCACCTTGTGCTTGCGGTACACGTTCAGGAAGCGTTTCCAGAGGTCGGGGTTCTTCTTCTTGGCATAGCCCTTCTTCTCCCACTGGAAGACCCAACCCTTTTCCACGGAATCCACCACGTACTTGCTGTCGCTGACCACCGTCACCTCGGTGCCCGGGAATTTCAGTGCCTCCAGGCCTGCGATCACGGCCAGCAGTTCCATGCGGTTGTTGGTGGTGTTGCGGAAGCCCTCCCAAAGCTCCTTCCGGTACTTGCCGCTCTCCATCACCACCCCATAACCGCCTGGACCAGGATTTCCGCTCGCGGCACCATCGGTGTAGATCGTCACGCTCATGGCTGGTGGGGGAACAGGTAGGTGATGTTCCCGGCGAAGAGCTTCACGCTGATGGCCAGCAGGATGATGCCGAAGGCCTTGCGCATGACGATCAGGCCCACACGGCCCAGGAACCGTTCGATCCGGTTGGTGAGCAGCAGCACGACCACCACCACCACCATGTTCAGCAGGATGGCGGCCAGGATGTTGGGCCGCTCGATCTCCGCACGCAACGACAGGATGGTGGTGATGGTGCCCGCGCCCGCGATGACCGGGAAGGCGAGCGGCACGATGCTGTAGACCTTGGGGTCTTCCATCCCGGTGGGCAGGCCCGGTGCCGAGGTGTCCTCCTTGAAGAGCTTCACGCCCAGGATCATCTCCAACGCGATGAAGAAGAGCACCAGCGAACCGGCCACCGCGAAGGAGTTCACGTCCAGTCCCAGGAACTTCAGGATGGTCTCGCCCAGGTAAAGGAAGGTGACCATGATGGCCAGGCTCACCAGGGTGGCGCGGGCCGGGTAGATCTTGCCCGCCTTCTGCCGCACCTGCAGGATCAAGGGAATGCCGCCCACGATGTCGATGACCGCGAAGAGCACAAGGAAGGCTTTGCCGATCTGGGCGATGTCGAACATTGGGGCAAAGTTGCGTAATGAGCTACTGGCCCATCGCGAGTGTGCCGATCAACTCCTCCACCACCCTTGGTAAATGGCCGTGCTCCAGCGTGTGGATGCGCTGGGCCAGGGTCTCGGACGTGTCCTCTGGAAGCACTGGGCAACGTGCCTGAAAGAGGTGTTCCCCCTCGTCGTAGTGCTCGTTCACGAGGTGGATGGTGATGCCGCTCTCTCGCTCGCCCGACGCGATGACCGACTCATGCACGCGTTGGCCGTACATGCCTTTACCGCCATACTTCGGCAGCAGGGCGGGGTGGATGTTCACGATGCGCCCCGGGAAGGCCTGCACCATGGCGGCGGGGATCAAGCGCAGGAAGCCCGCCAGGACGATGAGGTCCACCCGAAGGCCCTGCAGTTCGTGCAACACGGTGCCATCCTTGAGCTGTGCCCCGTTGAAGAGGTAGCTGGGGAGGCCGAGGTCCCAGGCGCGTTGCATGACGCCGGCATTCGGCTGGTCGCAGCCGATGAGCACCACCTCGGCTGCGGCATGACCGCGGAAATGTTCAACCAGGCGCTGGGCGTTGGATCCCGATCCGCTGGCGAGTATGGCGATGCGTTTCACGCTGCGAAGGTGCGATCTTCCCCCCATGGATGAACAGCATGCCCACCTTCCATTGCACTTCGATCGCCGTACGCCAGCAGAAATGTGGCACCGGGCCCAGGACTTCCATAACCTGATGGGTCGTCGCCGATCCGTACGTCACTTCAGTGCTGATCCGGTCCCCTTCGAGCTGATCGCCGAGGTGGTACGCACGGCGGGCACGGCCCCCAGCGGTGCCCACAAACAGCCCTGGACCTTCTGTGTGGTGGGCGACCCCGATCTGAAGCGCCGGATACGCGAGGCGGCCGAGGAGGAGGAGCGCATCAACTATGGCGGACGCATGAGTGACGAATGGTTGGATGACCTGATGCCGTTCGGCACCGACTGGCAGAAGCCCTTCCTGGAAACGGCGCCCTGGTTGGTGGTGGTCTTCAAGCGCGCCTATGAGCTGGAGGCCGATGGCACCAAACACCAGAACTACTACGTGAACGAGAGCGTGGGGATCGCCACGGGATTCCTGCTGGCCGCCGCCCACCATGCGGGCCTGGCCACCTTGACCCACACGCCCAGCCCGATGAACTTCCTGGCCCGGGTGCTGGAGAGGCCCGATAACGAACGACCGTTCCTGCTCATCCCCATGGGATATCCAGCGGAGGGCTGCATGGTGCCCGACCTGCAGCGCAAGCCTGTGGAGGAGGTGCTGGTGCCCTTCCGCTGAGTTGGCGCTTGCGCGTGTCGAAAATGTCTTTCCTTTGCACCCTGTTCAACCAACAACGAACTGACATGTCGGATATCAAGTCAAGGGTCATCGCCATCATCGTGGACAAACTCGGTGTGGATCAAGCCGAAGTAACCCACGAGGCGAGCTTCACGAACGACCTTGGCGCTGACAGCCTCGATACCGTCGAACTCATCATGGAGTTCGAGAAGGAGTTCAACATCGCCATCCCCGACGACCAGGCCGAAAAGATCCAGACCGTGGGTCAGGCCGTGGATTACGTCGAGAAGAACGCGAAGTAAAACCGGTCCACCGGGACCCACCGGATGCAGCTCAGACGCGTCGTAGTCACTGGTCTGGGTGCGCTTACTCCCCTTGGCAATACTCTCCCCGAGTATTGGGAAGGGTTGGTGAGCGGCCGCAGCGGCGCTGCGCCCATCACCCGCTTCGACGCCACCAAGTTCAAGACCCGCTTCGCCTGCGAGGTGAAGGGCTTCAACCCGGAGGACTTCATCGACCGCAAGGAAGCGCGCAAGATGGACCCCTACACCCAGTTCGCTGTGGTGTGTGCGGACGAGGCCATGAAGGACTCGGGGCTTGACCTCGATAAGGTCGATCGTGAGCGCATCGGCGTGATCTGGGGAAGTGGGATCGGTGGGCTGAAGACCTTCCAGGACGAGTGCATCAACTTCGGCCGTGGTGATGGTACCCCACGCTTCAACCCGTTCTTCATCCCCAAGATGATCGCGGACAGCGCAGCGGGTCTCATCAGCATGCGCCATGTGCTGCATGGCCCCAGTTATGTCACGGCCAGCGCCTGTGCGTCCAGCAACAACGCCATGATCGACGCCTACAACTACATCCGTCTCGGCACCTGTGTGGCCGTGGTGACGGGGGGTAGCGAGGCGGCGATCTACGAGGCCGGTGTGGGGGGCTTCAATGCCCTGCACGCCATGAGCACGCGTAACGACGACCCTGCCACCGCCAGCCGTCCCTACGACAAGGACCGCGACGGTTTTGTGCTGGGCGAGGGTGGAGCTGCGATCATCCTGGAGGATCTGGAGCATGCCCTGGCCCGTGGGGCCAAGATCTACGCCGAGGTGGTCGGTGGTGGTATGAGCAGCGATGCCTACCACATCACCGCACCACATCCCGATGGTCTGGGCGCCGAGCTGTGCATGAAACATGCCCTGCACGATGCCGGTATCGTTCCCACGGACATCGACTATATCAACACGCACGGCACCAGCACCCCCATCGGCGATCCGCAGGAGGTGAAGGCCATCCAGCGTCTGTTCGGTGAGCATGCCCATGCCCTGAACATCAGTGCCACCAAGAGCATGACCGGGCACCTGCTTGGTGGGGCCGGAGCGGTGGAAGGTGTGGCGGCGATCATGGCCGTGAAGACGGACATCGTGCCACCGACGATCAATCACTTCACGGACGATCCAGAGATCGATCCGAAGCTGAACTTCACCTTCAATGTGGCCCAGAAGCGCACCGTCAACATGGCGCTGAGCAACACCTTCGGGTTCGGTGGCCACAACACCACGGTGATCTTCCGCAAGTACAGCTGACCGCTCGTGCTTCGCAGCCTCTTCAGCCGCGCACGGAACCCCGAGGAACGTCGGGTACGGGCATGGTGCAGGCAGACCCTGGGCATCACACCCGGCGATCTTCCCCTGTACCGTCAAGCCCTCCGGCACGTGAGCGCCGTTGTCGACGAACGTCCCGACCTACCGGACAATGAGCGCCTGGAGTTCCTGGGAGATGCCGTGCTGGATGCCATCATCGGTGGCCTGTTGTTCACCACCTATCCGGAAAAGGGGGAGGGATTCCTGACGCGCATGCGCAGCAAGTTGGTGAGCCGAAGCCAGCTGAACCTCCTCGCGAAGCACATCAGCATCGAGCGGGTCATGGAAAGCAATGTGGCACGCGGTCATGAATCCTCCGTGCCCGGCAACGCGCTGGAGGCTTTGATCGGCGCCCTGTTCCTGGACAAGGGCTTCGAGCGGACCCGCAAGATCGTGGTGAAGCTCATCCACCAGCACTTCGATCTCAAGGAGATCGAGAAGGAGGACAAGGATGGCAAGAGCCGTCTGCTGGAATGGGGCCAGAAGCGCCGCAAGAAGGTGGAGTTCGTGATCCGCGAGGAAGGCGGCGGCACCCGGGGCAAGGTGTACGTGGCCGAGGTGCACATCAACGGGGAGGTGAAGGGGACCGGCCGCGGGATCAGCAAGAAGACCGCGGAACAGGATGCCGCCCAAAGCGCCTTCCGCTCCATGCGCTCGCGCAAACCCACAACACCCCGCGCACAGGCGGCGAGCGAGGAGGTGAGGCCGGCCGCAC